>NZ_AZUV01000016.1:0-138182 GCF_000513875.1 Mesorhizobium sp. WSM1293 | reverse complement strand
GGGCTTCCAGGCCGCACGTCTCTTCGATCCCACCGAGATCACCGTCCTGAACGTGCTCATCGCCAAACTCGAAGGCAAGACCCAAAAGCAGAAGAACCCCCACCCCACGCACACGCTCGCCTGGGCCGCCTGGTGTATCGCCAGGCTCGGAGGCTGGAACGGCTACGAAAAGGAACGCCCGCCAGGACCCATCACCTTCACCCAAGGCCTCAGACGCTTCAACGCCATCGTCGACGGCTTCGTTCTCGCCTCACAAAAATGAACCCGAAGCAAATGTGTGCGCACGCTAGCCCGCAGGGGAGAAGGAAGGAACAGTCTCCTTATTCCGCCGTGCCCTCCTCATACTCTGCCGACATGGACAGCCACTTTTCCTCGTGGCCGGCCAGCGTCTGGGCCAGTTGCGAGCGCTCCTTGGCCAGCCGGGTCGCTGTCGAGGGATCCTTTTCGTACACCGCCGGATTGGACAGTTCGTCCTCGATGCCGTCGATGCGCTTGCGGATGCGGTCCATCAGCGCTTCGGTGGCGCGGATTTCCTTGGCCAGCGGCTCGAAGGCGGCGCGGCGTGCCGCCGCATCGCGACGGCGGTCGGCCTTTGATGCCTTGTCGGCCTCGCGCTTGCCGCGGCGGTCGCCGGACACGCCGGTGACCAGCGTCTTGTAGTCTTCCAGATCGCCGTCATAGGGGTTGACCGCGCCGTCCTTGACCAGCCACAGCCGGTCGGCGGTTGCCTCGAGCAGATGGCGATCATGCGAGATCAGGATGACGGCGCCAGGGAATTCGTTCAACGCATGGATCAGCGATTCGCGGCTGTCGATGTCGAGATGGTTGGTCGGTTCGTCGAGGATGAACAGGTTCGGCCCCTCGAAGGCCGACAGGCCCATCAGCAGCCGCGCCTTCTCGCCGCCCGAAAGATCCTTGGCGGCGGTGTTCATCTTCTCGGTGGTGAGGCCGAACTGGGCGACGCGGCCGCGTACCTTCGATTCCGGCGCCTCCGGCATCAACCGGCGGACATGCTCGTAGGCGTTTTCGTCCGGCCGCAGATCGTCGAGCTGATGCTGGGCGAAGATCGCCACCTTCAGCCCGGGCGCCACCGTCATGGTGCCGCTCTCCTGCTTCAACCGGCCGGACAGCAGTTTGGCGAAGGTCGACTTGCCGTTGCCGTTGGCGCCGAGCAGCGCGATGCGGTCGTCGGCGTCGATGCGCAGCGTCATCTTCTTAAGGATCGGCTGCCCCTCGGTGTAGCCGACATTGACGTTGTTCAGCGCCACGATCGGCGAGGCCACCGTCTTCACCGGCTCGGGGAAGGAGAACGGCCGCACCGAGTCGTTCACGAGGGCCGCGATCGGCTTCATCTTTTCCAGTGCCTTGATGCGCGACTGTGCCTGTCTCGCCTTGGAGGCCTTGGCGCGGAACCGTTCGACGAAGGATTCCATGTGCTTGCGCGCGGCTTCCTGCTTGACGCGGCCCTTCTCCTGCAATTCCTTCTGTTCGGTGTATTGACGCTCGAACTGGTCGTAGCCGCCGCGCCAGAAGGTCAGCTTCTTCTGGTCGAGGTGAACGATCGAGTTGACGGCGCGGTTGAGCAGGTCGCGGTCGTGCGAGATCAAAAGCACGGTGTGCGGATATTTCGACACGTAGTTTTCCAACCACAGCGTGCCTTCAAGATCGAGATAGTTGGTCGGTTCGTCGAGCAGCAGCAGATCGGGCTCGGCAAACAGCACCGCGGCGAGCGCCACGCGCATGCGCCAGCCGCCGGAAAAGGAGGAGGCCGGACGCCGTTGCGCAGCGTCATCGAAGCCGAGGCCGGCGAGAATGGTGGCGGCGCGGGATTCGGCTGAGTGCGCGTCGATGTCGGCAAGCCGCATATGGATGTCGGCGATGCGGTGCGGATCGGTCGCCGTCTTTTCCTCTTCGAGCAACGCCGTGCGTTCGAGATCGGCCTTGAGCACGATCTCGATCAGCGCATCCTCGGTGCCTGGCGCTTCCTGCGCCACCTGGCCGATGCGGGTGCTCTTCGGCAGGCTGATCGAGCCTGTCTCGGACGGGAAATCGCCGGTAATGGCCTTGAACAGCGTCGTCTTGCCGGTACCGTTGCGGCCGACAAGGCCGGCTTTGGTGCCGGCCGGCAAGGTCAGCGAGGCATGGTCGAGAAGCAGGCGTCCGGCCATGCGGAGCGATAGGTCGTTGATGATCAGCATGGCCGCGCTTTTGCACCGGACATCAACGCTTCGCAAGGCCTTGCGGGCCAGTTGGCCGCACAAGGCCTCGAAACGACGCCCGCGAGGGCGCCGTCAAAGCAGCCGAACGGTGGCTTGCCTGCTCTCAGGCAGTCGCCTTGCGCTTCGTTGCCTTGGCGACAGCGGCCGGCGCTGCTGCCGGCTTGCGGCCCAGTCCCGTCGACTTTGCCAGCGCCGATCGCGTCGCCGAGTAGTTTGGCGCAACCATCGGATAGTCCGGCGGCAAGCCCCATTTGGCCCGATAGTCGTCCGGGCTCAGGCCGTAGTCGGTCCGCAGGTGCCGCTTGAGCGACTTGAACTTCTTTCCGTCCTCAAGGCAGATGATGTAGTCGGGAAATACCGACTTCTTCGGATTGACTGCCGGAACCAGGTTTGGTGTTTCCGCGACAACTGCACCAGCGAGCTTGCGAACCGAAGCACTGACGCTGGCAATCAACTCAGGCAGGCCGGAAGCCGGAAGGGGATTGTTGCCTACATAGGCCGAGACAATATCGGCCGTCAGCTCGATAACGGTCTTATCATCGATATTTGACAATTCTTTCACCTTATTTGCGACAAAATCCTCCACCCCAGCGAAGACTTGTGTCGATGTATCTCTTTAACCGCGTCCCCCAACGGACCGCCAAGTCTCATAAAAGAATGAAGAATCGGCCAAAATAGCATTCATGCGAAATCGACGCCGTGCAAATTAGAAAATCTAATACTTGGAACCAGCAGACTTAGCGGCAGGACTTTCGTCCAATATCTCCAGAATACGCTTCCAGCGGGCGCAGCGCGCGAAATCCTTTTGTTCTATCGCCTTTTCGGCCCTCATCGCGGCGTAAAGCGGTGCCTCGACGCCGAATTCGTCGATCAGCCAATGCGCTTCCTGAATGGCCAGACGCTCATTCTCGTCAAACATGGTTTTCGGCCTCCGAACGTTCCACACCGACCGCGACACAACTGCCGATGACGAGGATGGCTCCGACAATGGCCGTCACCGTCAGCCGTTCGCCGGACAAGGTCAAAAGCAGGGTCGAGGCGATCGGCGTGAGATAGGCGACCACCGCGACCCTGCCGCTGCCTTCAAGCTTCAAGGCGCGCGACCAGAAATAGTAGCCCAAGCCCATCGGACCGGCGCCGAGATAAAGGCCGAGAGCCAGGTCCGCGCCGATGGGCCAGGTGAAACCGTCGCGAGCGCACCACAGAAACGTCAAAGCGACGCCGATCAACGATGAGGGCAGCAACAGGCGATCGGCTGGGGTGGCGACCCGTCCCACCATGATCGAATAGAAGGCCATGCACAGCGCCGACCCGAATGCGGCGAGATATCCGACCAGATCGCCGTCGAACCAGGATTGGTTGCGCCCTCCCGAAATCACCAGTGCGACGCCGATGAAGCCTACCACCGCGGCGAGACCCAACAGTGCCGGACGCCGCGGATTTTCCAAGGCAATGACTGCCGCCGCGACCATCAACGGCCAGGTGTAGGCGACCAGATTGGCCTCGATCACCGGCATCGAAGCGAAGGCGATGTATTGCAGCACCATGGTGCCGACCAGACCGATGAAGCCGACCGCGAGAGAGATGAACGCCGCCCCGGCCGTGACCGGTGCTACTCTTTCCCGGCTCATCAATCGGATGGCCCGGCTCATCAATCGGATGGCCCGGCTCATCAATCGGATGGCGGCGAAGACGAGTGCAGCGCCTGCAAATTGCAGGAACTGGACCTGCGACACCGGGTGGCCGGCCAGCAGGGATTTGCCGACCAGGGCATTGGTGGACCACAACGCCACCGCACCGGCAGCGAAGACCAACGCGGATATCGAGCCGGATCCCTGCCGAAACAATCGGCATAGGATTCTATTTTGCTGTTCGACCATGATCCTGTCCGAAAACCGGTTCCGACTTTTCGGGATCATGGTTCACTACCATGATTCCCTGGCTCCGCCCGGAACCGGAGCATCGACGGCGGCGGGCACGGGATGCTCCGCCTCGAACCGACGGTAGGCCGGGAGCTGGTTGGTCCAGACATCTTCGGCCAGTTCGCTGACCCACTCACGGTCGTGGTCATTGTCGGCGGCGAGATAGAACATTCTGTTGTCGTCGACATAGGGTTTGGCCACCGAGCGCTGGTTGAGCACCAGCGTGACGCGCTCGCCGAACCGGATCGGCGCGGTGCGATGCAGGACGCCCAGGAACTGGCCGAGCGTCGCGTAGTTCATCTTGTGATCGATGCGCATGACACTGTTGCGCGGGATCTCGCGGCCGGATTCGAGAATGGCGCGGCCGGTTTCGGAGTCGTCGCAATAGATTTCGAGGTGGCCGCCGACCAGCGGATTGCTGATCGACAGCGGAATGAGCTCGGTGACCGGAACGCCATCGCAATGCCACTCCACGGCGCCGTCCCTGGGATTCATGAAGGTGACCGTCGAGCCGACGATCGACAGCGGATAGGGCTCCAGCTTGGTGCCCATCATGTCGGACAGCCGCTCCAGGCGCAGCTTGTCATGCAGCAATTCCCTGATCTCGGGGATGAAACGGTCGGCCCCGGTGATGAAGGTCAGATCGAGGTGCTTGTGCACGGCATGGCTGGCCTTGAGCTTCAGGGCAGCCTCCTCGATCGCGGCAAGCAGTGCCGGGTCATAGCCGTGCAGATATTGCGCGACACCGAAACTCGACACTTTCCAGGCGGTTTCATGGCCGATAATGGCTTCGCGGCTCATCGCATAACGCAGTTCGGGAATGGTATGGGCGTTCATTGTACTTCTCCAGGATGGGGGCAACACTTGGTAAACAGTCGATTAATTCACCCACCCCTGTAAAATTAGGAATGCTGGTGCTAGTGTAAGCCAAGCTTAAGGTCGAAACCGTGCGTCTGCTCAGTCAGGTCAACCTCAATTCGCTGAAAATCGTGGAAAGTGCTGCAAGGCACGGTAATTTCACGCGCGCCGGTGAAGAACAGTTTATTACCGCTTCAGCGGTCAGCCAGCGCGTGAAAAGCCTGGAGGATCAGCTTCGTTTCAAGATTTTCCAGCGCGGCGGCAATGCGGTGTCGTTGACGCCGGAGGGCGAGACCTATGTCTCGCGCGTTCGCGAGGCGCTGGAGCGAATCGTCGCCGCCAGCATGGAAGCGACCGGACAATCGCAGGAGCATGTGCTAAAAATATCGGTGCTGCCGACCTTTGCGGCACGCTGGCTGTTTCCGCGCCTGCCGCTGTTCCAGCAGCAATATCCCGATATCGTGATGCGGGTCTCAACCTCCTACGCGACGCATGAGCTCACGGCCTCGGAATTCGATCTCGAAATCCGTTATGGCGACGGTCACTTTCACGGGCTGCAATCCGATCTGCTATTTCGCGAAGACCTGACACCGGTGTGCAGCCGCAAGCTGTTCCACGAAGTCCTCGGCGACAAGCGGCTGTCGAAGGTGACACCGGACGACCTCAAGCACTTCACCCTGCTGCATTCCGACACCTGCACCCAGAATTGGCAGTCCTGGCTTGGTTTCGCCGGCGCCAGCTTCGTGCTCAGCGAGACCAAGAGCATCTATTTCGACTCGTGCATGATGTCCTACGAGGCAGCCAATTCCGGGATGGGCTTTGCGGTGGCCAACCGTGCCTATATGGCCAGCGACATTCGCGCCGAAAGGCTGGTGGCTCCCTTCGCCGTCCATCATCCGAACACGGCTGGCTGGTATTTTGTCTCTCCGCTGAAAGGCCTTGCCGCACGCAAGGTCCAGTTGTTCAAGCAGTGGGTAATGGCGGAAGCGGCCCTGACCCAGTCCCAGTTGGACAACGAAATCAGGGGCGAGGCTTCGACGGCTGCCTGAATCCATCCGGTGCCTACTGATGCAAAGACGATGCTGCAGCACAAAATGCAGCGATGGTCGGCACAACCTTCGGACTGGCTACGCCAACGCCACCGATCAGGCGAAAGCCCTGCCCTCCTCGGTCCGCTGGAAAAGCATCAGGTCCAACCCCAGGCTTGGCCGTCCCAGGCTGGTCAGGATCGTATGCGCCTGGCCGCGATGGTGGGTCTGGTGGTTGAAGACATGGTCCAGCGCCGGCGCCAGCCTTTGCGAGACGGTGCGCATGTCCGAGACGGTCATGTAGGTGAACCGGCCCGTCAACGCCTTGTCATTGAGGCCGCCGACCCAATCGATGATCCGCCTGTCCTCGGCTTCACGCGCCGCCCGCAGGCCGGTCAACCCCCGATGCAGGATAGCGTCCAGTGTCGTCGGCGCGTCGCCCTCCCCGGTGAAGCGCTTCATCCAGATGCGGTCGGCAGTCAAAAGGTGGTTGAGCGTGCCCATCATCGAGCCGAAGAAGGCGCCGACATCGCGGTTGAATTCCTCATCATCGAGTTCGGCGGCGGCATCATAGATGCGACCGTTGGCCCATTGATTATAGGCCGCAAACATCATGAAATGCTGTCTCATGGCTTCCCTCGGCTCGCGTCGATGCGGGGCCTACCTAACCCGCACGGGAGCCGCCGCCAATGACCATTCTGCTTTATGATCTCGTCGGACGCGACAGCACACGTCCGTTCAGCCCGCATTGCTGGAAGGTGGCGATGGCGCTTGCCCACAAGGGGCTCGACATATCAACCGTACCGACGCGCTTTCTCGAGGTGCCCGCTGTCGAGGGCGGCGTTTCGAAAACCGTTCCGGTGATCCGCGACGGCGAGACAGTCCTCGCGGATTCCTTCGCCATCGCGCTCTATCTCGATGAAGCCTATCCGGACCGGCCGACGCTGTTTGGCGGTGAAGGCGGCGAGGCGATGGCGCGCTTCATCGAACGCTGGTCGCAAGTGACCATTCATCCCTACGTGACCACCGCGGCCATCATGGACCTTCATGCCATGCAGGACGCGGAAAACGCCGTCTATTTCCGCCAGAGCCGGGAGCAGCGTCTTGGCAAGAGGCTGGAGGAGGTGACGGCCGCCAGGGAGGCCGGGCTCGGCACTTTCAGAGCCTCGCTGGAGCCATTGCGCTCGATGCTCTTCTATCAGCCGTTCATCGGCGGCGCGGCGCCGCTGTTTGGCGACTATATCGTCTTCGGCGCCTTGCAATGGGCGCGCATAGCCTCGCCCTACCAACTGCTCGACGACGGCGACGTGGTGGCGCAGTGGTTCGCCCGCTGCCTCGACCTGCATGGCGGGCTGGGGCGAAAGGTCGCCGCCGCGGCTTGACGCCGTAAAGCAGTAACTTACTTGGCCGCCTTCTTTGGCTTGCCGGCCTTCGTGGCAGCCTTTGCCTCCTTGGGGGCGGCTTTTGGCTTGGCGGCGCCAGCTGCCTTCTTGGTTGGCTTTTTGGCTGCCGACTTGTCCGTGGCGTCCTCCTGGTCGACATCCGCCGCCGCCTGATGCCAATGGCGCTCATGATGCCCAGCCGGCTGGCCCTCTTGCAGCCAGATCTGGTGCGCACGGTTGCGAATGCGTTCCTGACGATCGTCTGTCATGGTCATGTTGTCTCCATACGGCCCGACCTCAGCGCGGCGCCGGCACGCGACTATAGCAAGCAAAGCGTTGCTGTGCAGCCGTCTGATCGGGGCCCCTTGGCAATGGGCCGGGCGGCTTGTATAGAGCCCGCCACTCTCAATTCCATTCTCAGACAAGGACCACCCATGGCGCTCGAACGCACATTTTCCATGATCAAGCCGGACGCAACCCGGCGCAATCTCACCGGCGCCATCACCAGGATGCTGGAAGAGGCAGGCCTGCGCGTCATCGCCTCGCGCCGGGTCTGGATGAGCCGCCGCGAAGCGGAAGGCTTCTATGCCGTCCACAAGGACCGTCCTTTCTTCGGCGAATTGGTTGAATTCATGTCGTCGGCACCGACCGTCGTCCAGGTGCTGGAAGGCGAGAACGCCATTGCCAGGAACCGCGAAGTGATGGGCGCCACGAACCCGGCCAACGCCGCCGAAGGCACCATCCGCAAGGTTCATGCGCTGTCGATCGGCGAAAACTCCGTGCACGGCTCCGACGCACCGGAGACCGCGGCAGAAGAGATCAAGTACTGGTTCTCGGACACCGAGATCGTCGGCTGAGCCGACGATCCAGACCTTGGATTCCGTAAAAAGAAGGCCGGCGTTTCGCCGGCCTTTTTCGTTGGGGGTCAGCTCGCCGCGCTAAAGCGCAGGATCTCGCGGCCATCCTTGCCTGATATGATGAGCTTGCCGGCCTCGACACGGTATGACGCCGCCTTGGCCAGCGCATCGAACAGCGCCTTTTCCTCGGCCATCACCTCTGGCGCACAGGCCTTGTAGGTCGAACCGATGTCTCCGATCACGATCGTTTGCCCATTGACCTTGGCGGTGGCGAAATAGGTGTTGCAGGGGCCGCTGCCGCCCGCCTTGCCGGCCTCGCTGACCCTGAATGTCGCTTGCGGGGCAGCGATGACGCCGATGCCGTCGACATAGTCGACCAGCCAGAGCTGGTCGAAGACCGAAACCGTCGGCTCGGCGTTCGGGGCGACCATCTTCAGCATGATGGTCTGCGGCACGTCGGTCAGGGGATCGACCTGATGGCGCATATCGGAGATGAACAGGAGCTTGTCGTCGACGGTGATGCGGGCTTGCAACGCGTAAGTCATCTGCGACCGGATGACGGAAGGGTCGAATTTGATCTCGAAGCTGATCGGCACCTGGCCGGTCGGCTTCACTTTCTGCTCGCCGATAATGGTGGCCGGCGCATCGGCCAGCGACACATCGGCAAGTTGCACGGAGAGCACGGCACTGGGCGGCAAGGCAATGCGCTCGCGATAGATCACTTCGCCTCTCACTGCCTTTTCGGCGGCAACAGACTGCTCAGGAACGGCCAATATGCCGACGACCAGAGGCACGAAACCGAAGATGAAGAACTCCGCGATCCTGTCCAGCATGACCATCTCCCTCACCCCGGGCTGCCAATGCCCCGGGCTGCCAATGCCCCGGGCTGCCAATGCCCCGGGCTGCCAATGCCCCGGGCTGCCAATGCCCCGGGTTGCCAATGCCCAGGCTGACCAATTCCGCCAATTGGCCAAAGGATTGCGGTCAATGCATGGCTGCGGCGATCTTATTCGGACGCTTTCCAGCGTTGCGCGGCCGTTGCATCGGCTTCCTTGGTCTCGACCCAGCCACCCTCCGAACCGTCAGCCCGATGCTCCTTCTTCCAGAAGGGCGCGCGCGATTTGAGATAGTCCATGAGAAAATTCGCCGCCTCGAACGCCGCATGGCGGTGCGCGGAGGCTGCCACCACCAGCACGATGTTCTCGCCGGGCGCGATCTTCCCGTGGCGGTGGATGGCGGTGAGCCCCTGCAACGGCCAACGCTCGACCGCTTCAGCAGCGATGCGGGCGATTTCTGCTTCGGCCATACCGGGATAGTGTTCGAGCTCGAGCGCTGAGAGCGCGCCCTGCTCGTCGCGGCAAAGGCCTGAGAAGCTCACCACGGCGCCGATATCGGCGCGGCCTAGCGTCAGTCTGGCGATCTCGGCCGCGACGTCAAAATCTTGGCGCTGAATGCGCACGACAGGTAAGACCGCGCCGCTCATGTCAGCCGCCGGTCATCGGCGGGAACAGCGCGATTTCGCGGGCGCCCGCGATCTTCTCGCGGTGCTCGACATGCTCCTGGTTGATGGCGACGCGGATGACGTCGGGATATTGCAGCGCATGCTCGTAGCCGTCGCCGCGCGATTTCAGCCAGCGCAGGAGATCGGCGACCGTCTCGATGCCGGCAGGCAGGTCGACATCCTCCTCGGGCATGCCGATGCGTTCGCGCACCCAGGCAAAATAGATGAGCCGGGTCGTCATCTCACTCGTCCATGATGTGCTTGAGGCCGGCACGGAAATAGTCGTAGCCCGTATAGAGTGTCACCAACGCCGCGATCCACAGCAGCACCAGCCCGGTCTGGGTGGTCAGCGGAAAGATCTTGTCGCCGGCCGGTCCGGCCAAGAGGAACGCTATGGCGACCATCTGGATGGCGGTCTTCCATTTTGCCAGCTGCGTCACCGGCACCGAGACCTTGAGCGCCGCCAGATATTCGCGCAGGCCCGAGACGAGGATTTCCCGGCACAGGATGATGATCGCGGCCCACAACGACCAGCCGGCAATGCCCGCATGGCGATCGGTATCGGCGGCCAGCAGCAGCAGGCAGGTGGCGACCAGCAGCTTGTCGGCGATCGGGTCGAGCATCTTGCCGATATTGGAGGTCTGCTGCCAGGCGCGCGCCAGATAGCCATCCAGATAATCGGTGATCGAGGCGAGCAGGAAGATGATCAGCGCCGACCAGCGGGCAAAGTCGCTCGATTTCAGATGTCCTTCGAGAAAAAAGCACAGCACCACCATCGGCACCGCGACGATGCGGGCGTAGGTGAGCATGTTGGGCAGGTTGAACGCGCGCTTGGCCATGTCTGGGAAACTCTTTCTGCCTGCCTACTCAAATCAGAAGCGAATGTGGGGGGTCAACAGGCTAGAATCGACTGGCCAGATGAAAGTGCCAGATTTTTCAACTCTCGTGGAAGTGATTGTAGACCAGTTTCGCCACCTGTTCGGAAATGCCGTCGACTTTCCTCAAATCCTCGACAGCAGCACGGCTGACCGCCTTGGCGGTGCCGAATGCCAGCAGCAATGCCCGCTTGCGGCCGGGACCGATGCCGCTGATCTCGTCGAGCGGGCTCTTGACCATCTCTTTCTTGCGGCGGGCCCGGTGGGAACCGATCGCGAAACGGTGAACCTCGTCGCGCAACCGCTGGATGAAATAGAGCACGGGATCGCGGACAGGCAGCGAAAATGAATCCCTGCCTTTGACGAAGAAGCGCTCGCGGCCAGCGTCGCGGTCCTGGCCCTTGGCGATGCCGATGGCAACCACGCGGTCCTCGATGCCGAGATCCGAAAGGATCTTGCGCACCGCGGTCATCTGGCCCTGGCCACCGTCGATCAGGATGACATCGGGCCAGGCCGGGAAGCTGCCGGAGATATCGTCCTCCATATCGTCTGCCGAACCATCAACTGTATCCCCAGCCGGGACATCGCCATGCTCCTTGAGCAACCGCGAAAAACGTCGCTCCATCACCTCGCGCATCATACCGAAATCGTCGCCCGGCGTGATCTCGGTCGAGCGGATGTTGAATTTCCGGTACTGGTTCTTCACGAACCCTTCCGGTCCGGCGACGACCATGGCGCCGACCGCGTTGGTGCCCATGATGTGCGAATTGTCGTAGACCTCGATGCGCACCGGTGGCTTGGCCAGGCCGAATGTCTCGGCGAAACCGGCAAGCAGGCGTCCCTGGGTGGAGGTTTCAGCCAGCCGGCGTCCGAGCGCTTCGCGGGCATTCTGCAAAGCGTTGTCGGTCAGGTCCTTCTTCTCGCCGCGCTGCGGCACGGAGATCGCGACCTTGCGGCCGGCGCGGGTGGAGAGCGCCTCGGCCAGCAGTTCCTGATCCTCGACGCCATGCGACAGAAGAATGTTCCGCGGCGTCGGCTTGTCGTCATAGAACTGCGCCAGGAACGAGCCCAGCACCTCGGCTGCTTCCAACGCCGGATCGGCCTTGGGGAAATAGGCGCGGTTGCCCCAGTTCTGGCCGGTGCGGAAGAAGAACACCTGGATGCAGACCTGGCCGCCTTCCTGATGGATGGCGAAGACATCGGCTTCGTCGACGGTCGCCGGATTGATGCCCTGGTGGCTCTGCACATGCGACAGGGCCGCCAACCGGTCGCGATAGATCGCGGCGCGCTCGAAATCGAGAGCTTCCGACGCCTGCTGCATGGCGGCCGAGATTTCCGTCTTCACCTTCTGGCTGCGGCCGGACAAGAAGTCCTTCGCCTCATTGACCAGCTCGGCATAGTCCTGGTGCGAGACCTCGCCGGTGCAGGGGCCGGCGCAGCGCTTGATCTGATAAAGCAGGCATGGCCGCGTGCGGTTCTCGTAGAACGAGTTGGTGCAACTGCGCAGCAGAAAGGCGCGCTGCAGCGAGTTGATGGTGCGGCCAACGGCACCGGCCGAAGCAAAGGGACCGAAATAATCGCCTTTGCGCGAGCGCGCGCCGCGATGCTTGTAGATGCCGGGCGAGACATGGTCGCCGGTCAAGAGGATATAGGGAAACGACTTGTCGTCGCGCATCAGGACGTTGAATCGCGGCCGCAAGCGCTTGATAAGATTGGCTTCGAGCAGCAGCGCTTCGATCTCGGTGCGGGTGACGACGAACTCCATCGTCGACGTCTCGCGCACCATGCGGCCGATGCGGGTGGTGTGGAAACGGCCTTGCGCGTAGTTGGTGACGCGCTTCTTCAGGCTGCGTGCCTTGCCGACATAGAGCACATCGCCGGCAGCGTTCATCATGCGGTAGACGCCGGGCGCGTTGGGCAGCCGCTTGACCAGCGTCTGGATCACCTCGGCACCGATCATGCCTTCCGCGTCGCCGGCATGCGGCGTCCAGTCGATGGCGGTGAAGGCGACATCGGGACCGACGGTTTCAACCATCTCCTCGACCGCCTCGTCCTCGAGGTCGATATCGGGAGGCAGATCGTCGGTGCCGCCGCGCGGCTTGCTTTTGTGGTCTATAGGACTCATTCCGTCATGCCTGTCACATCGGGCGTCTGCCACGCAAGATGCTGGCCGCCATCGAGCGCGATCATCTGGCCGGTGACCGAGCGCGCTTCCCAGAGATAGCGGATTGTGGCGCCGAATTCCGGCAATTCCGGGCCGCGCTTGAGGATCAGGCCATCGACTTGGGCTGCAAAATCGCTGTCCTCCTGACGCGCGTTCTTCAGTGTCGGCCCAGGGCCGATGGCATTGACGCGGACGCGGGGACCGAGCGCTTGCGCCATCATCTGGGTGGCTGTCCACAGCGTCGATTTGGACAGTGCATAGGAGAAGTAGCGCGGCGTCGGCCGCCAGACGCGCTGGTCTATCATGTTGACGATCAGGCCCTCCTGCCCTGCCGGTAGTGCCCGGGCGAAATTCTGCGCCAGGAGCGCGGGCGCTTTCACATGGACGGCAAAGTGCCGGTCCCAGGCCCGCCAGTCGAAATCCAGAACCGAATCGTCCTCGAACAGCGACGCGTTGTTGACCAGCAGCGAGAGCGGCCCGAGCACTGCTTGCGCCTCGCCGATAAGGTCATCGATGGCGTCCATGTCGGTCAGGTCGGCGGCGACCACCGCGGCGCGGCCACCTCCGGCGATGATTTCGGCAGCCAACGCATCGGCCTCGCTGCGCGAGCGGTTGCAATGGATGGCGACGGCAAAACCGTGCGCGGCGAGATCCTCGACGATCGCCCTGCCGATCCGCCTGGCCCCGCCCGTCACCAGCGCCGTGACAGTGGCTTTGCTCATATGGTGTCAATCCTCAATTTCGGCCCGAAAAAGCAGTGCCGGCGAAATATGGCCCGGCATGCGTTAAATGGTGTTCGCACCTTGGGCAGCATTGTGGCGAAACGGCCGTTTGGGCATCTTGGCCCGCCCTGGACTCAGGCGTGCCCGACCGCAATATAGGGTGCTGGAGTCCTTGCACCAAGCGGTGTGCAGCGCAGCACCGGATGGTTCCTGCCATTTCGCTGTTGCGAAGATGCAACGTCAAGGTTCTGCCTCATTTGCGCCGGGGAATGACCCAAGTTCAGGTTCGCTTCAGCCGCATTTTGACACGACATTTGGAACCGACGAACGCCAGATCCGTTTCACCCCCCGGACGGGTCGATGGCGATCGTGAGAAACAAGCCTGTGTCCTGTGGCTTAAGGAGTAAAGAACAATGCAAGCCAATCTCAAATTCGCACGGCCGCTGGCCGTTGCGCTCGGGCTCTTCGCCCTCAGCGGAACTGCCTATGCTGCTGACGTGGTTTCGGAAGAGCCGCCGGCACCTGCGCCGATCGCTGAACTTCCCGTCGCTTCGTGGGCCGGCCCCTACGCCGGTCTCAACGTCGGCTATGGCTTCAGCGGCCATACCAAGGAAAAGGATCTGGGTGTTGACAATGTTGACGTCGGCACCAAGGGCTTCGTCGGCAGCGTCTTCGGCGGCTATCAGTGGCAGCAAGAGAACTTCGTCTACGGCGCTGAAGCCGAACTCGGCTACAACGGCGTCAAGGGCGACGATTCTGGCGTCAATTCCAAGGCCGGCTTCGAGGGTTCGTTGCGAGCCCGTCTCGGCTATGCCGTGACCCCGGAAATCCTGCTCTATGGCACCGGCGGTCTCGCCGGAAGAAGCCTGAAGGTCGAAGACGACGTATACGGTTCGGACCGCGCCACGTTGCTCGGCTGGACCGCCGGTCTCGGCACCGACATCAAGCTGACCGACAATGTCTTCGGTCGTGTCGAGTATCGTTACACCGACTTCGGCAGCAAGAGCTTCGATGGCATCGGCAAGGTCAAGGCCACCGACAACCGCGTCACCTTCGGCGTCGGTATGAAGTTCTAAGTCGTTCAAGCCACGACACGAAAAAGCCGGGCCTCGCGCCCGGCTTTTTTTATGCCGCGTGATTTCCGGGTAAATCTATTCGGGTAATGGGCGGTCAACCGGGAATGCAGGGCTTCAGTTCTGGAAACTTCTCGTCGAAGCGTGCCGCCCACCGCGTCAGCCGGGCGCGACCCTTCTCCCATTTCCCGGCAAAGCGCAGCGCGAGATAGCCAAGGCAGGCGCGCAGCGCCATCTGGCCGGCGGTGATCTTTTTCGGCAGCTTCGGCGGGTTTGCGTTGAGCAGGTCGAGTGCCGCCGTGATCTTCGCCCACTGGCGATCGAGCCAGGGCTGATAGACCATCTCCTCAGGCCGCGTGCGCCGTTCATAGACCATCGACAGCGCACAGTCGCAAATGCCGTCGGCCAATGCCTCCAGCACTTCCGCCTCGAGCCGCTTGTCGGGATTGCGTGGAAAAAGCGCGCTCTTCGACAAACGGTTGAGATGCTGGGTGATGGCGCGACTGTCATGGATGGAGCGACCGTCGTCGAGCACCAGAACCGGAATCTTGCCGAGCGGGTTGGCGATCATCAAGTCGGCCGGCTTCTCCTCGGTCTTGATCGGCACCAGATCGACAGCGATGCCGGCATAGGCTGCCGCCATTCGTACCTTGGAACTGTAGGGAGAAGACGACGCATAGAGCAGTCTGGGCATGATCCGTTTCCTGTTTTGCAGGCCGGCAGTGTTGACCGATCGGGCGCGATCGGGCAATGGCCAGAAGCGGAAAACCCAACCGCCAGCGAGCGACGCATCGGACAGGGCCGTTTAGCGAGCGCTCCATGAAGACGGTGCTTCGTCACCATGGCCGCCGGGTTGCCGGGATCGCGCGAAGCCGCCAGCCGACTGGCAAGACCGAAGAGCCTCGCGCCGATGTTCATCACCCGCATGAATGACACGAAAAAAGCCCCACCGGACTCCGCCCTATGGCGAAGTCCTGGGAGCTGCGAAAAGATATCCTCCGTCCGCCTCTGTTCTCGCCTTCCGACTGCCTAAACAACGAGCGGGGCGCCCTGTGAGGCACCCGCCCTTGACTGTTTAGGCACCGCCCCCGGCGAGGGAAGCGCGACTACTTCTTGCCGGCCTTCGCGGGCGCTGCCTTCGGCTTGGCCGCAGGTGCCGCTTTCTTCACCGGCGCTGAAGATTTCGCTGCCGCAGCCTTCTTTGCCGGAGCAGCCTTGGCAGCCGGCTTCTTGGCTGGTGCAGCCTTGGCAGCCGGTTTCTTGGCAGGTGCTGCCTTCTTCGCTGCGGGTTTCGCCGCGGCTTTCGCTGCAGGCTTCTTGGCCGGTGCCGCCTTGGCAGCCGGCTTTGCCGCTGCCTTGGCGGGTGCCGCCTTCTTCACTGCCGGTTTCGCCGCAGCTTTCGCTGCCGGCTTCTTGGCCGGTGCTGCTTTTGCCTTGGCCGCCGCGGCCTTCGGCTTGGCAGCGGGTGCTGCTTTCTTCACTGCAGCTGCGACCTTTGCCGTCGCTGCTTTTGCGGGTGCTTTCTTTGCCGGTGCCTTGGACGCCGGCGCTTTGGATGACTGCTTAGCCATGCGATGCCCCTTCCTTTGTGCCGACGGCCGTAATGACCCGGCGCGCTCATGCATATCTGACTCGCGGCTTGCTAGCCAGCGAAGCAATAGACTGATTTTCGCAGCTTAAATTTCGGTTACGATCGGCACATGATCGTGCTGATCGTCGCAGAAATTCACTTCTGATCTTCGACCATTGGCTAGAATGTGTCGCCGACATTCTCCACACTCCGCGGAAGCGCTCCTCTCGTGAAGCTCCGAAGATCAGCGAGCAGCTTTGCGTGTCGATCGTCGGCCGCCGATATCATGACCGCTGCCTCATCGGTGCGATCATCTCGTGCAGGCGGACGATCTATACTGCAATGCGACAGCCGATCGGTGCATCGTCTTGTCAAGCACGATCGCAGACCGGCCTGCTCGTGAATTGACAGATAACTCTACATGGCAGAGTATTCTGTACAGCATGATGGAGCATTTCAATGTCGGTCGCACAGGAGCAAGCGGCGCTGTCGCCGTTCGAGATTGCCAAGACGGTCCGCCACGGCGGCAGCATGGTTGTCGGCGGCCTCCGGCTTGGCTTCGCCGGAGCCAATCGATGAGTGCCGACGAAATCATCCACCAGAGTACTCGGCTCAGGATCATGGCGGCGCTGAGCATGCTGGAAAGGCGGCAAACGCTGGATTTCACCGGGCTGAAAGCCATCGTGGACGTCACCGACGGCAATCTCGGTGCGCATCTCGATACGCTGGCCAGGGCTGGTTATGTCGACATCGAAAAGCTGTTCGTCGGCCGCCGGCCGCAGACGCGCGTCAGGGCGACGACGAGCGGACGGCGCGCGTTCCGCGGCCATGCCGCATTCCTGCGCAAGATCCTCGATCAGGCCGAGGCGGCGGCGCGCAGGAAATAGCGTGATGACTGGGCAATCCGCTCAGCGCGCGGCAACAACGGCAACGCCGGCGCCGATCATCACACCGCCCGCCGCGCGGTTCACCCGGCGTACGATCCTTGGTGTGCGCAACAGGCTGCGGGCGCGACCGGCGAGGACGACATGACCGCCGATCACCACGACCTCGACGGCCACGATCACCATCATCAGCACACCGAGATGACCTGCGTCGAGCGATGCGCCGACGACGCTAGGCAACAGCGCAATGTAGAACAACGGCATTTTCGGATTGCCAAGATTGAGCGCGATGCCGGTGGCAAAAATCATCAACAGCCCTCGCCGTCCTGAGATGGGCTGCAGTTCGGGAATGACGGGCGCCGCCATCCACAGCCTGATGCCCGTCCAGACCAGATAGGCCGCTCCACCATAGCGAAGCACCGTCATGACGATCGCCATCTTGGCGGCGACGATCGACAGGCCGAAGGCGGCGAGGATCAGGAAGATGAGGATGCCGACCACGGTGCCGGCACCGTAGGCGATGCCCGACGCGGCGCCATTGGAGATTGTGCGCGCGACGATCGTCATGTTGTCCGGACCCGGGCTGGCAGCGAACACGAAGAAGGCGGCCGCAAAGGCAAGCGAGGTCGCGAGATCCATGAAAACTCCCGAGGGTAATGCCGCTCTCGGGAGTCCAGACTAGCCGGTTTACCTGTCGGCGCCATCAGGAAAATCGAGAAACTGCGCGATGCGCATTTCCGTCACGGCTGATAGCCGAGGCAGATGGCGCCGAGCGCGACGATGGCGCAGGCGCCGACCCGCCGCGGCGTCAGCACCTCGCCGAGGAACAGACGTCCGATGAAGGCCGCGAAGACGACGCTGGTTTCGCGGATCGCGGTGATCGGACCGGCCGGTCCGAGCGCGAAGGCCGCGACCACGACACCGTAGGCCAGAAGTGCAAACAGGCCGCCGCCCAGCGCCTTCCAGGTTTCCGGCGCACCCAGGTCGACTGTGAGCCGGCCACGGCAGGCGACGAAGGCCGCCGGCAGCAACGCGCCGTAGATCAGCAGCACCCATGCGGTATAGGCGCCGGCGTTTCCTGCCGCCCGAACGCCGAGCGCATCGACCGTCGCGTAGGCGGCGATGATCGCTCCCGTTGCCAGCGCATAGAGTATCGATGTCGTGGCGGCCCTGCCCCTTCCGAGAGAAAGGCCCATGATGCCGCCCGCGACCAGCGCGACACCGATGGTCTGCGGCAGAGTGAGCTGCTGGTTGGCCAGGAAGAACCCGCCGAGCGTGACGAGCAGCGGCACGCTGCCGCGAACGATCGGATAGACCTGTCCCAGCTCGCCATATCTGTAGGCGGCCACCAGAAACAAACTGTAGCCAACCTGCAGGCAGGCCGAGAGCACAATGTAAGACCAGGCCGGCGCGGCCGGAACGGCGTGGAAGAAGGCTAAGGGGATGGCGAGCGCCGTACTGGAAAAGCTCATGACGGTGACGGTCCACAACCTGTCGGCCCCCGTGCGCAGGAACGCGTTCCAGGTTGCGTGCAGGATCGCCGCAAACAATGCGAGCCCGACGACCAGCGGGCTCATTGGGACTCACGCGAAGCAGCGACGATGCCCATGGCCGCCTTGCGGGCGTCGCGAATGGCGGCGTCGGCCGGCCCCATCTGCGCCAGCAAGGTCGCACCTTCGATCAGCATAAGCAGTGTCGCCGCCACGCTTTCGGCGCGGCCGCGCGGCATCATCTCTTCGAGGATAGACCGCATGCGCCGCTTGAGGCCGTTCTTCTGCCTGACAACGGCCTTGAAAACCGGATGCCCGGGATCGCCGAACTCGGCCAATGCATGTGCGAACAGACAGCCATGGAAATCGGCGCTGCGGAACCAGCGTGCATGCCAGTCAAAGATCCTTCCGATTTTCTGTTCCGGCGGAATGCCCTCCTGGGCGAGCCGGTCGAGCTGGCGGTCGAAACGCATAGCGCGATAGTCGAGCACCTCGACGATCAATTCGTCCTTGCTGGGGAAGTGGCGATACATCGTCATCTTGGCCACATCGGCTTCGGCGATGATCCGGTCGATACCCGTCGCATGGAAACCGGCGCGCTTGAACAGCACGTAGGCCGTTTCAACGACGTGCTGGCGCTTATCGGAAACGGGCGATGGTGTCATGGCGCATACCGAGTGATGAGACAGGTCTGTCTCATATCTATGCGACGGATCGCGCCAGCTGTCAACGCAGCACGAAAAACGCCTGCAGCCGATCAAGCCACAGGCGCGAAAGAGATTGGAAGGGGAAACCGGGTTTAGCGCAGAATGCGGCAGCGGCCGTTGTAGACCATCCAGCGGTCGAAGCCCGAGACGCAGAATTCGACATTGTCGCCGATCGAGGCAAAGCCCTGGCCTTCCTCGATCAGGTACCAGATGGTGCGATCGCGGCCGTCGGACAGGCTGACGGTGGCCCCGCAATAACGGCGACCGATCGGCCAGGTATCGTCGGCCGCCAGATAGCGATGCTGGTGAATGCGCCGGAAATCGGTGATCTGCACATCCGGCAGATGCGGCACGTGATGCACCTGATAGGAAAAGCGGCTGGTGATCTTGTTCAGTACCCAAGGCTGACCGCAGACCCCGCTGTCTTCATCGGAATAGACCGTAAGATCGGCGGCCTGCACGGTCTGGGTGATACCGAGAGGCGCGGCAAGCGGGGTGCAGAGCGAAATCAGGGCGGCAAGAGCGGATTTGGCGAAGCGAGTCATGGCAGCCTCTCAAGGTCGATTGTGCGCACTGTGCGGATTCGCTCGGCGGCGGTCAAGCGGTTGCGTTGACAATGGTTTCCCAGTTTGAAACTGCTTTTTGACCAAAGCCGAATTTACACGGCACCGGAATGGCTCTGGCACGTTCATGCCCGGATCCAAAAGAGCGCGGGTCCCGGGTCGTCAATGAGCCCGCCTCAAGCCTGCTCGCCGGCCAGCCATTCCAACGACCAGTGCGCCGGCCGCCCCACCGCAAGCAGCCTGTGCAGGGCCGGCAGCAGCGTCCGCAACTCGCCCTCCAGCGTGAACGGCGGATTGACCACCAGCAGACCGCTGCCGTCGAGGCTGGGTTCCGAAGAGGCCGGCCTGATCTCGAATTCGATGTCGAGCAGCTTCGGGATGCCCGATTGCTTCAGCGCCTTGCGGAAAGCGATGATCGCCTTGCGGTCCTTGATCGGATACCAGAGCGCGTAGATGCCGCCTGGCCAGCGCTTGTGCGCCCTTATGAGCCCGTCGACGAGGCGATCGAACTCACCCGCTTCCTCGAATGGCGGATCGATGAGAACAAGGCCGCGCTTCTCCTTCGGCGGCAGATGGGCGCCGAGCGCCAGCCAGCCATCGAGTTCGATGATCCGGGCCTGGAAATCGCCGGCAAAGAACATCCTCAGCCTCGCGGCATCCTTGGGGTGCAGCTCGATCGCGGTCAGCCTGTCCTGCTTGCGCATGAGATGGCGCGCAATCAACGGCGAGCCCGGGTATTTCTGGATGCCACCCTCAGGGTTGAGCGACCGTATTGTCTCCAGATAAGGCGCGAGCAGTGCTGCCACCGGCGCGGCAAACGGGGCATCGATCAGCCTGCCGATGCCGCCTTGCCACTCACCCGTCTTCTGCGCTTCGGCCGACGACAGATCGTAGCGGCCAATGCCGGCATGGGTGTCGACGACCCGAAACGCCTTGTCCTTCTGCTTCAGATACTCGAGCAAGCGCGTCAGCACGACATGCTTGACGACGTCGGCGAAATTCCCGGCATGGTAGGCGTGGCGGTAGTTCATCGTTTTGTGCCGTTATGCATGTCGTTGTCCCAAAACCGCTGCACACTTTTGGGCGACATGCATCAGCCCCTGCCCCAGCGCGGCGGTGGCGGCTGAGAGTTCGGATTTTCCGGCCGACCGCCTCGAGTGCGCAAGGTCAGCAAAAATCCGATCAGGCCGATCGCCATCAGCGCGAAGCCGACCGGCCGTGCACGGCTGTCGATCTCGCCTGCGCCGGAGCGCAGGATGAGATCGACAGCCCGCATCGGTATGTCGTCGGCATCACCCGGTCCGACGGTGAAGACGTAGGGACCCGGGCTGACGGTCGCGATGACGCCGGCCTCGTCGCGAAAGATCTTGTCGGGCAGTTGCGGGCTGGCCTGGCGAGGATTGTCGGAATGGTTGAACTGCAGCGTCGAGGCGAGCACCGTGCGGCCATTGCTGGCGGCGGTCAGCGTCAGCACGGTGCGCTGCTGCGAGACGATGCGCTCGGCTCTTGCGGTCAGGTCGACCAGCACCCGCACCGGCGCATCGCGGCCGGAGAGCGGCACCGTCAGCGGCTTGAAACGGCCTTGCTCATAGACCCGCCAGGTGCCGATCTCGTGCCCGGAGAAATTGCTCATCGCCCAGGGATAGATGACACCGACGCCGGCGCCGACAAGCAGGATCAGGACAAACAGAAAGCGCATTCACATCACCATGGCGTATCGTGACCTTGCCAATAGCGCCCCGACGGCCAAAAGGCGATGGCCAGTTGCGGCAGCCACCCTGGAGGTGGACCGTGCGGGGTGCGAGCGCAACCAGCTTGGCGGCGTGGCTGCGCAACAATGCCGATAACGTTCTACCTATGCGCTCAAAAATTAAGCCGTGTATTTCGCGCGCCGCGCTGAATATTGCTGTCGGCTCATTCTTGGCCGTTCTTGCTGTCAGGTTTTGATTCTACCTCAAGGGACAGCTTGCCGCGTCCGGCAACATATTGACGTCGATCGAGCCAATATGCTGATTCATAAACAGGATTTGCCTTGTGCGCCATGCTTCGGTCCGAGAGGCCGTAGCCGCTTTCATGATTAACCATTCGCGAGCGCATTTGGTTAAGGAATTGCTAATTTAGTTGACTATAATTTCCACAGGTATATTTTCGATGCGTTGGGATGTGCAATTTGGGCGAGCAATCGATGGTGACACCGGGCGTGTGATCGCGATTTCGGGGCGCGGAGAATGCTGAGCGGCAGCACGGAGGTTGTGTAGTCGCACCAGCTTCGCGAAAGCCAAGAACAATTGACGCACATCAGTGATGGCGGTTCCGCAGATGCGGAGGTTTGCCACGTTCTCAGGAACGTGGCCGGGCGATGCTTTGTCCCGGCCCGGCGGTAGCGTGTTCGGTGCGTATGAGGAAAGCATGACTAAGCTTGTCAAGGTTCTGAAACTGGAATCCGGCAGCCAAAAGGACGCCAGCCAAAGCCGACGACGCGCCCTTGTCGCCGGAGGAGCGGGATTTTTAGGTTCGCATCTGTGCGAACGTCTTTTGCGGGACGGATACGACGTTGTCGCGCTGGACAATTTCCACACCGGCAAAAGATACAATCTCAATGCCCTTCAGCGCAATCCGAGCTTCAGCTGCATCGAGCACGACATCGTCGATGCACTGCCTTCGGACCTTCAGTGCGACGAGATCTACAATCTCGCCTGCCCAGCCTCTCCGCCGCACTACCAGGCAGATCCGATCCACACCTTCAAGACAAGCGTGCTTGGCTCGCTGAACCTTCTGGAACTCGCGCGACAGAACAAGGCCAAGATATTCCAGGCCTCGACGTCCGAAGTCTATGGCGATCCCTTCGTGCATCCACAGCCCGAGAGCTACTTCGGCAACGTCAACACGCACGGGCCGCGCTCCTGCTACGACGAAGGCAAGCGCTCGGCCGAAACCCTGTTCTTCGATTATTCGAGAACCTATGGTCTCGATATTCGTGTCGCCCGCATTTTCAACACCTACGGTCGCCGCATGCAGCCCGACGATGGACGTGTGGTTTCGAACTTCATCGTCCAGGCGCTGCGCGGCGAGGACCTGACCGTCTATGGCAGCGGCCAGCAGACGCGCTCCTTCTGCTATGCCGACGACCTGATCGAGGGCTTTATCCGGCTGATGAATGCGCCGAGCGCGCCCGCCCACCCGGTCAATCTCGGCAACCCTGCCGAATTCACCATCATGGAACTGGCGACGCTGGTCGTCGATTACACCAACGCCCGATCGAAGATCGTGCATCGGCCGCTGCCCGTCGACGATCCCAGGCAACGCAAGCCGGACATCTCCTTTGCCAGGGCCAATCTCGGCTGGGAGCCGAAAATCAGCTTGAGCCAGGGGCTCGCGCGTACCGTCGAGTATTTTGATACCCTGCTCTACGGAAGTCACACCGCCAGAGGAGCTGCTGCTTCATGAGCCGGCCGGCGGTCCTGGTGACGGGTGGAGCCGGCTTCATCGGCAGCCACACCTGCAAGCAGTTGGCCGCCGCCGGCTACATGCCGGTGGTTTTCGACAATCTGAGCCGCGGCAATGAGAGATCCGTCGCCTGGGGGCCGCTTGTCGTCGGCGATATCCGGGATCGGGATGCACTGCGGCGGGCGATGGAAACGCACCGGCCGACGGCCGTGATCCATTTTGCGGCGCTGGCCTATGTCGGAGAGTCCGTTCGCGAGCCGGCCGAATATTATTCGACCAATGTGACCGGCACCATCGCGGTGCTCGATGCCGCACGCGCGAGTTCGATTGAAAACATCATCTTCTCCAGCAGCTGTGCGACCTACGGCGTGCCGGAGGCGTTGCCGGTCCGCGAGACCTCCTCGCAAAATCCGATCAGCCCCTATGGGCGCTCCAAGCTGATGGGCGAACAGATCATCGGCGACTATGCGTCCGCGTACGGAATGAAATTTGCGATCCTGCGCTATTTCAACGCTTGTGGCGCCGATCCCGATGGCGAGCTCGGTGAGTGGCATTCGCCGGAAACCCATCTGGTTCCCAGAGTGCTCATGGCCGCATCGGGCATCATCGACGCGATCGAGGTTTTCGGCACCGACTACGACACGTCGGACGGCACTTGCGTAAGGGATTATATCCACGTCACCGATCTGGCCCGCGCCCACCTGAAAGCGCTCATGCATCTCGAGGGTGGCGGGCGAAGCCTTGCGGTCAATCTCGGCACAGGGCGGGGCGTCTCCATCAAGGAGATTGTCAAGGCGGTCGGCCGAATGACGTCGAGGCCGGTTCCGGCAGTGTTCAGGAGCCGACGCCCCGGAGATCCGGCGGAGCTCTACGCCGACCCGGGAAGCGCACGCGAACATCTTGGCTTTGTGCCGGAGCTTTCAGACATCGATACGATTGTCAGGACGGCCGCTCCCTTTTTCGGACTGAAGACCAGGCCCATGAAACTGCCGCCAGTGAGGGCGGCAGCGCCGGTCGTCGCCCGACGGGTCAGAGATAGCGGGGGTGACAGCTCGCGCGCTGGCCAAATCCGCTAGGGCTGCAGATATAAGGCGAGCCGCCCGAGAACGTGCTGCCATCGCCCGGATTGAACGAGATGTTCACCGGCGCCGGCGTGCTGGCTTTGATCCGTTGCGGCGGTGCAAAGGCGTAGGCACTTTCGGTCCCTATTGTGCTTGTCATCTGGATCGGGAGGTCGGCCCGGAGCGAGCGCACGAGAAATCTGGCCTGCACGGGCTGGACCGCGGGCTGACTGCGGACCGGGTGGACGATGGGCCTGATAAGGACCGAACCGGTTTCAGTCGCGTCCATACCTTGACAACCTGCAACCATAGAGCTCAGCGCCACAGCCGCGGCAATAGATACGACATTCTTGCTTGAGCGAAATACGCTCGCGGAATTTCTCATCCTCTGTCCCTTGCTATCAAGTATAAGCCAGGGGCGCATTGCGACATACTATACTTGGGCCGCTTCCACGCCGCATGAGTGACCACTCGCACATCACACGTTATATTAGATATCACTAATTATTAAATTTCATCAAAACCGTATGGCAGGCCATCGTCTTGTCGTCCGGGTGATGCAATTGAATGCGATTAAATGCGATCGGCGCGCCGATCGCGCCTGCCGAGCCACTCAACCATAAGCGATTCGCGGGTTCCACAACAGGCGCACGGGGAGAACAGCCAGGCCATCTCAGCGCGGCCGGAAGCGGCCTACTTTTTGGCATCGACCAGCTTGCGGGTCACTTCGAACTGCGCGCCCTTGGTGTCGCCTGCTTCGAATTTCTTGTATTCGTCGGAAGGATCCTCGGGAGATCGCTTGAAACCGTACCATTCCCCGTCCGGATCCTTGCGTTGCTCGATATTCCGGCCCTGAATGCGGTGGCTGTAGCAGGTGCGGTGCTGCTCGCCGGTGTAGCCCTTCGATCGCCAGGCGAGCTCCATGCACATCTTGCCGTCCTTGGTCACCAGCCATCTGCCCTCCGCGACAGACGCGGTGTCCTGCCCGGACGTCCAGGCCTGGAGACGTCGATTGCCCTGCGCGAAAAAGGCCGCGCCGTTTTTCCATATCCATGTGCGGTCGGCATAAAGAAGCTGCAGCTCGTAGGCAGTTGGAGCCGGTGCGATGACCGTTCCCGCTGGTCTGCCGTCTTTGGCGGCAGCCGCATGCGCCGTTCCCGAAAGCGCCGTCTGGCCGCAGAGGGCCAGGAGAAACATGAGTTGCATACAAGTTGCGAACCGACAATGTTTGCGTCGACGGTCGACACCATGCGGTGGCAATCCGGTCAGAGCTGTCAGTACAATTGGCGTTCGCATGCCCGTTTTGCCCAAGATAGCACTATCATCGCTCTGACAGCCGTATGAACTATTTAACAGTCGCGAGAACGGTGATGTCAACCTTTGCGAGCGGACGGACAACAACCGTTCCAGATGTGCGCATCCCGCTGTCGTCAAAATTAAGAAATGTGTCATATGCTCTGCCCAACTCTGGCAATCGCACTCAAAAGCAACATCCGCAGACGTCAGGGAGGACGCGGTTTCAAATGGCGGGCGACCCGGAATTGAACCAGGCCGAAGGTCAGCAATACCGGCAGCAGTCGACCGTCCGGGAAACGACTGCTCGCAATACCGTGAGCCTCAACATGGCGATCTTGCTGGGGATACTGTTCATTGCGATCCTGTTCAGGTTCCACAACATAACCTTGCCGCTGGTCGATGCCTTCAGCTGGCGCGAAACAAGTACCGCGATGATGGCCGACAATTTCCAGCAGCGCAGCTGGAACATCTTCTTCCCCGAGGTCAGCTGGACCGGGCCCGGGCCAAGCTATCAGGGCCGCGAGTTCCAGATCGTCAGCTATCTGACCGCCATACTCTACCAACTCTTTGGCTGGCACGACTGGTTCGGCCGCATGATTGCGGCCCTTTTCGGCTTGGTGACGGTGCTTTCACTGCACAGACTAACGGCGTTATGCTGGGGCGAGACGCACGCCCACGCCGCGGCACTTGCCTATGCGCTGATGCCGGCGGCGATCATGATCGACAGCTCGTTTCTTCCCGACCCCTCGATGCTGGCTCTGGTAACCTTGGGCGTCTGGCTTTTCACGAAATACTGGACGGGAGGCAGCGCGTGGCTGCTCCCCTTCGCCACAGCCAGCTTTTCCCTCGGTGTGCTTGCAAAACCACCGGGTTTGGCTGCTGGAGGCGTCATATTCTATCTGATGGTTTGCTGGCTTTTGCAAAATCGGCGAAAGCATGCGGCCAAAGTATTCATAAGCGGACTGGTCAGCCTGTTCGTCATCGGCGCTTACTACAGCTGGGCCATTTATCTCGGGCGAACCTATCCGCCGTTTCATGTCGCGGGCAGCGGATACATCTGGGATTCTGGATTCTGGGCATTTTCCAACAACGATTTCTATTTCAAATCTGTTTGGAACACGTCGGTCTGGTGGTTTTACGGCTATCCGTTCATGATTTTGATAGCGGTCGGATTCTGGATGCCGCCCCAGCCAGTCGCGGAATCGAAAGAACGCGCTCTTTCGGCCATACCTTTCATATGGCTTGCAGCGGCCTCTGTTGTTTATTTCGCTGCGGCACGTGAGATCACGACCAATCCATGGAACTATCATATATTCCATGTGCCATTTGCGATGTTTTGCGGCCGTGGCGCGGTCGTCCTGGCGACGCTTGGAGCCAAAACCGTTCCGTCTCCTGGGGTAATTCTGCGGTCGATTTGCATCGTGGCCGCTATGCTTGTCTGGTCGACTTTTCCTCTCGTCCGGACGATGAAGGCGCCCTTCGCCATGAATGGAAAGTTGCTTGGCGACGAGTTGGCGCGCAGGGCCCAACCTGGCGATCTTGTCGTGGCCATCGCTCCGGAGGTGGGAGATCCCGTCGCAGTCTATTACAGCAGGGCGCGCGGGTGGGTGTTTCCGCCTGGTGGCGGCGACGTGGAGTGGTCCAGGTTCGTCGAGGACGATGCCATCGCGATAGCACAGCTTGAGGAACTTCGCACGCAAGGCGCGGATTGGTTCGGCGTGGCAAAGGATGCCGAAGACAGTCAGAAACGGCCGTTCATCGAGCATCATGACGGGGTGATCGACTATCTCAACAAGATCGGGACCAAGCGGCTGGATTCGGACAACCTCCTGATTTATGAAATCAGCCGGCCTTGATCTGGTCAGGCCGTTGGGCTTATGGGCTGGGGATCAGGCAAACGTTGGAAATCCGGCGACGGTCAGCGACCTTGCCGACCCGCCCTCGCCTGCCCAACGCAGCAAGCTAAGCGAGACAAGCCGGCCAGCAAGGTCAAATATCTCTACGGCTGGCGGAATTCGACGGTTGCGACCGGAGGAATTGTTGAAACGAGCGATTTCGATCATTGTGACGCTGGCCCTGCTGGCCTGGCTCGCCAGCGACTCGCGCTGGCGCATGGTCGGCGACGCCTTTGCCCGCATCACGCCCGGCACCTTCGCCGTGGCGACGATCGCGTTCTTCGCCACCTATGTCTTGCGTGCGCTGCGCGTCTGCGACGAGTTCCGCGACGAGGTGCATGGCCGCTTCGGCGCCTGCCTGCGCGTCATTCTGATCCACAATGCGATGATCAACGTCGTGCCCTTTCGCGGCGGCGAGACGGCCTTTCCCCTGCTCCTGCGCCAGGTCTTCGGCATACCGATCATGCGCGCCAGCGCCTCACTGCTGTGGTTCAGGCTGCAGGACGCCTTCGTCGTCGGCGTGCTGGCCCTGGCTGTATGGCCGGGCCTGCATCCGGCGATTAGGATTGCGGGCGGGGCCGTCTTGATCACCGCCGCCTGGTACCTGCCGCGCTGGGCGCGTGCGCCGCATGACTGGGCCGGCCGCGGCAAGATCGTGGCGAAGCTCGGCAAGCTCCGAGATGTGTTCACCGAAGCAACCGGACGCTCGCGCTATGGCTGGTGGTGGACGATCGCGAACTGGTCGCTGAAGCTCACTGTGCAGGGATGGTTGTTGGCAATGCTGCTGGGGACATCCTTTTCGACCGCCTTTCCAGGCGTCGTTGGGGCCGAAGGAGCCGCCATACTGCCGGTGCAAGGCGTCGCCGGCTTCGGCACCTATGAAGCGGGAGCAGCGGCGGCGCTGCTCACCTCCGGAATCACGATGAAGAATGGCTTGCAGGCGGCGCTGGCGCTGCACCTGTTCATCTTCTGCTCGGCAATCGCCACGGGTGCGATCGCCTGGCTGTTTCCCTCGAAATCGACGCTGCCGGGAAATCCGGCTGTCGGACCTGCAAGGAAGCCATCCCAATGAACGTATTGCCCATCCCTGCTTCGGGACTGCCTGACGGCGCGGTAATGCCGAACCATACGCTGTCCATCGTCGTCCCCATGTACAACGAGGCCGAAAATGTCGAGCCGCTGCTGGCACGGATCCACCAGGCGATGGAAGGCTACGACCAGCCCTGGGAGGTCGTGCTGGTCGATGACGGCAGCACCGACGCGACGGTGAGCGAGATCAGGCGCCTTGCAGTGCATTACGGCTCGCATGTGCATGCGGTCGAGCTGGTGCGCAACTACAAGCAGACCGCCGCGATGCAGGCCGGCATCGACGCGGCGCGCGGCGACGTCATCGCCACGATCGACGGCGACCTGCAAAATGATCCCTACGACATTCCGCGCATGGTCTATCGCCTGCTGAGCGAGGATCTCGACCTGGTGGTCGGCTGGCGCAAGGACCGCCAGGAAGGGTTTTTCATGCGCAGGCTGCCCTCGCGCATCGCCAACGCGCTGATCGCGCGCGTCACCGGCGTGCGCCTCAAGGACTATGGCTGCAGCCTTAAGGTCTATCGCGGCAACGTCATCCGCAGCGTCAAGCTCTACGGCGAGATGCACCGCTTCATCCCGGCATGGCTGGCCACGGTGACGACCCCGAGACGCATCGCGCAGGAGGTGGTGACGCACCATGCCCGCATCCACGGCCAGTCCAAATACGGCATTTCGCGCACCTTCAGGGTCGTGCTCGATCTGGTGTTCATGTACTTCTTCATGCGCTATCGCACACGGCCGGGACATTTCTTCGGCGGCATCGGCATCGTGCTTGGCGCGCTGGGTTCGCTGATCCTTGCCTACCTGCTTTGCCTGAAGCTGTTTTTCGCCGAAGACATCGGAACGCGCCCGATGCTGTTCACCGGCTTCTTCCTGCTCATCGCCGGGGTGCAGATGGTGACGTCGGGCGTGCTGGCGGAAATGCTGGCACGCGTCTATCACGAGGCGAACGGAGCATCGGCCTATGTCGCGCGGCTACGGCCGCCGGCCGGCGACAATGACGGCTGGCACGCCCCGGGCCGACCATCGTGACCTGATCGGAATGCCACGGAGGTCCGCGCCTAACGAACGCATGGCGGTTGGAGGGCAAGAGGCAAAGCGCAACGTCTGCGCAAACCTCCCGCCCTCCACTCGCGCCCCCCCGGCAAAGACCCGGCAGCAGTCAAATCGGCCGCGCTTCAGGTCTGATGGCTTAGTAACGCGAACGGCAGCTGGCGCGCTGGCCGAAACCGCTCGGACCACATATCCAGGGCGAATGACCCAGGAGCGGGCCGCCATTGCCCAGACTGTAGGAGACCTTCACCGTCGCCGGCCTGCCGACCCGCTGCGGCCGCACGAAGGCCGCATAGGCCTCCTCCCTCGTACGCGTCACGTTGGTCATCTTGGTGAGCGGTTTGCGGTTGATCAGATGCAGCCGCTTGTCCTTGGCGTAGTGCACCCTCTGGCCAAGCGAATGAACCACGGGCTTGGTGCCGATCGAGCTCGTCTTGGTGGCATCCATGCTTTGGCAACCGGACATCATCGAGATCAATGCAACCGCGGCAAATGCACAGGCATGTTTCTTGCCGAGCCTTGCCCCTCTTTCCATTATTTTGTTCATCGCTATCCCCTGCCATGAAATACAAGTCGCTGGAGCGCGGAGATATATTGCTCTTATTTGCTTTCCGCACCACGCGAGTGACCCATCGCCACTCACATCATGAGCTGTATATTAGGGGAGACTTATTAAATATCATGCAAACGATATGATGAGCGCGGTCTTTCGGCACTCGACCGGATATTATTAAAATTTGACCTTTTGGGCCCGTGTCTGGCCCTGCTACAGCTTGCCGGCCGGCTATCAAGGCAAATGCGGTTCAGGGGAGTTGTTTGCGCACGGACGCCTGTCGGCGTCAGCGTGGCGGATTCCAGGCGGGGTCAAGATGGAATGTGCGGGTTCCGCTCCCGCCGCGCCCGGCTCCGGAAACCGGGTAGGCCACGCTGACGATGCGCATACCGCCTGCCCCCTGCTGGAGCCCATATATGCCTTCCAGGCCGCGGTCACAGAACGCGGCGCCCGGGACGAAGAGCGCAACGCCAGCGAGCGAGGTCTGCAAGGCGAGTTTCGTGGCATTGCAACGCAACGAAATTTTGTTCTCCACGAGGTGCCTGGTGATGATCACGACCACAAGCAATCCGTAGACGAACGCATTGAAGGCAGCGAACCAGTAGAAGCCGGCGGCGTCCGAGGCGCGGTCTACAAGAAGGACCGGCAGCGAAGCTCCCATTGCAAGCACCACATAGGGAACAATAACGCGGGCAGGCAGCAGGTTTTTCGGGCCACTGCCCTTGGGGGTAACGCGAAAATCGACGAACGACTTGGTCAGATAATCGCGGATCGACGACAGCGTGCCCGCCAGCACCCACGGCCAACGAGCGAAAAATGAGAACAACATTCCCTCCCAACTGATCGTCTTGGCGGTCAGTGGGCGCGACAGCCCGAAGGACTTCAACAGCATCACCAGCACAATCAGCGAAATCGAGTTCGGCGCATAGTATAGAAGGAAGTCAATATACGTCACATTGGCGAAATTCTGACCCGTAAGAAGCGCGTATATCGGCATGATGTACATGAGAAGCGAAAATACGGCGAAAAGCGGATACCAGAGCTGGCGGAACAGGAACTGGAATTTCAGCCGTGGCGATACCTTGGAAAGGTATATGGGCGAGTATTCGAGCATGATCGTCATCAGGCTCCGCGACCACTGGAACTCTTGCGTGACAAGATCGCCAAAGGTTTGCGGGCCGTCGCCATGGGCAATGGCGTCTATGGCATGCACACCGCGCCAACCAGCCGCAATGAACAGCATGGACGTCGAGTGATCTTCGGCCAGTTCCGGGCCAAGGCCGCCGACCTGCTTGAGCGCTGCGGTTCTCACGGCATAGTGCGAGCCGATGCAGAGCGGCGTTCCGTCGCCCGTGTGGCCGGACTGCAAAGGTCCGTGGAACATCCCTTCCGGGAACAGCCGGCCGCGTGCCGACCAGCTTTCAGCGGCATTGTTGTCGCATATGCTCGGCGCCGATACATAGCCAACCGCCGGGTCGGCAAAGGCGACCAGGATTTCCCTGAGATAGGTTGGTGTCGGGACGTGGTCCGCGTCCATCTGAGCGACGAAGTGATAGCGTTCATAACCATAGTGGTCGTAGAAGAAGGCCAGGTTTCCCTCTTTGCAGCGCGTCCGGCGGGGCCACACCTTGCGGTGATAATCTTCCCGCCCGCGCCGCGTCGAAATCATGACGTTATGGGCATCGCACCAGGCAATCGTTTCCTCGGACGGGTCCTCGTCGGCCAGCCAGGTATCATGCGGGCAGTCCTGCGCCAGCATTGCCTCGAGGGTTCGCGCAACCACGGAAAACGGCTCTGACGGAGCCTTGGTCACCACCATCGCGACACGCGAATGCTTCGGGATCGTGTGAAGCCTGGACGGCTTTTTCATCGCATGCACGTTCAAGAGAAAATACATCGGCATGAATGTCAGCCATACGAGCGTCAATGTCGCCAGCATGTATGGGATAACGTGTTCGATGTGCCCGGGCTGCAGCCACCAGAACCAGAAAAATCCGAACGTTACCGACCAGCAGGCAAGTCCTAGCTTCCAGATCCGCTTCTGGGCGGCCGACAGCACGGGCACCAGAAAAGGAGGCTTCTCCGCCGCCTTCCCCGGAGCTGCCCCACGCCCCCGTTTCGGCATGGTCTTACTGCCGATGATCCCCACGTCCGCGGAAACACTCATACACTTTACTGCCGCCACCCGAGCATCAGCCAAACGACGGCCGATGAGCCTAACCCAGCAGCAGAATCCGCTCAGGCATCCTTAGAGTCAACTAAATTAGTTATTCCTTAATTATGGTTCTTCAGAACTGGTTAAGGATAGTCCGGTGGAACAGTTTCCACCGACCAGCACGTGAACGATGAGCCGCAAATTTTTCAGCGCTGGAGAATTCGCCGGGCCAAAGCTGTCCGGCAAGGATCGAACTTTGAGAGCAGCGTTAACCATGTCGCGCGCATATGGTTAAGCAACCGTTAATTGCACTTGACTCTTGGTCGCGACCGGCTCTTAAATTAGCCAGGGATGATATATCGGGATATTGACGCGAATTTGTGAGTATCGCGGCGAACTTTCTCTCGAGCGCCCCCTGTATAGGGCCTTGAGAGATAATTTTTTGGGTGGCTCTGTGTCAGGTTTCGCACATCCGCCAACGGGTCGCTCCGAAATCCCGCAGATTCTGCAAATAGAGCCGATCGGTTTTGGGTAATCGTGTCGATCAAGCATCGATGCGCACGGGCGAAGCCTTAACTTCCGCAAGAGGTTGGGGCCATGGGAGATCGACATGAAACACTCCACAGTAAAAGCACTTGCAATCGCGCTGGCATTGGGCGGAAGCGCCGCGTTCCCCACGGCAGGAGGCGCTGGCTCAGTAGCCGCGACGGACCCCGTCCAGACGAGCAGCGCCGCCTCGGCGTTCGGATCCTACGATCCCTACGGCGACTTCAGCGCCGACAAGAGCGCCAGCATCGAAGAGCTGTTCCTGCCCTGGGAAGACGTCGATCTGTCGACGCTGCCACTCGCCGACGCCTATGCGCTGCAGCGCGGCCGTTCGCTGCTGATCACGGTTGAGCCGTGGACCTGGTCCAAGGACTGGCGCATCACCCCGCCCGAATTGCGCGACGGCATTTTGAGCGGCAAATATGACGCCAACATGCAGGCGATCTGCGACCTGGTGGGACAGATGAAGAGCCCGGTGACCATTCGCTGGGCGCAGGAAATGGAAGACAAGAACGGCCGCTTCACCTGGGCCAACTGGGCTCCCAAGGACTGGATCTCCGCTTACAAGCGCGAAGTCGACATCTGCCGCAAAGCTGCCCCCGCAGCCAAGTACATGTGGTCGCCCAAAGGCGAAGAGGGTTTGGAAAAATACTACCCCGGCGACGACTATGTCGACGTCATCGGCCTGTCGGTGTTCGGTCTGCAGAAAAAAGATGATGACGAGACCGGCCGCGACCGCACCTTCGCTGAGCTGCTGAAGCCCGGCTATGACCGCGTTGCAGTGTTCAACAAGCCGATCATCGTTGCGGAACTCGGCTATGTCGGGAAGCAGGACTATGTCTCGAAATGGCAGGAAGATTCCCGCAAATCCTACGCGGAGTTCCCGGCGCTGACTTCGGTTGTCTACTTCAACCAGAAGGAAGTGTGGCCGTGGCTGGGTGGCTATGGTCTGCCCGACTGGAGGGTGACCCAGCACGTCCTGCCGTAGACGCATCGTGCTGATCGACCCCGACGCGATCGGGATCGACTTCCAATCTCCTTGTTTGATCGTGATCCATCCCGAACCAGCGGTTCGGGATGAGGATTGAGGCGTGGCGTAAATCAGTCTGTGGAGAAGTTTCGTGAAGCGGGTAGTGGGAAATTATCTTGGAGCGGCATTCGCCTGCTCCGTTCTTGTTCTTGCCTTCCAGGCTCCTGCGACAGCCAAGACGGCGATGAAAATCGCCGAGCAGGCTCAAGAGGCCACAGCGGTTCCTGACGAAGGCGTCTACCAGATCTATCAGAACCATTCGTGGCTGTGGGGCAAGAAGGGCGCCGGCTTCTTTGCCGTCAAGCAGAGACAGTTCGAGTCCTGGACCCACGACAAAGGCAAGTCGGGCTATGGCGACGGCATGTGGTTCATTCCCGGCGGCGGCAAGCTGTGCTGGCGTGCGCAATGGCACGGTTCCTGGGGCGTGAAGGGCTCGATGACCTGCTTCGAGCACCGCCAGGCTGGCAAAGTAATCTACCAGCGCAAGGCTCCGGATGGCGACTGGTATGTTTTCAAGAGATTGAAACACGGCGACTACGTCACCCGGAAACAGAACCGGATCAAGGCAAGACTGTAGGATCGTGTCATCCGCCACAAGCGGCTGGTCTACGCCTTGCGCTCCCAGCGGCGATCTGGCGTCTGTTGCCAGTAGGTGACGTCGTGGCCAGCGCTCTTCATCACCTTCCAGTGTCCTCGCGCCGCCTCGAGCTGGGCGGCATCGTGGCCATCGAACAGGAACACCGCGCGCTCGTAGCCGCCAAGGTCAGGCGGCACCGCGCCGTCGACCAGGAACCTTATCTTGGCGTCGTTGGGATTGCCGTCGCCGGTGGTCAACAGAATCGGCTGTTCGCCGGGATGAGCCTCACGATCGGTTGCGTGCGCCAGGAACGAATCGTCGCGGAAGGTCCAAAGATGCTGGTCGAGCGCATCGCGGCGTTCCTCGGTGCCTGTCTGCACCACGGCGCGCCAGCCACGGTCGACGCTGCGCTCCAGGAGGCCTGGCAGCGCATCCTCCAGCGTCGATTCGGTCAGGTGGTAGAACAGAACGTCGGCCATCGCTTCAGCCTATAGTGATCGAACCCGTTCACTGCTCATAGTTATCGCGCACCAGCCGGTCGAGCAGCCTGACGCCGAAACCGGAACCCCACGACTGGTTGATCTCGTTCGACGGCGCCCCCATCGCCGTGCCGGCTATGTCGAGATGAGCCCATGGCGTGTCCTTGACGAAGCGCTGCAGAAACTGCGCCGCGATGGTGGCGCCGCCAAAACGGCCGCCGATGTTCTTCATGTCGGCGTTCTTGGAATCGATCAGCTTGTCGTATTCGGCGCCGAGCGGCATGCGCCACAGCCGTTCCTGAGTCGCCTGCCCCGCCACCGACAATTTTTCGGCCAGTTCGTCATTGTTGGAAAACAGGCCGGCATAATGTTGGCCGAGCGCCACCATGATGGCGCCGGTCAGCGTTGCCAGATTGACCATGAATTTCGGCTGGAAGCGGTCGTTGCAGTACCACAACGCATCGGCCAGCACGAGGCGGCCCTCGGCGTCGGTATTGAGCACCTCGATGGTCTGGCCCGACATCGAAGTGACAATATCACCGGGACGCTGGGCATGACCGTCGACGGCATTTTCGACCAGTCCGATGATACCGACGACATTGGCTTTCGCCTTGCGGGCCGCCAGCGCATGCATCAGGCCGGTAACGGCGGCGGCGCCGCCCATGTCGCCCTTCATATCCTCCATGCCCGAGGCCGGCTTTATGGAATTGCCGCCGGTGTCGAAAGTGACGCCCTTGCCGACGAAGGCGATCGGGCTGTCCTTCGGCTTGCCGCCGTTCCACTGCATGATCGCCATGCGGGCGCCGCGTGGCGAGCCTTGCGCGACACCGAGCAGCGAGCCCATGCCGAGCTTCTTCATTTCCTTCTCAGCCAATATCTCTACCTTGACGCCTAACGCCTCGAGTTCCTTGGCGCGGGCAGCGAACTCGACCGGCCCAAGCACGTTTGCCGGTTCGTTGACGAGGTCGCGCGCCAGAAGGACGCCGTCGATCACCGCCTCGGCATCGGCGAAGGCCTTCTTCGCAGCGGCCGGATCGGCGGTGTGGATGGTCACCTTGACCGGCTTCTTCGGCTCTGCCTTGCCGTCGTCCTTGTCCTTCCTGGTCTTGTACTTGTCGAAGGAATAGCTGCGCAGGAGAATGCCCGCGGCAAGGCTTGCCGCGTCCTTCGCGCTCGGCGAGGCGCCGACCACATCGAGGATCACCGCTACCTCGGTCGCCTTGCGCAGCGACGCGGAAACGGTGCCGCCAAGCTTCAACCACGCATATTCGTCCAGTCCCGACACCTTGCCGGTGCCTATCGCCACCAGTCTGTCGAGCGACGCTCCCTGCGGGGCCAGAACTTCCACCGTGCTGGCGAACTTGCCCGTGAACTCAGCCACGGGAAAAGCCCGCTCCAGTGTCTTGCCGGGATCGCCGGCCTTGGCGACGTCGCTCAGGCCGCCCTCATCCGCCGCGAGCACGAAGACCGTGCCCTTCTTGTTCACCGCGCTCTGGGACCCGGAAAATTTGGCGAAGGCGATCGACGGTCTTTGATTCATCATGTCCTGCTTTCAGGGAATGCGCGACTTTTGGGGAAGCGGTTCGAAACGATGCGCGACATTTGGTCGTTTTCCGGCATTTGGCAAGACTTTGCCGAATTGGCATCCCATATGACCTATGGAATCGATGACGATTCGTCGCGGCACGGCCCCGCTTTTTGCCGCAACTTGTTGTTAACCATCGATGTTCGCCCTTTCTTATCCATTCCCGCCGACACTCCGCCCAGCCGGGGGGCGTGATGTGGGACAGAACCCGGATAGACCATCTGATGAGCCAGTTGTGCAGGCGCTGCCGGACAGCTACCTTGTTCGGCGGCATGATGCCGTTCGAAAAAATCGAGAAAAGCCTTCATGAAGGTCGTTGAACGCTACATCATGCGCCGCGCTTTCGTGGTCTTCATGGCCGCTCTTGTGTGGACGCTGGCGATCGTATGGACGACGCAGGTGCTGGCAAAGATCGATCTGGTCACCGACAGCGGCCAGTCAGCGCTGACCTTCTTCGAAGTCGCCGCCCTCATCCTTCCGTCCATCATCCCGATCGTCGTGCCTTTTGCGCTGGTGGTGGCGGTCGCTCAGACACTCAGCGTCATGAATTCGGATTCCGAACTTGCCGTCGTCAACGCCGCGGGGGCCTCGCGCTGGACGATCGTGCGGCCGATCATGTTGCTGGCGCTCGCCGCAGCCGTTTTTTCCTTTGCCGTCGACAACGGCATCGATCCTTACGCACGGCAGAAGAACCGGGCCCTGGTGGCGTCGTCACGCGCGGATCTGTTGTCGCTGATCATCCAGGAAGGCACCTTCCGCAAGATCGACGACGGGTTGTTCCTGCAGGTCGGCGAGCGCCTTCCCAACAATCGGCTGGGCGGCATTTTCGTCGCCGATTCGCGCGAAGAAGGCGTCAACCTCGTCTACTACGCCAAGACCGGCAGCATCATCGAACGCGGCGGTGAAAAGGTGCTGATGATGAATGACGGCGTCATCCATCGCAAAACGCTGACCGGCGATCTCTCCGTCATCCGCTTCACCTCCTATGCCTTCGACATGTCGGCATTCATGGCGGCGGCTTCAGCGGTGACGCTCCTGCCCAAGGACCAGACGACGCAGTACCTGCTCAACCCGAGCGCCAACGACAAGTATTATCAGCAGAGCCCCTACGAATACCGGGCCGAAGTCAACCAGCGGTTCTCGGAATGGACCTATTCCATGGTTTTCGCGCTGATCGCGCTTGCGGTCGCCGCGGATGCGCGGTCGCACCGCGAGGCGCGCGTCAATCCGCTGATCACCGCGATCACGATATCGCTGTTCGTGCGTTGGCTGGGCTTTTTCGCCGCCAGCAAGGCGGACGAGATCCCGCAATATGCCTATATGGTCTATGGTGTGCCGATCGTGGCTTCCGCGGTGGCGATCTGGTTCATCGTCTCGAACCGGACACTGGAACTGCCCGTGACCTGGGCGGACTGGATGACAAACTTCGCCTCGCGCATCGCTGACAGCTGGAATGCTTTCAAATTGCGTTTGTCCAGGCGCGGCACATCAGGGCAAGGGGTCGGCTGATGGGCTGGACACTGGGCCGCTATTTCTTCTTCCGCTACGTGACGATCACCATCTGGTTCTTCATCGGCCTCCTGGCGCTGGTGTTCCTGATCGATTTCACCGAGCTGTCCGGCCGCACCACCGGCCTGCCCGGCTTCACCTACGGCACGGCGGTAGCCATTTCAGGCCTCCGTATGCCGATGATCATGCTGCAGACGGTGCCGTTCGTCGGTCTCTTCTCGGCGATGGCGACGCTGGTGTCGCTGAACCGGCGCTACGAGCTGGTCATCGCGCGTTCCGCCGGTGTTTCCGCCTGGCAGTTCCTCTTGCCCTGCTGTATCGGAGCCTTGCTGTTCGGCGTCCTGTCGGTTGGCGTCATCAATCCGCTCGCCGCGCACGCATTCTCCTGGTCCGAGCAGATCGAAACCCAGCTGCGTTCCGGCAAATCGAATACGGTCTCGGCCGATGCCGCGCCCTGGATCCGGCAGAAAACCAGTTCGGGGGACACCATCATCGGTGCGCGGGCCATCCTGAACCAGGGCCTGGAAATGGCCGATGTCGTATTCTTCATTCTCGACCCGCAAGGCAACATCGTCGAGCGCAAGGATGCTGCCCGTGCCTTCCTGCGCGACGGCTATTGGGAATTGCAGGACGTCAAGACGTTCCAGAACGGCACGATCCAGGCATCGGCAACCGAACGCGTACCGACCAATCTGAAGCCCGAATTCGTGCAAGAGCGGCTGGCGCGCCCGGAAACCATCCCCTTCTACGACCTGCCCGGAAAGATCGAGGTTGCCCGCTCCTTCGGCCTCAAGGCAAATGCCTTTGCCATGCAGTTTGATTCGCTCGTGGCGTTGCCGTTCCTTCTCGTCGCCATGACGCTGATCGCGGCAACGGTTTCAATGCGATTTGCTAGGATGGGGCAGTCGGCGACGATGATTCTGGGTGGCATCATCGCTGGCTTTCTGCTTTATGTCGTTTCGGTTCTGGTGAAGGCATTCGGCGTGGCGGGATTCGTGCCGACTGTCGTAGCCGCCTGGGTGCCGGTCATGGTGGCTATGTTCTTCGGGGTGACTTTCCTGCTATACAAGGAAGACGGCTAGTGAGGGAGGCGTTTTTGCCCAGCAACAGGCAGGCCGGTTTGGCGCGCCTCTATGCGGCGACCGCCTTGGCGTGCGTGCTTGCCTACGCCGTTCCGGCACCGGCGCTTGCGCAGGACGTCGGCGACATGGCGACATCGGTTCCATCCGGCTCGCAAATGCTGCTGGCCGCCGATACGCTGGTCTATAACAACGACAATCAGACCGTGACCGCCGTTGGCGGCGTGCAGATCGACTATGGTGGCAATCGCCTTGTCGCCCAGCGGGTCGAGTACAACCGCAACACCAAGCGAATGGTCGCAAGCGGTAACGTCGAAGTCATCAACAGCGACGGTACCAAGATCAATTCGCAGCATATCGACATCACCGATGACTTCGCCGACGGCTTCGTCAACGCGCTGCGGGTCGAAACCATCGACAAGGCCTATTTCGCCGCCGAAAGCGCCGAACGCATGGGCGGCGTGCTGACCACCTTCCACAATGGCGTCTACACCGCCTGCGAGCCGTGCGAGGATAAGCCGGACAAAGCGCCGACCTGGCGCGTCAAGGCCAAGAAGATCATCTGGAACGGCGAAAAGAAGACGGTTCGCTTCGAGAATGCGAATTTCGAGTTCTTCGGTTTTCCGCTTGCCTATCTGCCTGCATTCGAAATTGCCGACCCGACGGTGAAGCGCAAGAGCGGCTTCCTGATCCCGAGCATCATCTACAAGAGCGATCTCGGCGTCGGCGTGAAAGTCCCCTATTATCTCGCATTGGCGCCGACCTACGACCTGACCGTCACCGGCACCGGCTATACCAGGCAGGGTTTCCTCGGTGAGGCCGAGTGGCGTCAGCGCTTCAACAATGGCGAGTACAGCTTGAAGATCGCCGGGATACACCAGCAGAATCCCGACGCTTTCCTCGACACCACTGCCTTCCCCTCCAGCTCTGGCCACAACGTCAATTCGGGCAGCGCCGGCGATCCCAACAAATTCCGCGGCATGATGGGTACCCAGGGGCAGTTCGCCATCAACTCACGCTGGAACTTCGGCTGGGACGTGCTGCTGCAGACCGACAAGAATTTCTCGAATACCTACGGCATCGAAAAGTACAATAGCAGCGTCCACCAGTCGTCGGTCTACTTGACGGGTCTCAACGGCCGCAACTATTTCGACGTGCGCGCCATGCATTTCGATGTGCAGGAAGATACACCTGACGACAACGCCTCTGCGCGAAGCGGACAACAGCCCTGGGTGCTGCCGTCGCTCGACTACGCCTATATTCCTGATGCGTCGGTGGCCGGCGGCCAGCTATCGCTCAATGTCAACGCGCGTGTCATCCGCCGCGACGATGTCGATGAGACCTTCGTCGAGCCCTACAATGCCCTCACTCCCACGCAGCGCGTCCGCGGCATCGAAGGCGAATCGGGCCGTCTCACCGCCGAGGCCGAGTGGAAGCGGAGCTTCGTCACCGATGGCGGGCTGGTGCTGACGCCGTTGCTCGCGCTGCAGGGCGACGTCGACTACCTCAACGCGTCGTCGGCTTCGCTGGACGCGATCGACAGAATGGCGACGCATTTGGGCGAGCAGGACGACATGCGCTCGTCATTTGCCCGTTATATGGCAACCGCCGGGCTTGAGATGCGTTGGCCGGTGCTGTTTTCCATGGCCAGCGGGTCCAGCCATGTCATCGAACCGATGGCACAGGTCTTCATGCGTCCGAACGAGCAATATGTCGGCGGCCTCTCAGTGCCCAACGAAGACGCCCAAAGCATGGTCTTCGATGCGACCACCTTGTTCGAACGCGACAAGTTCTCCGGCTACGACCGCGTCGAAGGCGGTTCGCGCGCCAATGTCGGCTTCCGCTATTCCGGCTCCTACAACAATGGCTGGGGCACCAATGCCATTTTCGGCCAATCCTATCAGATTGGCGGCGAGAACTCGTTCGCCGCGCCGGATTTGGTGAATGTCGGCGCAAACTCCGGCCTCGACACGACCAAGTCCGACTATGTCGGCCTGTTCGGCATCAACAGCCCCAACGGCTTCGCGGCCTCGGTCAGCGGCCGTTTCGACGAACAGAGCTTCGAGATTCGCCGCGCCGAGGTGAAGGCCGCCTATTCCGGCCTGCCTGTGTCGCTGAGCGCCAAATACGCCTTCATCCAGGCCCAGCCGCTGTACGGCTTCACCACCGACCGCCACGAGGTCACGCTTGGTGCATCCACGCATCTGGCCGAAAACTGGCGCGTGTTCGGCACAGGAACCTACGACCTGCAGCAAAGCCTGCTGGTCAAGGACGGCGTCGGCTTCGCCTACAACGATTCCTGCTTCACTTATTTGATGACCTACTCGCAGTCGCGCGATCTGAACACCAGGGAGGTGTCGCAGACCATCGGCTTCAATCTGTCGTTCCGCACCCTCGGCGATTTCGGCTCGTCGACCAGTGCCGTCGACACGATCCAGTAACAATCGGCGACATCGTTTCGCCGCATAGGGCTGGCACGGATTTCGCGCACCTGGAAAGATCAAATTGGGCGGGACCGGGATAGAATTGGGATGCCAACGATGAGGAAATACCTCTTTTCAGCAGGTTTCGCGTTGCTCGTGGCGGCGACGTCCGTGTCGATCACCGTAATGGCGCCGCCGGCTTTCGCCAGCGAGATCAAATACGTCGTCAACGACATTCCTGTCACCACCGGCGACATCGCCCATCGCGCCGCTTTCCTGAAGCTGCAGCGCAAGAAGGGCGATGCCGGCCAGGAAATGATCGACCAGACGCTGCGTATGGCCGAGGCCAAGCGGCTTGGTATCCGCATCAGCGACGCCCAGGTCGATGCCGCGTATCAGCGCTTTGCCTCGAGCAACAAGATGCAGCTCAGCCAGCTCGACGGCGTCATGGAGAAGTCGGGCGTCACCAAGAGCCACTTCAAGGAATTCATCCGCGCCCAGATGGCCTGGAACCAGGCCTTGAGCGCGCGCTACCGTTCCGGCGACGGCACCGGCGCCGTCAGCGAACAGGATCTCGTCAGGAAGATGCTCGAAAAAGGCGGCGCCAAACCGAGCGCCACCGAATACATGCTGCAGCAGGTCATCTTCGTGGTGCCGGCGGCTGAACGCAGCGCGACGCTGGGCAAACGCAAGCGAGAGGCCGACGCCATGCGCGCCCGCTTCAACGGCTGCAACACGACGCGCGAATTCGCCAAGGGCCTGATCGACGTCACCGTTCGCGATCTGGGCCGGGTGCTGGCGCCGCAACTGCCGCCGGACTGGGCCGAGCAGATCAAAGCTACCAAAGTCGGCGGTGCCACCGTCACGCGCGAAACCGAACGCGGCGTCGAATTCATCGGCATCTGCTCGTCGCGCGAAGTGTCCGACGACAAAGTTGCCCAGATGGCGTTCCAGGCCGAAGGCTCCGGCGGCGACAAGGATGCCGACGCGCTCAGCAAGAAATATGTCGACGAGCTGAAGGCAAAAGCCCGCATCGTCAAGCGCTGACGTGGGCAACGCAGTGACTGCGCTCGCGTTGAGCGCCGGCGATCCGTCCGGCATTGGGCCGGAGATCGCCATCGCCGCCTTTATGGCGCGCGAGGCTGCCGCCCTGCCCCCCTTCTACCTGCTCGCCGATCCGGCGCTGATCGCCTCCCGGGCGCGCCTGCTCGACCTCTCGCTGCCGATCGCCGAAGCCACCCCGGCACAAGCGGCGCAGGTCTTTGCCCGCGCCTTGCCGATCGTTCCGCTGGCTGCAGGCTGCATCGACAGCCCCGGCCAGCCGGATCCGGCCAATGCGGCCGCCACGATCGAGGCCATCGACCGCGCCGTCGCCGATTGCCTTGCCGGCGAAGCCTCGGCCGTGGTCACCTGCCCCATCGCCAAGAAGCCGCTCTACGATGCCGGCTTTCGCTTTCCCGGCCACACCGAATATCTGGCGCATCTGGCGGCTCGGCACAGCGGCGTCGAGGCGATGCCGGTGATGATGCTGGCAGGACCCGACCTGCGCACCGTTCCCGTCACCATCCACATCGCGCTGGCCGAGGTGCCGAAGGCACTGACCACCGAACTGATCGTCGCCACCGCGCGCATCACCGCTGCCGACCTTGCCGGCCGCTTCGGCATCGCCAGGCCACGGCTGGCGATTGCCGGGCTCAATCCACATGCCGGCGAAGGCGGCGCAATGGGCCTCGAGGACGAGCGGATCGTGCGCCCGGCGGTCGACATCCTGCGCGCCGACGGCATCGACGCTTTCGGCCCTTTGCCGGCCGACACGTTGTTCCATGTCCGGGCGCGGGCTGGTTACGACGCGGCCCTTTGCATGTATCACGACCAGGCGCTTATCCCGGCCAAGGCGCTGGCTTTCGACGAGGCGGTCAATGTCACGCTCGGCCTGCCCTTCATCCGCACCTCGCCCGACCACGGCACGGCCTTCGACATCGCCGGCAAGGGTGTGGCGCGGCCCGACAGCCTGATAGCGGCGCTGAAGCTTGCCCGGCGGCTGGCCGACACGAACACCAAGGCGGTTGCCGCATGAGATCTCGGACATGAGCATCGACGGGCTGCCGCCGCTGCGCGAGGTGATCGAGCGTCATGGGCTGCAGGCGAAGAAGGCGCTCGGCCAGAATTTCCTGCTCGATCTCAACCTCACCGGCAAGATCGCCCGCACCGCCGGCGACTTGTCCGATGCAACCGTCATCGAGGTCGGCCCCGGTCCCGGCGGGCTGACCCGCGCCTTGCTTGCCAACGGAGCGCGCCAGGTGATCGCCATAGAGCGCGACGAACGTTGCCTGGCTGCTCTTGCCGAAGTGTCCGACCACTATCCCGGCCGGCTGGAGGTTGTTTCGGGCGATGCGCTGAAGACGGATTTCACAGGCCTTGCCGGTCGAGCGACTGGCAATGGCGGCCCGGTCAAGATCGTGGCCAACCTGCCCTACAACATCGGCACGGAGCTGCTGGTGCGCTGGCTGACGGTCAGCGACTGGCCGCCTTTCTACACCTCGATGACTCTGATGTTCCAGCGCGAGGTGGCCGAGCGCATCGTCGCTCCCGCCGGCAGCGACAGCTATGGCCGGCTGGGGGTCCTTGCCGGCTGGCGGACGGAGGCGAGGATCGCCTTCGACGTACCGCCACAGGCATTCACGCCGCCGCCAAAGGTCACCTCCTCGGTGGTGCATCTTGTGCCGCGCCCGATGCCCCTGCCCACCGAGGTGAAGAAACTCGGCCGCGTCACAGAAGCCGCCTTCGGCCAACGTCGCAAGATGCTGCGGCAGAGCGTGAAGAGCCTCGGCGGCGAGGCCCTGCTCGAACGCGCCGGCATCGATCCGACACGCCGCGCCGAAACGCTCAGCGTCGAGGAGTTTGTAAGGTTGACAAACGCGGTGTAAGAGGCTGCCGATCTCCCCCCACAAGGGGGAGATTGGCGCTTCACCGCCTCAACCCGTCTTCTCGTCCAACAGTCCCGAGACGAAATCGAACAGGCCTGGCCGGCGGTCGCGTCTCAGCCGCTCGGCGACGACGATGCCGCGCACTTCGGCGAAGGCGCGATCGAGGTCATCATTAACGATGACGAAATCATATTCCTTCCAGTGCTCGATCTCGTTGCGGGCGTTTTTCAACCGCGTTTCGATCACCGCTTCCTGGTCTTCGGCGCGGCGCTTCAGCCGTGCCTTCAACTCCTTCATCGACGGCGGCAGGATGAAGATCGAGACGATGTCCGCGCGCATCTTCTCCTTGAGCTGCTGGGCGCCCTGCCAGTCGATGTCGAACAGCATGTCGCGCCCTTCAGACAGCGCCAGTTCGGCAGGCTCGCGCGGTGTCGCATAGCAATTGCCATGCACCTCGGCCCACTCCAGCAGCGCGTCTGAATCACGAAGCCGCTCGAATTCGCGCATCGTCCGGAAATGATAGTGGACGCCTTCGATCTCGCTGCCGCGGCGCGGCCTGGTGGTGACCGAGACCGACAGTTCGAGGCTGGAATCGCTTTCCAGAAGATTGCGCGCGATCGTCGACTTGCCGGCGCCGGACGGCGACGACAGGACGAGCATCAGGCCCCGGCGGCGAATGCGGGACCCCAAATCCTTGGCAACCATCGGCTACTCCAGATTCTGGATCTGTTCACGAAACTGGTCGACCACCGCCTTCAGGTCCAGCCCGATCGCGGTGATGGCGGCGGCATTCGACTTGGAACACAGCGTATTCGATTCGCGGTTAAATTCCTGTGCCAGAAAATCGAGCTTGCGACCGACCGCGCCGCCGCCCACCAGCAGTGCCCGGCCGGATGCGACATGCGTTTTCAGCCGGTCGATCTCTTCGCGAATATCGGCCTTGGTGGCCAGGAACGCGGCCTCCATGTGCAGTCGGGTGGCATCCAAATTGGCGGAAGCGTCCATCAGCAGCCTGACCTGCTCGGCGATGCGTTCCCGGATCACCGCGGTCTCGCGGGATGGATCCACTTCTGCCCGCAGCGTCAGCGCCTCGATTGTGTCGATATGACCCGACAGCAGCAAAGCCAGCGCGGCCCCTTCGCCCTGCCGTGCCTGTTCAAGCCCGTTCAAGGCCACTTCGAGCGCGGCCATGATCGCGGCATCGAGCGCGGCCCTCGCCTCCTCGGTTTCGACAGTTTCGGGAATGTCGAGCACGCCGCGCAGCGACAGCAGTCCATCCGAGGTCGCCGCAGCAACGCCGAACTGCTCCTGCAGCCGCTTGGCGAGCCCGGCCAGGTCCTTCAGGAAGGCTTCGTTGACGACCGGCTGCGCCTGCGCGCCGACGGCACGGCCGATGGTCAGCGTCGCCTGAAAATTGCCGCGTGCAAAACGTTTCTGAAGTATCTGCCGGACAGCCGGTTCCAACCGCTCGAAGCCTTGCGGCAGCCGCAGCCGTACTTCGACGCTCTTGCCGTTGACGGACTTGACCTCCCAGGCGATCGAAGTGCCTTCGTGCTCGGCGACGGCGCGTGCAAAACCGGTCATGCTCTGCAAATTCATATCGCCCACACGTCCCTGGCACATTGCCCCGAACCGGCTTTCCGGACAGAGCAAGTGCTGCTTGAAAATGACTGCGCCGCAGGCGCGTCGAAATCGGACGCGCGGCGCTCTTGCAAATGTCAGGGCGTCGCCTGTCGGGCAACGCCTTTCTTCATTCTACTGGGCAGCGCCCGCGTCACCGCCGCTGTCGTCGGCACCGTCAGCCGGCCCACTGTCGGCCGGCCCACCGTCCGCCGGCTTGACGGCATTGCTGTCGCCGCCGCCGGTGGTCTTGGCGGCTTTGGCGACGTCATCCGCCTGCTTCTTCTGCAGAGCGCGATAGCGGGCGACATTCTCGTTGTGCTCGTCCAGCGTCGCGGCAAAGACGTGCCCACCGGTGCCGTCGGCGACGAAATAGAGGTCGTCGGTCTTCGATGGGTTGGCCACCGCCTCCAGCGCTGCACGACCCGGATTGGCGATCGGCGTCGGCGGCAAGCCGTTGATCACATAGGTGTTGTAGGGGGTCTGTTTCTGGATATCCGACTGGTAGATCGGCCGGTCCGCCGGCTTTCCCTTGCCGCCGAACAACCCGTAGATGATGGTCGGATCGGATTGCAGGCGCATGCCCTTGGCAAGCCGGTTCAGGAAGACGGCGGCAACCCGTGAACGCTCGTCACCCTTGCCCGTTTCCTTTTCGACAATCGAAGCCAGCGTGACGAACTCTTCGACGTTGGCCAGCGGCAGGTCCGGCGCGCGCCGCTGCCAGACATCGTCAACCAGCTTCTTCTGATCCGCAAGCAGCTTGTCGACCATCTGCTGGCGTGTCGCGCCGCGCGTGAAGCGCAGCGTGTCGGTGGCGAGGCTGCCCTCCGGCGGCGTGGTTGCCGGCATGTCGCCGCTCAAGGCAGTCTCCTCGGCGATACGCTGCAATGCCTGGTCGACCGTCAGTCCTTCAGGGATGGTCAGCGAATACATCACCGACTTGCCGCTCTTCAGAAGCTCCATGATATCGCGCATGGAAGCCCTGGGCTTGATCTCGTACTCGCCGGCTTTCAGCGCCGAATCATTGCCGAAGGCCCGCACGCCAAGGCGGAATACCCGGGCATCGCTGATCAGTCCGCGGCGTTCGAGCTGGTCGGCGATATCCTGGACGCCGGTGTTCGGCTTGACCAGGAAGGTGTCGCCATTAGCCGAGGGTCCGGGCTCGGTGAATTCCTGCTTGCCGAAATAGACCGCGACGCCGGCCGCCAGAACCACCAGCATCACCGAGGAGATGACGAAGTTCATGAACACGACGACCTGGCTGCGTGACGCACGCGAGCGCTTCGGCGGCGGCGTGCCGGCCTCTGGCCGCAACGCCTCGCTGGCCGTTTTCGGCACGATCGGTCCGGATGTTGCCGGCCGTTGCCCGAATTCTCCGTTGCCTGCCGGATTTGTGTTCATTTCGCCCTACCGTTTGATCGCCCAACGAATCCCCAGCGGCAGAGTAGAGGCGAATATGGCAAAATTGGCGGCACGCCAAAGCGTCGCCCGGCAGCCGGACGATCAGCCATTGTAGCGCTGGAAGACCAGCGACGCATTGGTCCCGCCAAAGCCGAACGAATTGGACAACGCCACGTCGATCTGGCGGGCGCGCGGCTTGTTCGGCACTAGGTCGATCGCGGTTTCGCGTTCGGGGTTGTCGAGGTTGATGGTCGGCGGCGCGACATTGTCCCTGATGGCAAGGATCGAGAAGATCGCTTCGGCGGCACCGGCCGCCCCAAGCAGATGGCCGATCGACGACTTGGTGGACGACATCGAGATCTTCGATGCGGCATTGCCGACAAGCCGCTCGACAGCGCCGAGCTCGATCGTGTCGGCCATGGTCGAGGTGCCGTGCGCGTTGATGTAGTCGACGTCGGCAGGCGTAAGCTTGGCCCGGTTGAGTGCCGCCGTCATGCAACGGAAGGCACCATCGCCATCCTCGGCGGGCGCCGTGATGTGATGCGCGTCGCCGGTGAGACCATAACCCGTCACCTCGGCATAGATCTTGGCGCCGCGCGCTTTGGCATGTTCGAGCTCCTCGAGCACGACAACGCCGGCGCCCTCGCCCATGACGAAGCCGTCGCGGTCGCGATCATAGGGGCGCGACGCCGTTTGCGGCGAATCATTGCGTTCCGTCGACAGTGCCCGGCATGCGGCGAACCCGGCGATCGACAGCCGCGTCACCGGCGCTTCGGCGCCACCGGCGACCATCACGTCGGCATCGCCCCACATGATCAGCCGGGCAGCATCGCCAATGGCGTGCGCGCCGGTCGAACAGGCCGTGACGACCGCATGGTTCGGGCCTTTCAGCCCGTGCCGGATCGAAACCTGCCCGGAGACGAGATTGATGATCTGGCCCGGGATGAAGAAGGGGCTGATGCGGCGCGGGCCGCGCTCCTTGAGGATCATCGCGTTCTCGGCGATGCCCTCGATGCCGCCGATGCCGGAGCCGATCAGGACGCCGGTGGCGCATTGCTCTTCATGCGTCTTGGGTTCCCAGCCGGAATCCTTCAGCGCCTCGTCGGCGGCGGCAATCCCGTACAGGATGAAGTCGCCGATCTTGCGCAATTCCTTCGGCTCGAGCACGGCCTCGGGATTGAAGGTGGCATTGCTGCCGTCACCACGCGGAATGACGTGGGCGATCTTGCAAGCAAGGTCCTCCACCTCGAACTCGGTGATGCGCTTGGCAGCGCTGCGGCCGGTCAGAAGCTCCTTCCAGCTGTGCTCGAAGCCCATGCCGAACGGCGACAGCAAGCCAAGGCCCGTGACGACGACACGCCTCATCGCAGGTCCTCCCCGGTGATGACTGCAGAAAGCGTCAGGCCGAAGCCTTGTCGATGTACTTCACGGCATCGCCGACGGTCAGGATGGTCTCGGCCGCGTCGTCGGGGATCTCCACGCCGAATTCTTCTTCGAACGCCATGACGAGTTCGACCGTGTCGAGGCTGTCGGCGCCCAGATCATCGATGAAGCTCGCCTGCTCCGTCACTTTGTCGGCATCGACGCCAAGGTGCTCGATGACGATCTTCTTGACGCGCTCTGCGGTGTCACTCATTTGGGCATCCTCGTCTTTTGTTTGTCTGTCTTCGTTAGCGGGCAGAATGCCGCTAATCAAGCTGAAAGATGGTCCTGCCGGAAACGCAACGACTACGGACCGATTTTTGCCCGAACCGCCGGGTTGCGGGCCGCATTACACGAAAAATAGCTGAGGTCCAAGCCGAAATGGTCTCTTTACACAACCCGCCGGCGTTGCTGCAGAACCTCGTTCAAATCATAGCCATGCCGCCATTTACGTGGATGGTCTGGCCGGTGACGTAGGCGGCTTCGTTGGAGGCGAGATAAGCGACGGCGGACGCGACTTCGACGCTGGTGCCCATGCGCCGCGTCGGGATCGCCGCCATGATCGCCTCTTTCTGCTTGTCGTTGAGCTTGTCGGTCATTGCCGATTCGATGAAGCCTGGTGCAACACAGTTAACTGTGATGTTGCGGGTGGCGATCTCCTGCGCCAGCGACTTGGAGAAGCCGATCATGCCGGCCTTGGAGGCGCAGTAATTGGTCTGGCCGGGATTGCCGGTCACGCCGACCACCGAGGTGATGTTGATGATACGGCCATGGCGGCGGCGCATCATCGGATGGGTGAGTTCGCGGGTGAGCCGGAAAACGGCGGTCAGATTGACCTCGATCACGCTGTCCCAATCGGCATCCGACATGCGCACGAACAGCCCGTCCTTGGTGATGCCGGCGTTGTTGACCAGGATGTCGACGCCTTCGAGATCGGCCTCGGCTTTCTGGCCGAGCGCCTTGACCTCGTCACGGTTGGACAAATTGGCCGGGAACAGCTTGACCCGGTCGCCAAGCTCGCTAGCCAGCGCCTCCAGTTTCTCGACGCGGGTGCCATGCAGGCCGACGATCGCGCCTTGCGCATGCAGCATCCGGGCGATCGCCTCGCCGATGCCTCCCGATGCGCCGGTGACGAGCGCCTTGCGGCCAGTCAATTCGAACATTTTTGTCTCCTGATTGAGAAGAGAACACCCCTTTTGCAGGGAATGGGATCAAATGGGGCTTTATGCAAGCGCTGCTAGCGTCGCCTCGACCTCAGCCGCCGAGCCGACCGACGCAGTGGCGATGTCGCGGTTGATGCGCCGCGCCAATCCCGAAAGCACCTTGCCGGCGCCAATCTCGTAAAGCGTGGTGACGCCATTTGCGCCGAACCACTCCACGGTCTCGCGCCAACGTACGCGGCCGGTTATCTGCTCGACCAGGCGGCGGGCGATCTCGTCCGGATCGCTGGTCGGGCTGACCGTGACATTGGAGAGGACGGGAACGACCGGCGCATTCTTTGTCACACCGGCGAGTGCGTCGCGCATGACGTTCGCGGCCGGCGCCATCAGCGCCGAATGGAAGGGCGCGGACACCTGCAGCATCAGTGCGCGCTTGGCGCCTTTCTCAGTGCACAATTTCGCCGCCAGTTCGACCGCGGCCCTGGCGCCGGAAATGACCAGTTGGCCGCCGCCATTGTCGTTGGCGATCTGGCAGACGGAGCCTTTGGCAGCCTCGGCGCAGGCTGCTTCGACATCGGCCTGTTCCAATCCGATGATCGCCGCCATGGCGCCCTCGCCGGCCGGCACCGCCGCCTGCATGGCATTGCCGCGGATGCGCAGCAATCTGGCGGCATCGGCAACCGAAACGAAGCCGGCAGCCGCCAACGCGGAATATTCGCCCAGCGAATGACCGGCGACATAGGCGATCTTGCCTTTCAGCGAGAAGCCGCGCGATTCCAGCGCCCGGATCGCGGCCAGCGACACCGCCATCAGCGCCGGCTGCGCGTTGGCGGTCAGCATCAACGTCTCTTCCGGCCCTTCCCAGATCAGCTTCGACAGGTTTTCGCCGAGCGCGTCGTCGACTTCCTGGAAAATTCTGCGCGCCTCGGGAAAGGCGTCGGCGAGATCCTTGCCCATGCCGACTGCCTGGCTGCCTTGTCCAGGAAAGGTGAATGCAACGGCCATGCGCGGGCTCCCAAGGGCTGGTTTTGCTTGCCTGATAGACGAGTTTTTCTTGCCTGTGACGCAAGGCAGGCCGCCAAGTCAAGCCCGGTTCGACCCTGCTCGACGGCAGCTTCATCCGCCGAGTGCCTGTTCCGAAAGGCTTTTTGGCGATCACTCCTGATGAAAACCGCTCACGATTCGTTTGCTGGCTCTTCTTATTTTGGCCACAGGCGCTAGCTTTGCGTGACAATTCCATGACAATCGAGTGACGTGCTTGTCGCTGGGTGGGGAAGTTAAAGTGGCAAAGAGTTACAAACGCGCCGGCAAGGCCGCGCCACAGTTCCTGGAAGACGACCCCTCCACCGGCTATCTGCCGGGCAGGAGATGGCCGGTCATGCGCTATGGGCTGATCAGCCTGGCGATCGCCGCCGTCCTGGTGTTTGCCATCGAACTGATCGTGCGCGGCGACTTTGCCGGCACGGTCTCCTTCTTCCTGCAGCCGCTCAAGCCGGGCTGGACCACCATCGTCGTGTTCGCGCTGATCCTGATCGGCCTCGATGCGGTGCTGGGCCGCAGCCATCAGAGCCTGATGATCGTCGCGCCGCTGACGCTATCGCTTGCCTTCGTCGGCCACCAGAAGTCGCATTATCTCGGCGATCCGCTCTATCCGACCGATTTCCTCTATGCCCGCCAGATCTTCGCGCTGTTGCCGCTTTTGGTGCGCGACCGGCCGATGACCGCGCTCGCCATGGTCGTCGGCATCGTCGCCGGCCTGTCGCTGCTCGTCTATGGCTGGCGGATGTGGCGCCGCAAGGTTCCCGCACTCAGCCGCAAGGGACGCCTTGCGCGGCTGACGCTGGCAGTGCCGCTGCTCGCCTTCTTCGTTTCGATCATGGACTATGCCACGTTCTCCTGGACCAGGGACCGGTTGCAGATCATCCCGATCATGTGGGACCAGAAGGAAAACTATGCCTCCAACGGTTTTGCGCTGGCCTTTGCGCTCAATGTGCCGATGGCGCATGTCTCTGCGCCGCCGGGCTATTCCGACAAGGCGATCGCGGCGATCGCCAGGCCCGATGTGACCGCCTCGGTGCCGGCCGAGAAGCCTGACATCATCATCGTCATGAGCGAGTCCTTCTGGGACCCGACCAAGCTGCCCGGCGTCACCATCACGCCCGATCCGATCCCCAATGTGCGGGCGCTGCGCTCCGGCTCGATGTTCTCGCCGGAGTTCGGCGGCATGACCGCCAATATCGAGTTCGAGGCGCTGACCGGCTTCTCCAACGCGTTCCTGCCGGCCGGCAGCATCCCCTACCAGCAATATGTGCGCACGCCGACGCCGTCGCTGGCAACCTTCCTCAAGAGCCAGGGTTATCGGGCGCGCGCCATCCATCCGGGCACCAACTGGTTCTGGAACCGTGGCGCGGTCTACGCCGATTTCGGCTTCAACGATTTCAAGTCGGAAGAGACGCTGCCGCCAATGCAAAAGCGCGGGCCACTGGCATCGGATGCCGCGATGACCGACGAGATCATCAGCGAGGCCGACGCCAGCGAAGAGCCGGTGTTCTTCTTTGCGGTCAGCCTGCAAAACCACGGTCCCTACGAACCGAACCGCTATTACAGTCCCACGCACAGGGTGCAGGCGCCGATCAGCCAGTGGGCGCGCGAATCGCTGCTCAGCTACGCCGAAGGCTCAGCCGATGCCGATCGCGGTCTCGAACGCCTCGTCGAATGGGCAAAGACACGCTCCCGCCCAACCGTGATCGCCTTCTTCGGCGACCATCTGCCGCCGCTCGGGCCGGTCTATGTCGAAACCGGCTTCCTGAAGGACAATGTCGCGCCGCGCAAGGAAGCGTCGCCCGAGGCTGCCCTCGAGCATCATGAGACGCCGCTGGTCATCTGGTCGAACCGCACCGGGCCGGCTGAGCACATGGGCGCTGTCAGCCCGGCCTTCCTGCCCTATCATATACTGAAAACGGCCGGCATCAGCCATCCCTACTACACCGGCTTCCTGGGCGAGATGAGCGAACACTACCGTGTCGTCGACCGCAATTTGCTGCTGACGCCGGCTGGCGAGGCCACGCCCGATTGGGCGCGGCAGAAGGAGATCGATCCGGCGATCCGCGATTTCCGCCTGCTGCAGTACGATATGATGTTCGGCAAACGCCACGCAGCGCCCGACTTCTTCCCCGAAACGGTCGACAAGATTGTCGCCGCCCATACGAGTTGAGGCCAGCGATTTCCTCAGAGCCTGCTGGTCCGTCTCGGGTCGCGTGTTCAGTTGGTCAATTGCAGCTTCGTGAAGTTGTTGGCGATCTGAAGGAACACGTTCGGCAGTTTGGTCGGATCGTTGACGGCATAATAGTTGCTCGGATCCGAGGCGCAGGCGCTGTAAAGCGCACGGTTGGCTGCGGTGTCGGATTGCAGCACCATGGTGTAGATCTGCACGCCCTCGTTCTTCAATTGCGTGCAAACGTTTTTGGTCCAGCCGTCGACATTGCGCGCAGCGGTCGTCTGGTTGTCCGATCCGAAGCGGCCGCCAGCCAGATAGCCATAGGATGTGTAATCCGACTTTGTCGATTCTTGTTCGCTGGCGCCATAGACGACGTTCTCGCCGTCGGTGAGCAACAGCACGATCTTGCTGATGCCGGGCGTCTTCCACGGCGCTCCGTCGGTGTAGGGCGCGGCGGGCGACAGCACGCGCATACCCCATGACAGGCCCTCGGAGACATTGGTACCCGAGCCATTCCACTCGGTCATCTGACTGGCCGCCTTGCGGAGCTTGTCAAAGTCGTCGGTCAGGGGGACCACCGGGGTCGGACACGCACGGTTCGGGCCGACAGTGATGGGAGAGCCGATCTCGGTGATGAGTTCCTTGGCGGGCGCAACATATTTGGCGATCTTTTCCCTGGCATCCCTGTCATCGGGCGACAGAAGTTCGATGAGATTGCCGAGCAGGTTGCTGAGATCGATGCCCAGAATGTTGATGCCCGACTGGGCAAGCCTGGTTTTGTCGCTGACATCGTTGAGATAGGAGTTGTTGTAGTATTTATCCGAATTGCCATAGGAGCCAGACGGCTTCTGGGCGTCTTCGGGATCATCCGGCGCGAAGTAGGGCACGAACAGCGTGTCGGGCTTGGCCGGGTCGGGTGGCGTGTCGGAGATATTGTAAGCGCCTGGCCGCGCCTCGACGCAACCTTTCCATCCGGTGCCATTCCATCCGGCATCGGCCCATCCGGTCTTCTTGAGCTGTTTGAAAAGCGCCATGTGGTTCGGCCGCTTGCCGTCGATGACGGGAAAATTGACGCCGTTGGTTGAGGACTTGCCGTCCATGTCGATCCAGGACGGGTCGAAGCCGTCGCCGTTGACGTTGACGGCCGTTACGAAAGGAACCAGCGAGGCGCGGATCTTGCGCGTTGGCGATTTCGCCGCTTCGAGCGTGTCGAGCAACGATTTTGTCGCCGTCCTCAGCGCCGTCATCCGCGCGCCGGCCATCGAGCCGGTGTTGTCCAGCACCAGCACGACTTCGAGCTGGTTGTTCGATTCGACCGCCGAGGCATCGACCACGATGTGCTTGCTGTCGCCGAACAGGAAGGCGAAGTTGAGATGGACGTCCGCCGAGGCAACCGCCTTGGTCTTGACGAAATTGACGCCCTTGTCGACAGTCAACGTCGCCTGCGCATTGTCGAGCTCGCCATGACCGACGATGTTGGCCTGGAAATAGCGGTTGAAAGCGTCATTGCGGGTGATGTCGAGATCGCCAAGGTGCGAAGAAGCAAGGTTTGCCGAATCGAGAGCGTTCTGCAAATTGCTCTTGGCCCGCATAAGGGTCGAGACATCGGTTGCGAAAGCGACTGCCGTCAGGATGACCGGCAAACCCAGTCCCAGCACAAGCGTGAAATTGCCGCTCTTCGAGCGCCAGAATTTGTTGAGAAGCATCCTTACCCCCGGAAATGCTTGCCGCTTTTGCGCGGTTGTCCGGGCTTTTGCGCCTTCCATGATGAATCGACCGTTGACGGCCAGGCTTCAACTCCACACAACCTGCTGGTGTGGTTAAGACGTGGTTGCCGGAAACCACGACTCCGGCCGTTGCTGCTCCCGATCGTCGCCTGCGACACACGGGAATGCCGCTTGCCCTTGCTTTGCGGCCGGATTGCTGTATAGACGCCGGCAATCTGCCGGTCCTTGCTGGGGGCTGAACGGAGGGCCGGAGGTTTTTCAGAACCTTCGTGTGAAGCCGGAAGTGCTTCCGCCTCCCGTGTCTCCGCTCTCGACCGTCTCGTCATGCTCCTTTCTTCCCCCTGCCCCTCGAGGGTTTGCGGGTCAGAGAAGTTGCAGAGGCTTTTGCCGCCGGGAACCGGGAGAGAAACGAAGAAAGGCATAAGACATAATGGCTCTTTACGAACATGTGTTTCTTGCCCGGCAGGACCTCTCGCAGCAGCAGGTCGATGCGCTTGTCGAACAGTACAAGGGTGTCATCTCCGCAAATGGCGGGTCCGTCGGCCGGGTCGAGAACTGGGGACTGAAGTCCCTCACCTACCGGGTCAACAAGAACCGGAAGGCTTACTACACGCTGATGGACCTGAATTGCCCGGCGGCCGCGCTCAACGAGATGGAGCGCCAGATGGGCCTGTCCGAAGACGTGCTGCGTTTCCTGACCATCAAGGTCGAGGCGCATGAGGAAGGCCCGTCGGCCATGATGCAGAAGCGCGAAGAGCGCTCGGAACGCGGCGGCTTCGGCGACCGTGACCGTGGCGATCGTGGTCCGCGTTCGTTCGGCGATCGTGATCGCGGCGACCGTGGCGATCGTCCGCCGCGCTCGTTCGGCGACGCCGGTGCCGATCGTGGTCCGCGCCGTCCGCGCGAAGGCTTTGAAGGGGGTGCAGAATAATGGTCGACATCAATCAGATCCCGACCCGGCGCCCGTTCCATCGCCGCCGCAAGACCTGCCCGTTCTCCGGCGCCAACGCGCCCAAGATCGACTACAAGGACGTGCGTCTGCTGCAGCGCTACATTTCCGAGCGTGGCAAGATCGTGCCGTCGCGCATCACCGCCGTCAGCCAGAAGAAGCAGCGCGAACTCGCCAAGGCGATCAAGCGCGCCCGCTTCCTCGGCCTGCTGCCCTACGTGGTTCGCTAATATCTCAAATGCGGGCGGTTCGCCGCCCGCTCTTCTCCCACGGCGACGGGCGCCGCAGGGTTGAACATCAAATCCCGGGTTGAGGTCAAAACCTCTAACTGCCGCACAGGCAGGACAGCGACACCAGCGCCAAAGGCGCTCAAGCTTCCTGACCTGTTCCCAAGACATTCGGCGCCGATCTCATCGATCGATTGGCGTCCAACCAAAGGAACAAATCCATGGACGTCATTCTTCTCGAACGCGTTTCCCGCCTCGGCCAGATGGGCGATACCGTCAAGGTCAAGGACGGCTTCGCCCGTAACTTCCTGCTGCCGCAGGGCAAGGCGCTGCGCGCCAACGAAGCCAACAAGAAGAAGTTCGAAGGCCAGCGCGCCCAGCTTGAAGCCCGCAACCTCGAGCGCAAGTCGGAAGCGGCCCAGGTCGCTGAAAAGCTCGACGGCAAGAGCTTCATCGCCGTTCGCTCCGCCGGCGAAACCGGTCAGCTTTACGGTTCCGTTTCGACCCGCGACATCGCCGATCTGCTGACGGCGGAAGGTTTTTCGATCAACCGCAACCAGATCCTGCTCAACCAGCCGATCAAGACCATCGGTGTCACCAATGTGGCGATCGCGCTGCATCCGGAAGTCGAGGTCACTGTCACGCTCAACATCGCCCGCACGGCCGACGAAGCCGAGCGCCAGGCCAAGGGCGAGACGCTGACCACCGCCGAAGCCATCTATGGCGACGACATCAACGACAACGCCCGGCCGGAGAACTTCTTCGATCCGAACACCGAGTTCGAGGGCGACGAAGACAACGCCTGATCACACGTCGCAAGCGATTGGAGCCATGGGCTGATCACGACTTGACGCCAAGCTCCGATCACTTTGCCGTCATCCAGCCATGCTGGACCAATGCCCGGGCCTCGCGCCCGGGCATTTTTGTGCCAAATGGAACTTTTCGAACCCCTATATATTGTTGCAGACTATGGCGTCGCGCGTCCTTTGGCCGCGCAAAGCACGCTGTGCAACTTTGGTTCGGCGCAAGATCTCCGGCGAAATCGATCCCGATTTTCGCGGTCACGCGCCAAGGCAGCCTGTCTGGCCGAGAGGGGACATTTGGTCATGAATATTCTGTTGAAGCGCGTTCTCGACCGCTTGGTGCGCACCGGCAATCTTAGGGTAACCGGCCCCAAGGGCACGGCGGTGGTTTTCGGCGACGGCAGCGGCGAACCGGTGCATATGCACATCAAAACCGCGCATGCCGAGCGCGCCATCACCTTCGATCCGATGCTGGCGGTGCCTGAAGCCTACATGGACGGCGAACTCGACATTCTCGAGGGCGGCGTGCTGGGCGTGATGCGCATCGCCTTCCAGAACATGGGCAGCGGCGGCATCGACGCCACCTGGTCGAAGGCCATCGAAGGCCTGCGCCACGCCTTCCGCCGGCTCCAGCAGATCAACACCGCCTCGCGCTCGCGGCGCAACGTGCAGCGCCACTACGATCTGTCGGGCGATCTCTACCGGCTCTTCCTCGACGAGGACATGCAATATTCCTGCGCCTATTTCGAGCAGCCGGACATGACGCTCGACGAGGCGCAGGCCGCCAAGAAACGCCACATCGCCGCCAAGCTCCGGCTGAAGGCCGGCCAGACCGTGCTCGACATCGGCTCCGGCTGGGGCGGGCTTGGCCTCTATCTCGCCAAGGCGTTCGACGTCGACGTGCAAGGCGTCACGCTGTCGACCGAGCAGCATGGCGTCGCCACCGACCGGGCGCATGCGCAAGGGCTGGAAAGCCGCGTGCATTTCGAGCTGAAGGACTACCGCGAACTCAATGAGCGTTTCGATCGCATCGTCTCGGTCGGTATGTTCGAGCATGTCGGCGTCAACCACTATCGCACCTTCTTCGACAAGAGCGCGACGCTGCTCAAGCCGGATGGCGTCATGCTGTTGCACACGATCGGCCGTTCCGGCGTGCCGTGGGCGACCAGCGCCTTCATCCGCAAATACATCTTCCCGGGCGGCTACATCCCGTCGCTGTCGGAAGTGATGCCTGCGATCGAGAAGTCGGGCCTGGTCGTCACCGACGTCGAGATCCTGCGGCTCCACTATGCCGACACGCTGAAGCACTGGGGCGAGCGCTTCGCCGCCAATCGCGACAAGGCCAAGGCGATCTATGACGAGCGCTTCTGCCGCATGTGGGAATTCTATCTGGCGGCTTCGGAAGCCGCCTTCCGCTGGCAGGATCTGGTGATCTTCCAGATCCAGATCGCCAAGAAGAACGATACGCTGCCGATGACACGCGACTACATGGCCAAATGCGAAAAAGCGCTCGAGATGCGCGATATGGGGCATCGTGAAACGGCTCCCGTCAAAAAGAGCCCGGCCGCCAAGCCGGCTCGCCGCCGCAAGGTTGCCGACCAGGAATAGCATTGCCGCTTGCCATTGCCGGCGCCTGCACTGAAAAAGGTCCCGTGACCGTCGCGGGACCTTTTTCATGACCTTTGTCCTCTATGCCGCCGCCGCTCTGGCCGAGATCGCCGGCTGCTTTTCATTCTGGGCCTGGTGGCGGCTGGAGAAGTCGCCGCTTTGGCTGCTTCCCGGCCTCGCCTCGCTTGCCCTGTTTGGCTTCCTGCTGGCGCTGGTCGACACGTCAGCCGCCGGTCGCGCCTACGCCGCCTATGGCGGCATCTACATCGTGGCGTCGCTTGGCTGGCTGTGGCTGGTTGAAGGCGTTCGCCCCGACCGCTGGGATCTTGCCGGTGCCGCGCTCTGCATTGCCGGTGCTTCGGTGATCCTTCTCGTCCCGCGGGGCGCTTGAGATGGAGTTGCCTGCCTCCCTTCGCCAAGGTGTCGAGCGTCTGCTCGAAAACGTTCCGCTGGCGGTACTCAAGCAAGCGGCAAAGACGCTGTCCGACCGCTACCGCGCCGAGTTGCGCGACGGCCGTCTGCACATGGCCGAGGATCTGGCGGTGAAGGCCTATCTGGCGACGCGGCTGCCGGCGACCTATGCCGCGATCCGTGCCAGCCTCGACGCGCTGAGCGACGCCAAGCCTGCCTTTCAGCCCAGGACCTTGCTCGATGTCGGCGCCGGCCCTGGCACGGTGCTTTGGGCCGCGACCGATCTGTGGCCCGATCTCGAACAGGCGGTGTTGTTCGAAGCCAGTGCCGCCGTGCGTAAGGTCGGCGAGACGCTTGCCGGCAACACTATTGCCGCCCAGAGCAGATGGCTGGCCGGTGATGCCACCATCGACCTTGCTGGCATCGAGCCGGCCGATCTGGTCACGTGCGCTTATGTGCTCGATGAAATCGCGCCGGCATCGCTGCCGAAACTCATCGACCGGCTCTGGCAACTCACTGGCGACACGCTCCTGATCGTCGAGCCGGGCACCCCCGCCGGCTGGCAGCGCATCCTTGCCGTGCGCCGGCAGCTGATCGAGGCGGGCGCACATGTGCTTGCGCCTTGCGCGCATCAGGCGCCCTGCCCGCTGGTCCAGCCCGACTGGTGCCATTTTTCCCGCCGCGTCGCCCGCTCGCGCCTGCATCGGCTGGCCAAGGATGCCGACGTGCCGTGGGAAGACGAGAAATTCATCTACGTCGCGGCTTCTCGCGACGGCCCCACATCACACCAGGCACGAGTTCTTGCGCCACCGAAATCCGGCTCCGGCAAGGTTCTGCTCAAGCTTTGCCAGGACGACGGCACCGCCACCGAGCGCTTGTTCACCAAGCGCGACGGCGCCGACTTCAAGTTGGCCCGGCGACTGGACTGGGGCGACAGGCTGGACAACATCGCAAAATGAAGAGTGCCATTGTTCTTGCTTTGTTCTGACGAGTCAGATAGAGATCCGCGCCCTGTCGAGTCAACTGGAATCGGGGCACGCGAATACTCTCCTGTGGACGATTGGTTGTTCCTGTGAACAACGGGCATCAAGGTTCTTTGGTTGGGTAGTGATGCAGAAAGGTCAGCACCGACTCATCACGTTCTGATATCGAAAGGCCGGGATTGAAATCGGGGATATCATGGCAGAGGCAGCGCGAAAATTCGGCGTCGCGGAAACACCGCTTTATCGTGAAGCGCCAAACAACATCGAGGCCGAGCAGGCGTTGCTCGGCGCCATCCTCGTCAACAACGACGCCTTCTACCGCGTCTCTGACTTCCTCAAGGCCAGCCATTTCTACGAGCCGCTGCACCGCAAGATCTATGAGGTGGCGTCCGAGTTCATCCGTATGGGCAAGGTGGCGACGCCGATCACGCTGAAAACCTTCCTGCCAGCCGACGAGAAGGTTGGCGACATGACGATGGCGCAATATGTCGTGCGGCTGGCGGTCGAGGCTGTGACCGTCGTCAACGCCACCGACTATGGCCGCGCCATCTATGACCTTGCGACGCGCCGCGCGCTGATCACCGTCGGCGAAGACATGGTCAACATCGCCTATGACGCGCCGGTCGACATGGCACCCGGCGAACAGATCGAGGATGCCGAGCGGCGGCTGTTCGAACTGGCCGAAAACGGCCGCTACGATGGCGGTTTCGAAAGCTTTTCCGATGCGTTGAAGAATGCCGTCGACATGGCCAGCGCGGCCTATATGCGCGATGGCCACCTGTCCGGCATTGCCACCGGCCTGCGCGATCTCGACCATCGCATGGGTGGTCTGCAGCCTTCGGATTTGATCATCATCGCCGGCCGCCCAGGCATGGGCAAGACGTCGCTGGCCACCAACATCGCCTACAACATCGCTGCCGCCTATGAGCCTGCCCAACAGGCCGACGGCTCCGTCAAGGCGGCCAATGGCGGCGTCGTCGGCTTCTTCTCGCTTGAAATGTCGTCGGAGCAGCTGGCCACCCGCATCATCTCCGAGCAGACCGAGATTCCATCGTCGAAAATCCGGCGCGGCGATTTGACGGAAGCCGATTTCGGCAAGCTTGTCGCCTACACGCAGGAGAACCATAAGCGCCCGCTCTACATCGACCAGACGGGTGGTATCTCGATCGCCCAGCTCGCGGCGCGCGCCCGCCGCCTCAAGCGCCAGCGCGGGCTGGACCTGATGGTCATCGACTATATCCAGCTGATGCAGGGTTCATCTGCCAAGGCGTCGCAGAACCGCGTCCAGGAAATCACCGAGATCACCACCGGACTGAAGGCGCTCGGCAAGGAGTTGGGCGTGCCGATCATCGCGCTCTCACAGCTCTCGCGTCAGGTCGAAAGCCGCGACGACAAACATCCGCAGCTGTCCGACCTGCGCGAATCGGGCTCGATCGAGCAGGACGCCGACGTCGTGCTGTTCGTGTACCGCGAGGAATATTACATCAAGAACAAGGAGCCGGAGAAAGGCACGCCCGAGCATCTCGCCTGGGAGACGAAGATGATCGAGGTCCAGGGCAAGGCCGAAGTGATCATAGCCAAGCAGCGCCACGGACCGACCGGCACCGTCAGCCTTGCCTTCCAGGGCGAGTTCACCCGCTTCTCCGACCTCGCCGAGGAGCATCATCTGCCGGAAAGGTTCGAGTGACCTATTGAGACAGGTCCCATTCCTTGGCGCCCCCCTCTGTCCTGCTGGACATCTCCCCCTCAAGGGGGGAGATCGGATGGCATCGACGCTTTCGCCAATTTTTGGCGTTGAAAAGAAGGCGCAAGCGCTGAAGCTGCAAATCTCCCCCATCGAGGGGGAGATGGCCGGCAGGCCAAAGGGGGGCGCTGCCCCGCCAGCCTGTCACGGCGTGGCTTCCATCTAATGGCCAAATCGCGCGTCCAATTCATCTGCCAAAGCTGCGGATCGGTGCATCAGCGCTGGGCCGGCAAATGCGATGCCTGTGGCGAGTGGAACACGCTGGTCGAGGAAGGCACGTCCGGCGGCATCGGCTCAGGACCAGCCAACACGCGCAACGCCCGCAAGGGACGCGCCGTGGTGCTGACCACGCTGTCCGGCGATATCGAGGACGCGCCACGCATCATCTCGGGCATTGGCGAACTCGATCGCGCCACCGGCGGCGGTTTCGTGCGCGGCTCGGCGCTGCTGGTCGGCGGCGATCCCGGCATCGGCAAGTCGACGCTGCTCACCCAGGCGGCCGCGGCGCTGGCATCAAAAGGCCACCGCATCGTCTATGTCTCGGGCGAAGAGGCGGTCGCGCAGATCAGGCTGCGGGCGCAGCGGCTTGGCGTCGCCTCCTCTCCGGTGGAACTTGCCGCCGAGACCAATGTCGAGGACATCCTGGCGACGATCGCCGACGGCAAGCGGCCTGACCTCGTCATCCTGGATTCGATCCAGACGCTGTGGACCGACCTTGCCGATTCGGCGCCCGGAACCGTCACCCAGGTGCGCGCCGCCGCCCAGGCGATGATCCGCTATGCGAAATCCACGGGTGCGGCGATCGTACTGGTCGGCCATGTCACCAAGGAAGGCCAGATTGCCGGGCCGCGCGTCGTCGAGCACATGGTCGACGCCGTGCTCTACTTCGAAGGCGAAGGCGGCCACCACTACCGCATCCTGCGCACCGTGAAGAACCGTTTTGGACCGACCGACGAGATCGGCGTCTTCGAAATGTCGGACAAGGGCCTGCGCGAGGTCGCCAATCCGTCCGAGCTTTTCCTTGGCGAACGCCACGCCAAATCGCCCGGCGCGGCGGTTTTCGCCGGCATGGAAGGGACAAGGCCGGTGCTGGTCGAGATCCAGGCACTGGTCGCACCCTCCTCGCTCGGCACGCCGCGCCGCGCCGTCGTCGGCTGGGACGGCGCCCGGTTGTCGATGATCCTGGCTGTTCTCGAAGCCCATTGCGGGGTGCGATTCGGCAGCCATGATGTCTATCTCAATGTCGCCGGCGGCTACCGGATTTCGGAGCCCGCGGCAGATCTCGCAGTGGCGGCCGCCCTGGTTTCCTCGCTCACCGGTCTTGCCCTTCCCGCCGATTGCGTCTATTTCGGCGAAATCAGCCTTTCGGGCGCCGTGAGGCCGGTTGCGCATGCGCAACAGCGCCTCAAGGAAGCCGAAAAGCTGGGTTTTGGAAGCGCGGTTCTGCCCTCGGGCAGCGGGGAACTGGCCGGGGGGATCGGGGCCGGTTCTTTCCAGCCGACCGAGCTTGCCGACCTCGTGGCACGCATAGCCGGCTCACGCCGAAGCCGCGTGGACGAAGAAGACTAGAGCATCGGACCCAGAGCCCGATGTTCGGCGCTATAATGCGGCTCATGGAGTGGGGCGAAAGACATGCCGATTACGCTGCTTGACGGAATTCTCGTCGGCTTCACTCTGGTCTCGGCGATGCTCGCCATGGTTCGCGGCTTCTCGCGCGAAGTCCTGTCCGTCGTCTCCTGGGCAGCGGCGGCAGCGGCGGCGTTCTTCTTCTACAAGCCGGTCGTGCCTTACCTCGCTCACTACATCGAGAATGAAAAGGTGGCCATGGCGGCCGCCGCCGGCGTGGTTTTCATCATCGCGCTGATCGTCGTCTCGGTCATCACCATGAAGCTCGCCGACTGGATCATCGATTCCCGGATCGGCGCACTCGACCGGACGCTGGGTTTCCTTTACGGCGCCGCGCGCGGCATCCTGGTCGTTGCCGTCGCCCTGCTGTTCTTCAACTGGCTGGCCGGCGCCAAGGCGCCAGCCTGGGTCACGGAAGCCAAATCGCGGCCGCTGCTCGAACAAATCGGCGCCAAGCTCGAAAGCCTGCTGCCCGAGGATCCGGAAAACGCGATTCTCAAGAAGCTCAATCCGAATCAGCCGGCCGCCGAGACGCCAGCTGCTCCGGACGCACCGGCGGCGGATGCTCCGGCGGGCGGCGACGATACCAACACGCCGGCGCCTGACGACAATGACGCAACACCACCGGCGAACAACGCCCCGGCCGCTCCGGCACCGGCGGCACCGGCAAACTGACGCCGAAAAACGGCGTCAGGATCTGACGATGGTGTGAACGACTGCACGGCCCGCGTTGCTTTCGGCGCGAACCCGCATTATATGGCGATTTTAGCGGAGCTTAAGATGGCAGACGCAGACGACGTGCTTTCCGCCGAGGCCGACGACCATTTCCACGATGAATGCGGTGTGTTCGGCATTTTCGGCCGGCAGGACGCTGCGGCCATCGTTACATTGGGCCTGCATGCGCTGCAGCATCGCGGCCAGGAAGCGGCCGGCATCGTTTCCTATGACGGCAGCCAGTTCCATGTCGAACGCCATGTCGGCCTGATCGGCGACACCTTCACCAAGCAGCGCGTCATCGACAGCCTGCAAGGCAACCGCGCCATTGGCCATACGCGCTACGCCACCACGGGCGGCGCCGGCATGCGCAACATCCAGCCCTTTTTCGCCGAATTGGCCGATGGCGGTTTCGCCGTCGCCCACAACGGCAATCTGACCAACGCCATGACCGTGCAGCGCGCGCTGCAGAAGCAAGGCGCGATCTTTTCCTCCACCTCCGATACCGAGACGCTTTTGCACCTCGTCGCCACTAGCAAGGAGCGCGATTTGAACTCGCGTTTCATCGATGCGGTGCGGCAGGTGGAGGGCGCTTTCTCCCTGGTGGCGATGACGGCCAAAAAGATGATCGGCTGCCGCGATCCGCTCGGCATCCGGCCGCTGGTGCTGGGCGATCTCGACGGCGCCTGGATCCTGGCCTCCGAAACCTGCGCGCTCGACATCATCGGCGCGCGTTTCGTGCGCGACCTGAAGCCCGGCGAGATGGTCGTCGTCACGTCCAAGGGCATCGAGAGCCTGTTCCCCTTCGAGCCGCAGAAGACCCGCTTCTGCATCTTCGAATATGTCTATTTCGCGCGGCCGGATTCCTCGGTCGAAGGCCGCAACGTCTATGAGGTGCGCAAGCGTATCGGCGCCGAGCTGGCGGTCGAAAGCCCGGTCGAGGCCGACATCGTCGTGCCGGTGCCGGACTCGGGCACGCCGGCGGCGATCGGCTTCAGCCAGGCGGCCGGCATTCCCTTTGAGCTCGGCATCATCCGCAATCATTATGTCGGCCGCACCTTCATCCAGCCGGGCGATTCGATCCGCCACATGGGCGTCAAGCTGAAGCACAATGCCAACCGACGCATGATCGAAGGCAAGCGCGTGGTGCTGGTCGACGACAGCATCGTGCGCGGCACCACCAGCCAGAAGATCGTGCAGATGGTGCGCGACGCCGGTGCCAAGGAGGTGCATATGCGCATCGCCTCACCGCCGACACGCGCCTCCTGCTTCTACGGTGTCGACACGCCGGAGAAATCGAAGCTCCTGGCATCGCGCATGTCGATCGAGGAGATGGCCGAGTTCATTCGCGTCGATTCGCTTGGCTTCCTCACCATTGACGGGCTCTACCGCGCGGTCGGCGAGGCCAGCCGCGACAACGACCAGCCGCAATTCTGCGATGCCTGCTTCACCGGCCAATACCCGACCCGCCTGCTCGACTTCGAAGGCCACGACAATGTGCGCACGCTGTCGCTGCTGGCGACAAGCGGGACGTAGGCCGGACCGCCATCAGCGTTAGTCAATTCCCGGAATCCATCGCATGACCCTCGACCTTTCCGGCCGCGTTGCGGTCGTCACCGGCGCCTCGCGCGGCATCGGCTATTTCATTGCCAAGGAATTGGCTGCCGCCGGCGCGCATGTCATTGCGGTGGCTCGTACTGTCGGCGGGCTGGAAGAGCTCGACGACCAGATCAAGGCGGCCGGCGGCCAGGCGACACTGGTGCCGCTCGACCTCGCCGACATGGCCGGCATCGACCGCCTGGGCGGCGCCATCCACGAACGCTGGGGCAAGCTCGACATTCTCGTCGCCAATGCCGGCGTGCTCGGCGTCATCTCGCCGATCGGTCATGTCGAAGCAAAAACCTTCGAGAAGGTGATGACCATCAACGTCACCTCGACCTGGCGGCTGATCCGCTCGGTCGACCCTCTGCTGCGGCTCTCCGATGCTGGCCGCGCGATCATCCTGTCTTCCAACGCCGCGCACTCGGCGCGCGCCTTCTGGGCACCCTACGCGGCATCCAAGGCCGCGGTGGAGACGATGATGCGCTCCTGGGCGCATGAGACGCAGAGCCTGCCGCTCAGGGTGAACGCCGCTGACCCCGGCGCCACCCGCACCGCCATGCGGGCCCAGGCAGTGCCGGGCGAAGATCCCGAGACGTTGCCGCATCCCTCCGAGATCGCCAAACGCATCGTGCCGCTGGCCAGCCCGGACCTGAAAGAGACCGGATTGATCTTCCAGGCCAAGCACAATCGCTTCGTCGCCTATAGGCAGCCGGAATAAAACTTGAGCCTTTTTTTGACGCATGTCGGTTTCCCAAAAACCGCTGCGCACTTTTAAGCGACATGCGTAGGGATTAAACAGGCCTCCGGAAACGTTTCTTCGACGTAGTCGAAGCCCAAACCGGAGGAACCACCATGCGCAAACTGCTTCTCGCCACCGCGGCCATCCTGATCGCAGCCGCGGGCGCCGCTTACTCGCAAGATGCCAAGATGAGCTTCTTCGTCACCAGTGTCGGTTCCGGCAAGGGTGCCGACCTCGGCGGCCTCAAGGGCGCCGACGCGCATTGCGCATCGCTGGCGGAAGCCGCCGGTGTCACCGGCAAGAGTTGGGCTGCCTATCTGTCGACCAGCGACACTGACGCCCGCGACCGCATCGGCAAGGGGCCGTGGGTGAACGCCAAGGGCGTCAAGATCGCTGAGGACGTCGCCTCGTTGCACAGCGATGCCAACGGCATCACCAAGCAGACGGCGCTCAACGAGAAAGGCGAAGTGGTCAACGGCCGCGGTGACACGCCGAACCGCCACGACGTGCTGACCGGCTCCAAGCCCGACGGCACCAAGATCGCCGACCAGACCTGCGGCGACTGGACCATGAGCGGGGCGGAAGGCGCCGCGATGATGGGCCATCATGACCGCACGGGCCTCGACGATTCTGCAGCCGCCAAATCCTGGAATTCCTCGCACGCCTCGCGCGGCGGCTGCAGCCAAGAGGCGCTGAAGGGCACCGGGGGCGATGGCTTGTTCTATTGTTTTGCCACCAACTGAGCCGATTGCGCTTCGAAATCGGGCTGGGAAACCCGCCGTCACATCACGCGGCTGTGATTTGGCGGCGGGAAGCTGTGCCGCGGTCATGCTTTCGTCATTTCCTTGGAGTTGGTAGGGTCACCGCGACTCCCACAACAAGCGCCCAACTGGCAGAACAAGGAAATCCCCATGGCTACGACCGCAGCAGCGTTGGTCTGGTATCTGGTAATCGCCGGTCCGCAAGGCGGCATGGTCGTGCTGCCCAGCACCTTCGACAAGCGCGAACAATGCACCGCCGCCATCACCGAATATCAGAAGCAGCCGACACCGGCCGGCTGGTCGGTGCAATGCGTGCCGAGCGCCTCGCCCTTCACCGACGAGGGTGACGCCGAAGAACCGTCAGCACAGTAGGCGTCAGCGGCGTGCGCTGACCGTCAGTTCCGGCTTCTGGCTGATGGTCTGGAATACCACGCAATAACGCTCGGTCAGCTTCAGCAGCGAGTCTATCCGCTCCTGCGGCTCATCGGTGTCGAGGTTGAAATTGAGCCGGATGGCGCGAAAGCCGACCGGCGCATCCTTGGCGACACCGAGCGTGCCGCGAAAATCGAGATCGCCTTCAGCCTCCACCGTGGCGGCGCCGAGTTTGAACTCGAGCGCCGTCGCCACCGCCTTCAGCGTCACCCCAGCGCAGGCGACCAACGCCTCCAGCAGCATGTCGCCCGAGCAGAGCTCAAGGCCTGAGCCGCCTGTTGCCGGATGCAGGCCGGCGATGGCGAGCGCCCTGCCCGTCTCCACCTTGCAGGCAACCGACTGGTCGTCGATCGAGCCCTTGGCGCGAAGCGTGATCATGGCCTGCGAAGCGTCGTCACGATACGCCTGCTTCAGCGGCGCCTGCATGGCCTTCAGTTCGGTCGCATCCATCCGCTTTCCCCTTTCGTCGACTGCTTGCGTCACCGGCATGCGCCGTCCGGTCAAGATTTGCGCCGATCACCTTGGGAAGGCAATGCCATTCCGCAACAGGTGCCAGCCGCCTACACCGATATCCCAAATGGGACATTGACGGACAAGGTCCCAAAAACGTCTGATCCGGGCAAGTCATCACTCCATTTCCCGGCGGTCCCCGATGCCTCGAACCCTCTCGACAAGGCCGAAACAGGATGGGTTTCGCGCGCCCGGCGAATTCGAACCCAAGTCAGGCTGCTGGATGATCTGGCCGGAGCGGCCGGACACCTGGCGCCTCGGCGCCAAGCCCGCGCAAAAACTGTTCGCCGATGTCGCCGCGGCGATCGCGCAAAGCGAGCCGGTGACGGTGGCGGCTTCTGCTCGCCAGTGGCAGAATGCCCGAGCGCGATTGCCCGGTCATGTGCGCGTCGTGGAAATGTCCACCAACGATTCCTGGCTGCGCGACAGCGGTCCCAATTTCGTCGTCAACGATCAAGGCGACGTGCGTGGCGTCGATTGGATCTTCAACGCCTATGGCGGTTTTGACGGCGGCCTCTATTCGCCATGGGACCTGGATGACCTTGCGGCGCAAAAAGTGCTCGAAATCGAGAACATGGATCGCTACCGCGCACCTCTGATCGCCGAGGGTGGCGGGTTGCAGTGCGACGGTCAGGGCACGCTCATCACGACGGAGCAATGCCTGCTCAACCGAAATCGCAACGCTCATCTCGGCAAGGCCGAGGTGGAGCGCCAGCTTGGCGACTATCTCGGTGTCGACACCGTCATCTGGCTGCCACGCGGCTTTGCCTTCGACGAGACCGACGGCCATGTCGACGACGTTTGCTGCTTCGTGCGCCCCGGTGTGGTCGTGCTGAGCTGGACCGACAATCGGGAAGACCCGCAATACGATATCGTGCGCGAAGCCGAAGAGGTGCTGCGTTCGGCTCGTGATGCGAAGGGCCGCGCGCTGGAAGTTCACCGGCTGCCCCACCCCATGCCGATCGAGATGACGCCGGAAGAAAGCGACAGCGTGGACCGGCTGGATTCGACCTGGGCGCGACCGGCCGGAAACCGGATCGCGGCGAGCTACATCAACTACTATCCGGGCAACAGCGTCGTGGTGGTACCGCAGTTCGGCTGCGATCTCGATGTGAAGGCCAAGCGGATGCTGGCCAAGCTGTTTCCCGACCACCGGATAGTCGGCATCGAAAACTCGCGAGAGATCCTGCTGGGCGGCGGCAATGTCGCCTGCATCACCTTGCCGGTCTATGCCCCGCAACGACGTTGAGGGACGGAGCATGCCGAGAACACATAGCGAAAACGGAGGACATTTATGCGCGCTCTGATCTTCTCAACCCTGCTTGCCTGCGGCGTCTGCGCAAATGCGGCTTCGGCTGACGAGGAAAAGATCGTCAACGTCTACAACTGGTCCGACTACATCGCGCCGGACACGGCCGAGAAATTCGAGAAGGAAACGGGAATCAAGGTTCGTTACGACGTCTATGACGGCAACGAGGTGCTTGAGACCAAGCTGCTCACGGGCGGCTCCGGATATGACGTGGTCTACCCTTCAGCCTATCCGTTCCTCAAGAACCAGGTCAAAGCAGGGGCTTTCCTGGAACTCGACAAATCGAAGCTTGCGAACCACTCGAAGATCGATCCGCAAGCCCTCGCGCTGATCGCCGGCGCCGACCCGCAGAACCTGCATGCAGTGCCCTATATGGCGGTCACCGACGGCATTGGCTACAACGTCGCTGCGGTGAAGCAGCGGCTGCCGGACGGGCCGACAGATTCCTTCGCCATGGTCTTCGACGTCAATGTGGTCAAGAAGCTGTCCGATTGCGGTGTAGCTATCATCGATGCGCCGGCTGAAGTCATCCCGATGGCGATGAACTACCTTCACATCAACCCCAAATCGACCAGTCCCGACGACCTCGCCAAGGTCGAGGACCTGCTGGTCAAGGTGCGGCCCTACATCCGCTATTTCCATTCGTCGAAATACATCAACGACCTCGCCAGCGGTGACATCTGTGTGGTGTTGGGCTGGTCGGGCGACATACTCCAGGCAAGGACCCGTGCGGCGGAATCCGTGAAGAAGCTGGAGATCGCCTATTCCATCCCCAAAGAAGGCACGCTCATCAACTTCGATACGATGGCGGTACCGAAAGATGCGCCGCATCCCGACAACGCCCAGGCCTGGATCAACTTCAATCTGCGGCCCGATATCGCCGCGGCCAATTCCAGCTATGTCTCCTACGCCAATGCGATACCGGAGTCCCTGCCGCTGATGGACAAGGCCATAGCCAGCGATCCCGGCGTCTTTCCGCCTGATGCCGTGAAGGCCAAGCTGTTCGTGGTGGACAACAACGACCCAAAGCTGCTGCGATCCCAAAACCGCATGTGGACGCGCATCGTGACGGGACAATAGAGCAATTCCGGAAAAAGTGCGCAGCGGTTTTCCCGGGAAAAGCGCGTAGCGCTTTCCCTTGGGAATTGCGTCAAAGCAAAAAGACAGAGCCGGGCGGAAGCCGTCAGGCTCAAGCGGCTTCGCGGATGGCCGCCAGCAACTCGACCTGGGAGTGCACGCCGAGCTTGCGATAGATCTGCTTGATGTGGTTGCGGACGGTCCCGGGCGAGATGGCGAGGCATCGCGAAATCGTCTTGGCGTTGCCACCATCGACCAGATGTCGCGCAATCTCGGTCTCGCGCCTGCTCAGCCGCGAGCGAGCGTCACCGATTGCGGCGCCCTTGTGCCGGAAGCGGCACAGATGGAGCAATCTTTCCAAAATGAGCCTTGTCGCGCTGCTTGCCGCGCAAGCCGTCGCCAGATCCTGCTCGCCAAACGGTTCTGCCCCGTTTCGCCTGAGAAAAGTGACATAGCCAGCGGTCAGCCGGTCGAGATTGAACACGCCGGTGATCTCGTCGAAACTGTCGGAAGGGCCGAAGAATTCGCGATAGTAGGGAGTCCGCTGGAAGTCGCCATTGCGGAGTGCCGACAGCGGCAACAGGAAATCCTGCCTTGTGCTGGCGAACCTCTGGAAGAAGGGATCGTGGCGATACAGTCGTGCATCGTAGTCGCGGTTCCAGCGATCGGGACCGGCATCGTCGATGGTCAGGGATGTGATGTCGCGACGGTAAAAGCCGACATAGGCGCGGTCGGAGCCAAGCAACTCGCTCGCCGCTGCCGTGAAGCGAGCCGACAATTCTTCGGGTGTCACGGCAACGGCCGCAGCGGCGACACCGCCGCTCCAGCGCCCAAACTGATCGAGGGAAAGGTTCGACTGCATTCCAATTCATACTAGGCATGATGCCGAAAAGTGTGAAGCGGTTTTCGGACGGCATCATGCTCCATCTGTTTGATTTAGAGCCGGATTCAGATTTCAGGTCGATCGACCTGAAATCATCCGGCTCTAGCGCAAGCCGTTGCAAGTTCAAATCAGCCATTTCCTTTGACTTTGACCCTCTCGGCCATACCTATGCGGGAGTCGTTGTCGCGGAGCCATCATGCCGGTCAAATTGAAACTGATCTGCCTTATCCTGCCGATGCTTGCCGTCCTGGCGCAGCCCGTCCTGGCTGAAACGGCGGAGCGGCCGGCGCCCTCGGGCGGCGTGCTATCCCTGCTGCCGCCGCCGCAGACCACCAACCATTCGATCACGCTGGCCGGGCGCAAGCTGGATTACCAGGCAAAGGCGGCGACCCTGTCGCTGCTATCGGGCAAGGGCGACGTCACGGCGGAGATCTTCTACGTCGCCTACACACTGGAGCCGCCGGCAAGCGGGGCCAAAGACCAGCAGCGGCCGATCACCTTCGTGTTCAACGGCGGCCCTGGAGCAGCGTCCGCCTATCTGCATATCGGCGCACTCGGTCCACGGATAATCGCGACGGGAGCCGACGGCGAATTCCTGCCGTCACCGCAAAGACTGATCGACAATCCGGACAGCTGGCTCGACATGACCGATCTCGTCTTCGTCGATCCGGTGGGAACAGGCTATAGCCGCGAGGCACCGGGTCAGGACACGCGCGATTTCTGGGGCGTAAACCAGGATGCCAGCTCGATAGGCGCCTTCATCCGGCTCTATCTCGCACAGAACGGCCGCACCGGGTCGCCACTGTTCCTCGCCGGCGAAAGCTATGGCGGGTTCCGCGCAGCGCTGCTCGCCAGGACGTTACAGGAAGATATCGGCATCAGTCCGAACGGCATCGTGCTGATCTCCCCGGCGCTGGAGTTCACGCTGGTGCAGCCCGACGAATTCGAGCCGCTGCATTGGGCGCTCGAACTGCCTTCACTGGCGGCGGTGCGCCTGCGCGCCGAAGGCGTCAGCGGCGACGCGTTGCGGGAGAAGCTGGCAGACGTCGAACATTATGCGATGGGCGATTACCTCACGGCAATCACCAGCGGACTGGAGCAAGGCAGGCGGCTGGCCAGCCAACGCGTGGCTGACATCACCGGCCTGCCGCTCGATCTGGTGCAGCGGAACTCCGCCCGCATCCCCACCGGCCTGTTCGCAAGGGAGTTCTCCCGCGCCAGCGGCAAGGTGCTCAGCCCCTATGACGCCACGATCGGCACGGCCGACATCGCGCCCGAGAGCGCCCGCATCGCCGGCCCGGATCCGGTGCTCGACCGCAGCGTGCCGGCGCTGACGTCGGCATTCGTCGGCTATATCAGCGACGAACTGCATTTTCGCACCGATGTCAGCTATCGGCTGCTCAATGGCGAAATCAGCCACAATTGGGATTACGGGACCGGCGCCTCGCGGCAAGGCTATGCCGGGGTGATGGACGATCTGCAGCGCGCACGCTCGCTGAACCCTTCGCTCGGCGTCGTGATCGTCAACGGCTACACCGATCTGGTGACACCTTACCTCGCCTCGCGCTACCTGGTGAGCCAGATCCCGTCGCTCGCCAATGCCAAGCCCATCCGTCTCGATGTCGTCGAGGGCGGGCACATGATGTATTTCAGGTCCGACGGCCGGCGCGCGCTGAAAGAAGCCGCTTCGGAACTTTACCAGGCGACGCAGTAGGCTTGGCGACAGTGCAGTTCGGCAAAGACCCGTGCCCCAATATAAGCACCGGGCTGGCGTAGCGCCGCAGGGGTTTTCGCCCGTATAGCTTGGTACCAAGGGAGTTGAATTCACGGCTCCCTTGTGTCGCTCCTCACAGCATTTCTGCCGCTCCGGCAAATTTGGTCCCACGCGCCTTATGGCCGATATCGCCATTCTCGAAACACGCGAGCGGGTTCTTGCAGGCATCCTGCTGACCGGTGCGGCCTATCTGCTGTTTTCGACACAGGATGCTTCGATCAAGCTGCTGGTCGTCGGCCTGAGCGTCTGGCAGATCATGTTCTTCCGCAGCATCACCATTCTGGGCGCGTGCGCGGCGATCGGCGGACGACAGCTGTTTGCCGACACGATGCGCTCGCCCATCGTGCGGCCGATGCTGGTGCGCAGTGCCTTCACGCTTGCTGCGTGGCTCTGCTACTACAACGCCGCGCGCAGCCTGCAGCTCGCCGAACTGACCACCGTTTATTACGCGGCCCCGATCATCGTCACCGTGCTTTCGGTGTTCCTGCTCGGCGAAAAGGTGCCGATGCTGCGCTGGCTGGCGGTGCTGATCGGCTTTGCCGGCGTGTTCATCGCTTGCGATCCGACCCATCTCGGCCTGTCCGTGCCGGTGCTGCTGGTGCTGGCGGCCGCCTTCTTGTGGGGCATCGCCATCGTGCTATTGCGCAGGACCGCCCTTGCCGAGCGCTCGATGATCCAGCTCCTGCTCAACAATTTCTATTTCCTGCTGTTTTCGGCGGTGCCGGCGCTGCTCTGGTGGCAGACGCCAAACCTGGCGCAATTGCTGCTGCTTGCCAGCGTCGGCGCACTCGGCGGCCTGGCGCAGTATCTTCTCTTCGAAGGCATGAAGCGCACGCCGGCCTCGGTTCTCGCGCCGCTGGAATACACCTCGCTGTTGTGGGCATTCGCACTCGGCTTTGCAATCTGGGGCGACGTGCCGCGCCGCGAAGTCTTCCTGGGTGCCGCGCTGATCGTCGCCGCCGGCCTACTGATCGTCGGCACCGAGCATTTCCGCAAACGGCTATGATGTGGATCGCCATCATTGCTGACACTACGATGTCAGGATCAAGCGGCGTAGGCTGGCGGCATGACTGAGATTGCGGCGACCACCGACACCGCCGCGGAGCGGACACTCGGCATCATCCTGGTGTCGTCCTCAGCCGCCGTCTTCGGCCTGACGGGCGTGCTGACGAAATCAATCCACGCCGACCCGTTGACCATCATCTGCTGGCGCGGCTTTGTCGGCGCGATCCTGATCAGCTTCTATGTGCTGTGGCGGCGTCACCGTTCTGGTGGGCGTGAGACCCTGCGGCTTGGCTGGCGCGGCTGGCTGCTGGCGGTGGAAGGCGCGCTGGCCAGCATCGCTTTCATCTCGGCGTTCAAGTTCACCTTCGTCGCCAATGTCGCTGTCATCTATGCCACAGCACCTTTCGTCACGGCGCTGCTGGCCTGGGTTCTGACGCGCGAACCCTTCCGGTTGCAGACGATGGTCGCCGCCGCAGTGTCGCTGTGCGGCGTGGCGATCATGGTCTGGTCCGGCTTCGGCACCGGCAATCTGTTCGGCGACGGACTGGCACTGCTAATGACCATCGGCAGCGGCCTTTACATGATCATGGTACGCGCCTTCCGCGACACGCCCGTGGTGTGGGCCGGTGCGGTGTCGGCATTCCTGTTGTTCGTGCTCGGTTGGTTCGTCACCGATCCGCTGGCGGTTTCGCCGAGAGATGCCGTTCTGCTCGCCACTTTCGGCGCGTCCTTCGCGCTGTCCTCGATCCTGTGGACGGAGGGCGCACGGCTCATCCCGCCGGCCGAATCCGGGCTTCTCGGTTCGGCCGAAGTGCCGTTCGCGATCCTGTTTGCTTTCCTGTTCCTGGGCGAGATTGCACCAACCGCCAGCATGATCGGCGGCGCCGTCGTGCTCACCGCAGTGTTCGCCCATGCGGGGCGGGATTGGCTGATGGCGCGCTCGCAACGCATGGCGTCAAATATTTCTTAAAAAAGTGACACAGTCATGGAACCATCATCCGGGTCAGGCATTATTGCTGCGACGGGCCATCCCCAAGTCCCCCCAAACCCCTCGGCCCGTCCTACTCCAAGCCGACCGTAAGGTCGGCTTTTTCTTTGCCACTTGGGACCGCAAGGTCGGGTTCGTTGGGCATTCAGCCCGACAAGGCAAGGTTACCGCTGAGCAGGGTCGCCAGATCGGCTGCCGATCCATCGGCACCGGCGCGCAGCCGGATGGCGAACTCAGCCAAAGGCACCTGTGGCAGGCCAAGCTGGCGCGGCGCCTCGACAATCCCGGAATGGGCAAAGCGAGCCGTTCGCAGCGTCAGTGCGACACCGGCGTTCACGGCTGTGCGCAGGCCGGCCAGACTGGCGCTGCCGGCAGCAATGCGGTAGCGGCGGCCGGCGGCATCGAGTGCGGCAAGTGCCGCTTCGCGAAAACCGCAATATGGATCGAGCAGCGCCAGCGGCAGTTCCTCCTGCCGCGTGGCCAGCCCCTTTTGTGAGCATAGCCATATCATCGGCTCGCGCAGCACGCCGACTTCGTCCGGCGCTGCCGTCTGGCGCATGACGATCGCCAGATCGAGACCGCCAGACTGCAGCGCCTGCGCCAACTCAGCGGAACGGCCGACCCGCAGTTCGATCCTGACGCGCGGATGGCTGCCGGCGAAAGCACGCAGCAGATCCGGCAGGCCGCTGTCGGCAAAATCCTGCGTCGTGCCGATGGCAACGCGCCCGGCAGCGCGGGCGCCCTTCAGCGCCAGCCAAGCCTCGCGATGGGCGGCAAGAATGCGCTTGGCGTGGCCGACGAGATCCTCACCCGCCGGCGTCAGACCACGTCCTCGCCCCTGCGGCGCCAGCAGCGGCTCGCCGACGATTTCCTCCAGCCGCTGCATCTGGGCGGTCACCGCCGAGGGCGAGCGGCCAATGCTTGCAGCCGCCCGGGCCAGCGAGCCGCTGTCGACGAAAGCAAGGAAGGTTCGGAGCAGATCGGGATCCAGTGTTTCCATACTTCGATAATATCGAAGTATGGGTTAAAAACAATTCGATTTTTTTGACTAAAAGGTGGTGGCATGGGTTGTTTCAACGGCGATCGGACGCCGCTCAAGCCAAGGAGAAGAAGAATGCCTATCATCAACATCAGCGTCACCGGCAAACCTGACGCGGCGCTTTCCGCTCGCATCGCAAAGGAGGCCACAGAAATCACCGCGACGCAGCTGCGCAAGGACCCGACGATCACGGCAGTTGCCGTGTCCTATGTCGATCCGCAGCACTGGTTCGCCGGCGGCAAGTCGCTGGCCGAGCACGGCACCAACACGTTCTGGCTTGATATCAAGGTGGTCGACGGCACCAACACCAAGCTTGAGCTGGAGGCCTATCTGAAGGCGATCTTCGCAGCCTTCGGCCGTCTGCTGGGCGGCGTGCACGAGGAGAGCTACGCCTTCGTGCATGAAGTGCCGGCAGCCGCTTACGGCTATGGCGGCAAGACGCAGGAATTTCGTTTCATCAGTGGACGGCTGCAGGCGGCGTGAGAAGCAGCTTCCCGCACCAAGGGAAGCAAAAGCTCCGCATTGACCTTGCTCCCACATCGTCTAGGTTCTGGCCGACACGGCCGCAAAGAGCCGAGATGCTAAAAACGTTGGGAGAGACGCGGCATGATCCTGACACTGGCGCTGCTTGCGGGTCTTGTTCTGGCCTGGCTCCTGATTGGCGTGGCGGAAAAATTCCGCCTCGGCCTACGCTTCACCCAGGCGCTGCTCTATGTCCCGTTCAAGCTTGCCTACCGGATCGGAGACAGCCGCATCAGGATCGCCCGCAAGGCGCAGGCCCCAGTCATCTACGTCATCTCGCATCAATCGCGCTTCGAGCCGGCGCTGATGCTGTCGCTGCTGCCGGAAGACACGCTGCATATTCTCGATGAGGTCTCGGCGCGCTCGCCGTGGCTAGAACCTTGGCGCGAGCTTGGCCGTACCATCGCCTTCAACGCCGAACATGTCTTCGTCAGCCGCCGGCTGGTGCGGGTGCTGAAGGGCAAGGGCCGGCTCGCTGTCTATCTGCCGGATGCAGTCGAGCCCGACGTCAAGACGTTTCGGTTGTTTCGTGCCGTCACCCGCATCGCCATGCAGGCCGATGCCGAAATCGTGCCGATCTTCGTCGGCGGCGCGCGCAGCCTGCCGGTGTCGCTGACGCCTGCGGACAAGGCGCCACGACACTGGTTTCCGCAACTGTCGATCAGCGTGCTGGAGCCGATGACCATCACTGAGCTGGTGGCGCGCAACCCCGAGCAGGCCTCGAACACCAACGCGCTGTTCGACCGTGTCGCCGAGGCGCGGCTCTTCGGCACCAACCTCGATCGTGGCCTGTTCCTGGCCATGCGCGATGCCGCCGACCGCGTCGGCGCTTCGCATATCATCATCGAGGACGTGATCTCCGGCGCGCTGAGCTACCGCAAGCTGTTCATCGGCGCCCGCGTCCTGGGCAGGCGCTTCGAGGCGGTAACGGCTCCGGGCGAGGCAGTCGGCGTGATGCTGCCCAATGCCAATGGCGTCGTGCTGTCGCTCACCGGCCTTCTGTCGGCCGGCCGGGTGGCGGCGATGATCAACTACACGGCCGGGCCGGCGAGCGTCACCGCGGCCGTGCGCACGGCGGTGATAAGGACCGTGATTTCGTCCCGCGCGTTCGTCGAGAAGGCCGACCTTGCCGATATCGTCGCGGCGGTCGAAAAGGGCGGCGCCAGGCTTCTCTGGCTCGAGGATGTGCGGGAGAGCGTCACCGCGCTGGACAAGCTTGCCGCCGCCTTGCTGTGGCGCTGGCCGCTGCAGCGACAGGACGCGGCCAAGCCGGCGGTGATCCTGTTCACCTCGGGCTCGGAAGGCACGCCGAAGGCAGTCGTGCTGTCGCACAAGAACCTTTACGCCAACGCCATGCAGGCTGAGGCGCGCATCACCATCTCGCCCGCCGACATCCTGCTCAACGTGCTGCCGGTGTTCCATTCGTTCGGCCTGACGGGCGGCACCATCCTGCCGCTGGTCACCGGGGTAAAACTGTTCCTCTACCCCTCGCCGCTGCACTACAAGATCATCCCCGAGGTTGCGCGCAAGGTGAAACCGACCATTATGTTCGGCACCGACACGTTCCTCGCCAACTATGCGCGTACCGCCAAGGACGGCGATTTTTCCAGCCTGCGCTTCGTCGTTGCCGGCGCCGAGGCGGTGAAGCCGGAAACCCGCCGTGTCTATCGCGAACGCTTCCAGGCCGAGATCATCGAAGGGTTCGGGCTGACAGAGGCGGCACCGGTGGTTGCCGTCAACACGGCAATCCATGGCCGCGACGGTACCGTCGGGCGGCTGCTGCCGGCCATGCGCATGAAGCTTGAGCCGATCGAAGGCATTTCCGATGCCGGCCAATTGTGGCTCGACGGACCGAACCTGATGATGGGCTACATGACCGCGGACCGCCCCGGTGAATTGCAGCCGCTGACGGGCTGGCACGACACCGGCGACATCGTCGCTGTCGACCGCGAAGGCTTCATCACCATTCGCGGCCGCGCCAAGCGCTTCGCCAAGATCGCCGGCGAGATGGTGTCGCTGGGTGCTGTCGAGATGCTGGTGCAGTCGTTGTGGCCGGAAGAACGCCATGCGGCGGTAGCGGTGCCGGACAAGAGGCGCGGCGAGCGCATTGTGCTGGTCACCACCGCCGACGACGCCAATCCCGACGAGTTGCGCAGATTCGGCAAACAAGCCGGCGCCGCCGAACTGATGGTGCCCAACGACATCGTCAAGGTCGAGGAAATCCCGGTGCTGGGTTCGGGCAAGACCGACTATGTCTCGACCCGAAAGCTGGCGATCGACAGGCTGGGGCTCGGCGTCGCGGCGTAGGCTCGTTCCATCTCGAAAGAAAAGCCGCCCTCCTCGGAGCAACCTCCCAAAGAGGCGCGAATAAGCGCCGCTGCCACGCTTTTGCCCTATCGGCGTTTTATTGGTGAGTGATCATTCACTTACCAACCATGTGCTGGCATGAGGAGGTTTCGAATGGCAAAAATCCTTGTCACCGGAGGAACCGGGCACCTGGGCCGCGATCTCGCACCTGCATTGACCGAAGCGGGCCACAGCGTCCGATTACTTGCCCGAAAGACTGAGCAAGACAATTCCGTTGAATGGGCAATGGGCGATCTCGCGACCGGATACGGCGTCGATGAGGCGCTGCGCGGCGTCGATACCGTCATTCATGCCGCGACGCTCTCGCCGATCGCCAAGCGTGGCATGAGGCTGGTCGATTTCTTTTCGAGCCCTTCCAGCGTCGATGTCGACGGCACGCGTCATCTGCTCGCCGCTGCGGAACGCAGGGGCGTCTCGCACTTTATCTTCGTGTCCATCGTCGGCCTCGAATTCAGTACCTTGCCCTATTCCCGCGTGAAACTTGCGGGCGAGCGGCTAGTGCGAAAATCCTCGCTCCCATGGTCCGTCATCGCGGCGACGCCATTCTATTACCTTCTGGCGCAGATGCTCGGCGGGCTGAAATTGCTGCCGATCTGGCCGCTGCCGACCTCGCCCTCAAATCCGGTGGATACACGCGACGTGGCCATGTATCTGGCCGAAGCCGTCAGCGACGGGAAACGCGGCGTGCGCCCGGCAATCGGCGGTCCGGACACGATGCCTTTCTCGGATTTCGCGCGGCAATACCGCGACGCGCTTGGGCTGAGGCGTCTCGTCCTGCCGCTGCCGATCGGCCGCAGGATGAGCCTCAAGATGGGTCTGGTCGGAACCGTCGAACGGCTTGGCGAAAGAAGTTGGAAGGCGTGGCTTTGCGAACAAGGCGGGCGCCTGCAGTGACCGGTCAGCGGCGCTGCACGCACCGGCGCGGGTCATTTCCGATTGTCCGCCGGATGTTGGCGTCCGATCGCCAATCCCCTTCACCGTGCCCGCGGAGCCAGGAGCAGCCATGAAGCCGCCATCGACCGGACGCGCGCGTATCCTGCGTGAGGCCATCCGCCTGTTTGCCGAGCGCGGCTACGACCGGACGAGCGTTCCCGATATTCAGGAGGCGGCAGGCCTGTCGCGCGGCTCCGGCGCGCTCTACAAGCATTTTTCTTCAAAAGAGGATCTGCTTGCCACCGCGATCGAACAGTTCGTCGGCACCGCACGGGAGGGCCGGGCCGAACTTGGCGAGACGACGCTTTCCGTCGACGAGGGTTCGCGGCGGCTTGTGGAAAGCATGCTTGAAAAACTCGGCGCCAATCGTGACGTGCTGCGGATCCTGTGGCGGGATCTGGAGCATTTTCCCGACCTGAAAGCCTCGGCGCGTGGCGAGATCATGCAAAGCACTTACATCGCCGTCGCCGAATGGCTGCGGGAGCGTCAGCGCCAGAGCGAGCTGCGCCCGCATGACAGCGAGGCCGTCGCCGCCGTCATCGTCGGCAGCGTCGCCATGTTCCGGGTCTTCGAAGCGATCTGGGGCGAGCGTGCGATCGACATCAGCGACGAGCGCTTTGCTTCCGCCTGGAGCGATCTGTTGCTCGGTGGCCTGCGGCTCTAGCCGCTCAGCCTATATCGGAAGGCGGCACCTTCTCGCCCTCCAGCTTGGCGCGTTTCGAATAGGCGCGCACACTGAACGGCAGGAAGATCAGGTAGCCGGCAACCGAAGCGGTCAGCGTGTACCAGGGGTAGGTCATCAGCAGCAGTACGTAGAGCACGACACCCAGGATGATCGGCAACACCCTGTCGCCCGGGATTTTCAGGCTCTTGCCGGAATAGACCGGCAGCCGGCTGACCAGCAGGAAGGCGACCAGTATGGTAAAGCCGGTGGCGACGAAGGCCGCTGGACGACTGGGCTCCAGCCCTGTGCGCAGGAAATAGAGATAGAGCGGCAGCATCACCAGCACAGCACCAGCCGGCGCCGGCACGCCGACGAAATATTCGGACTGCCATATCGGGCGATCGGCCTTCTCGTCATCGAGCACGTTGAAACGGGCGAGGCGCAGCCCGCAGGCGATGGCGAACAGCAGTGCCGCGATCCAGCCCGGCGAGCCGGCGCGGTCGAGCAGGAAGGCATAGAGCACCAGAGCCGGGGCGACGCCGAAATTGACGATGTCGGCTAGCGAATCCATCTGCGCGCCGAATTTCGAGGTCGCCTTCAGCATCCGCGCCAAGCGGCCGTCGATGCCGTCGAGGAAGGCGGCAAGCAGCACCATCACCACCGCCGGCTCGAAGCGACCTTCGAAGCCGAAGCGGATGCCGGACAGGCCGGCGCAGATGGCGAGCACGGTGACCAGATTGGGCAGCACCATGCGCATCGGGATTTCGCGGATGCGCGGACCGCCGCTGGCATGGGCCTCGAACTTTTTGTATTGCGTGCCCACCGGTCAGGAAACCCGAACAAGAGGCGTGCCGGCAACACCGCCGAATTCGGCCAGCACGGTTTCGCCGCCAACCGCAGTCTGGCCGACGGCAACGCGCGGCGTGGCGGTCAGCGGCAGGAACACGTCGACACGCGAGCCGAAGCGGATCAGGCCAAAACGCTCGCCAGTGCCGATCGAGCCGCCGGCCTCGGCCCAGCAGACGATGCGCCGCGCCACCAGGCCGGCGATCTGGACGGCAGCGACCGTGCCATTGGGGCTCTCGATGACCAGGCCGTTGCGCTCGTTCTCGGTGCTGGCCTTATCCAGTTCCGCATTGAGGAATTTGCCCGGCCGATGTTCGATTTTCGCAATACGGCCGCGCACCGGGGCGCGGTTCACGTGGCAGGAAAAGACGTTCATGAACACCGAGATGCGGGTCATCTCGGCATTGCCGAGGCCGAGTTCGCGCGGCGGCACGGCGGGTCCGACCGCCGAGATGATGCCGTCGGCGGGGCTGACCACCAAGCGGTCGTCGACCGGCGTGACGCGCTCGGGATCGCGGAAGAAATAAACGCACCAGGCCGTCAGGATCAGACCGATCCAGAACAGGACCGAGGAGAAATAGCCGAGGAAAAGCGTCGCCGCGCCAAAGGCCGCGATGAAGGGATAGCCTTCGCGATGGATCGGTACGAACGCGTTCTTGACCGTATCGACAAGGCTCATCGGGTGTAAACGGGCTCCGTTTCAGGTGGGGCCTCAATAGCCGAAAGCCCCCCTCGCCGCAACGCAACAATCGGCACGGCCATATTGGACATAACTGGCAGAGGGGTGGTGGGCACGGTTGCCGCCAAAGCCGACCATCCATGATCCGCAACCCGAGCACGGCGCAAGCCAAGCCGTCCTTCAGCTGCGCCAAGGCCACCGGCGTGGTGCCTACGGCCATGCCGATGGCACATTTTTCATCAGCGAAAAGCAATAAACCGCTGTCGGGAGACCACCCCCTCGCCCGTCCTTGTGAGAAAGCGCTTCATCACGCCCACAAGGGCCAATAGCGCGCCCAACGCGGAGGTTCTCGATCATGCCGACATCATCAGGCAACAAAGCTCGTGTCATCACTGCCGGTCTCGCTTTCGGCGAGTCGCCGCGCTGGCATGACGGACGGCTGTGGCTTTGCAACTGGGGCATCGGCGAGATTATCGCCGTCGATGCCGACGGCAACCGCGAGGTCATGCTCACCGTACCGGCTGTCCTGCCCTACTCCATTGACTGGCTGCCGGATGGCCGCCTGCTCGTCATCTCCGGCCGCGAAGGGCTGCTGCTACGACAGGAGGCCGACGGGAGCCTCGTCACTCGCGCCGATTTGCGTGACCTGTCGAAAAGCCCTTGGAACGAGATCGTCGTCGACGGGCGCGGCAACACCTATGTCAATGGCGGCGGACCGGCGCCGGCTTCTGGCGAGCATTTCGGCCCCGGCACCATCGTGTTGATCACGCCGGACGGCGCGGTCCGGCAGGTGGCGGAAAATATCGCCTTTGCCAACGGCATGGCAGTGAGCCCGGACAACAAGACGCTGATTGTCGCGGAATCCCATGCCAATCGGCTGACCGCCTTCGACATTGCCGCCGACGGCAGCCTTGCCAACCGAAGGGTCTGGGCCGACCTCGACGGCTATCCCGACGGCATCTGCCTCGATGCCGAAGGGGCGGCCTGGTATGCGGATGTTCCCAACAAGCGTTGCGTGCGGGTGCGTGAAGGCGGCGAGGTGCTGCAGACAGTGACTGTCGATCGCGGCTGCTTTGCCTGCATGCTGGGCGGCACCGACAGGAAAACGCTGTTCATTCTCGCCGCCGAATGGCGCGGCTTCGAGCATATGGTCAGCGACGCCCGCACCGGCCAGGTGTTCAGCGTCGAAGCGCCGGCACCTGGCATCGGCTGGCCGTAACAGCCTTGCTACAACCCAGGAACCCTCTGATAGTTGGCGATGTCGGCGCGAACGCCGAGCCGGGCGATCGTCTCCTGCGGGTTGAAGGCGATGCGCTCGTGCGCGGCCTTGACGATCGGCACGACATTGTCGACGGCCGCCTGGCTTTCCCATTCGACGATGGTGACGAGGTTGAATTCGCCCGGCCCGGAGAATTGCTCGAGCAGGAAATCCTGCACGAAGCCCTGCTGCAGGCGCAGCAATTCATGCGTTGTCCTGACCTTGGCGAGTATCTCCTCGCGGGCGCCGGCCGGGACGACGAATTTGTCCACCCTGAACACGCTGCCGCCGTTAATAGTCTGATTTATCTTGCTCATTTCGATTGCTCCGTTCCTGGATCATGGTGTTTTTTGGGCTCCAGGAACGGCCTACAATCTCAACTTAAGTTGAGGTCAAGCGCAAAAATCAGATCACACGCCGAACCTTCAATTCACCTCCGACGTGCGCCGGCGGACGATGACACCAAGTTCGTCGCCTTCGCGAGCCAAGCGCAGCCGCTCTTCGGCCTCGGTCGCCTCGCGCTGGCGGTCCCACATCGAGGCGTAGAGGCCATGCTTGCGCATCAGCTCGGCATGGGTGCCGCGCTCGGCGATCTGGCCGTCCTGCAGCACGATGATCTCATCGGCCGTGATCACCGTCGACAGGCGGTGAGCGATGACGATGGTGGTGCGGCCACGGCTGACCAGATCGAGCGCGGCCTGGATCTCCTGTTCGGTGTGGCTGTCGAGCGCCGAGGTCGCTTCGTCGAGCATCAGGATCGGCGGCGCCTTCAAAATGGTGCGGGCGATTGCCACGCGCTGCTTCTCGCCGCCCGAAAGTTTTAGCCCGCGTTCGCCGACCATCGACTTGTAGCCGTCAGGCAATCGCTCGATGAACGGGCCGATCTGAGCGAGTTCGGCCGCCTTGCGCATATCCTCCTCGCTGGCACCGATGCGGCCATAGCGGATGTTGTAGGCGATGGTGTCGTTGAACAGCACGGTGTCCTGCGGCACCATGCCGATCGCCCCGCGCAGGCTCTCCTGCGTGACGTCCTTGATATCCTGGCCATCGATCAGCACCTGGCCGCCCTGAACGTCGTAGAAGCGGAACAAAAGCCGCGAGATGGTCGACTTGCCGGCACCCGAAGGCCCGACAATGGCGACGGTCTTGCCGGCCGGCACCTCGAAGCTGATGCCCTTCAGGATCTTCCGGTTCGGGTCATAGGAGAAGTGCACGTCGCGGAACTCGACCTTGCCGGCGCTGACCGCGATTGGCCTGGCATCCGGCTTGTCGACGATCTCCTGCGGCACATCCAGCAGATCGAACATCTGCTCGATATCGGTGAGCCCCTGGCGGATTTCGCGGTAGATGAAGCCGATGAAATTGAGCGGCACCGACAGCTGCATCAGCATGGCGTTGATGAAGACGAAGTCACCGACCGTCTGCGTGCCGGCCTGCACTTCGAGCGCCGACATGCACATGACGATGACGGTGCCCAGGCCGAAGATGATGCCCTGCCCGAAATTCAACCAGCCAAGCGAGGTCCAGATGCGCGTCGCGGCGACCTCGTAGCGTGCCATGGAGCGGTCGAAGCGCTCGGCTTCCATGCCCTCATTGTTGAAATATTTCACCGTCTCGTAGTTGAGCAGCGAGTCGATTGCCTTGGTGTTGGCGTCGGTATCGCTGTCGTTCATGTCGCGGCGGATCGAGATGCGCCAGTCGCTGGCGCGGACCGTGAACCAGACATAGACCCAGACGGTGACCGCGACGACGACCACATATTTCCAGCCATAGGTGTAGGCGAAGATGCCCGTGGTCAGCGCGAATTCGAGGATGGTCGGCGCCGTGTTGAGCATGATGAAGCGCACGATCGTCTCGATGCCCTTGGTGCCGCGCTCGATGATGCGCGACAGGCCGCCGGTGCGGCGCTCGAGATGGAAGCGCAGCGACAGTTGGTGCATATGAACGAAAGTACGGAAGGCGAGCTGGCGCACGGCATATTGGCCGACGCGGGCAAACAGCGCGTCGCGCAGCTGATTGAAGCCAAGCTGCACCAGGCGCACGACATTGTAGGCGACGACCAGCATGACGGGCGCCAGCAGGAAGCTCGGCAGCGGCGGCGCCGATTTGGCGTCGCCGGCCAGCGCGTCGGTCGCCCATTTGAAGAAATAGGGACCGGCGACCAGCGTCAGCTTGGCGACGACCAGCAGCAGCGTCGCCCATGTGACCCGGGCTCTCAGATCGGCGCGATCCGCTGGCCACATGTAAGGCCACAAATTGAGCAGCGTCTTGAAAGTCGAGGAGTCGGAGACGGTTTTTTCGGCCATTTCTTGTGCCTTCTTCTTATTTCAGCGGCCGGAGCAGCAGGAATTGACGAGAGCGGCCACCGATGCGGAGACATCGGCGAGCGCGGCATGGTCGATCGCATAGCGCGAGCGCTGGCGATCGGGCTCGAAGCGAACCAGCCCGGCTTCGACCAGTATTTTCAGATGTTGTGACACGGTGGACTGCGCCAGATCTAAGCGGTCGACGACCTCGCGGCAGCAGCAGGAACTGCTCGTCGATAGGTGTTTCAGGATTTCGATCCGCGCCGGATGGGAAAGCGCTGCAAGTCGGGCGGCGACCGCACGGCTGTCCGGACCGCCGCATGATGCGTTTGTTTCCATCAGGGATTCTGCCATCGTTCATCGGCGATAGACGATGAACGGGCACGGGGCAAGCTAACCCTATGGGCAGAGCGCCGGAACCGCCAATCTCCCCCTCGTGGGAGAGATGTCCGGCAGGACAGAGAGGGGCGCGAAGGATCGCGACTTTCCACGATCAAAGCATTACGAGCAGCCGTAAGGTAGCTCGACCGGATTTGGCCGACAGGCTGGCGAGACAGCGCCCTCCTCTGCCCTGCCGGGCATCTCCCACAAGGGGAGATTGCGCTCAACCGTCGGCGCTCAAACCCTACTCCGTCTTGGCGGGCGCTGTCGTTGCCTGCTCGCCCATGGCCTTGAGGTCGGCGGCTTCGCCTTCCTTCGACTTTTCCGGGACCTTGAACACCTGGCCCGGCCAGATGCGGTCGGGATCACTGATCTGGTCCTGGTTGGCGAGGTAGATGGTCGAGAAGCGTACGCCGTGGCCATAGACGCGCCGCGAGATCCGCCACAGCGTGTCGTTGCGGCGGATGATGACGGCGCCGTCGGCATGTTCAAGCTTGGGCGCCACCGTCTCGGGCACATCGCTTGGCGGCGTCGCCTCCGCCATGACGGCCGGAGCCTCGGTGGCGGGAGCAGGCGTCGTGGCCGCGGCCGGTGCCTCGGCGGTGGTAGGTGCGGCCGGCTTGGGCTGAACGGGCTTCGGCGCCGAGGGTGCCACGGCGGCGATCGCTTCGCCGGGCTCACGCTCGAACGGTACGGCCGCGCGGGCCACAACTGTCACACCGTCGGCATCGAGGCCGTCGACATGGATTGTGTAGCTGCCGACCGGAATGTCGCGCGTCGCCTCGACCAGGAAATGACCGTCCGTCGAAGTTTGCGCGTCACCGAGCAGGATGTCGTTGGCATACGCGCGCACCTTGCGGCCGGCATCGGCGAGGCCGGCGACAAAGATCTTGCTGCCGTCGATCTCGACCGCCTCGACGACGATCTTGGGCTCGGTCACGCCTGCAGCGGGCGGCGTCGCCGGCGCTGCAGGAGCCGGTGCCGCGTCGACCACGGCTGGCGCTGGGGCGGCTGGCGCCGGAGCGGTTGCGGGGGCTTCGGCTGTGGGAGCAGCCGGCGCGGCGGCCGGAGCAGCCGGCTTTGTCTCGGGTGCGGGAACGGTCAGCAATTCGGCCGGCTTGCCCGGCTCCTCGACCATGGCCAGCACCTGGCCGGCCGCATCCTTGGGAACCGAAACGACGGCGGTCTGCACCGAGGGCGTTACGACGTCACCGGTGGTCGCGCGCAGCGCGATCGTATAATCGCCGGGCTTCAGCGGATCATCGAGAATGATAACGAAGGCGCCATCGGGACCAGCGACCGTCGAGCCAAGCACCGTCGAGCCATTGAGGATTTCGACCTTGGCGTTGGGCGCCGCATTGCCGGCGACGACAATCGAGCCATTGCTTTCAACGCGCACGACGTCGAAAGACGGTGCGACCGGACCGGCCGCAGCCGGCGCGTCCGCGGCCGGTGCGGCCGGTGCCGTTGCCTGGGGCACTGCGGCGGGAGCCGCCGGGACCTCAGCGGCGGGCAGCCGCGCTTCGGTGCCGGGATCAGCCGATTTTGCCGCTGCGGGCGGCGTCTGCGCCGCCACTTGCGCCGGCGGCGTGGGATTGAGATACGGGTCGAGTGCGCCCGCTACATAGGCGGTTCCCGCGGCCGCAACGGTCCCACCCGCCGCAAACAGGAACGCCTTCAGTGGATTAATTGCCATATTTCCCTACCCCTTAGCCACCTAACGCCGGTCTAGCCTGTTTTAGCAATACCGACAAGAAAAAGCCCAGGCTGTTAACCCTTGGGGCTTGACCGCGCTTTCAGACCCAATCACCAATCATCGACATGAACACGATTCGATCCGTCTGCGTCTATTGCGGCTCGTCTCCGGGCCGCGATGAAATCTATATCAAGGCCGGGCACCTGCTCGGGCGCTCAATTGCCAAAGCGGGATTGCGGCTGGTCTATGGCGGCGGCACCAAAGGCATCATGGGCGCTGTCGCCGAAGGCGCGCTCAAGGCCGGCGGCAAGGTGACGGGCATCATTCCGCGCTTCCTGATCAACAAGGAGGCGAGCGAAACAGCGCTTGACCGGCTCGATGAACTCTTGATCACCGACAACATGCACGAGCGCAAGCACAAGATGTTCGAGAAATCCGACGCCTTTGTGGCACTGCCGGGCGGCATCGGCACGGTCGAGGAGATCGTCGAGATCATGACCTGGGGACAACTTGGCCATCATCGCAAGCCGATCGTCTTCGCCAATGTCAGAGGATTTTGGGATCCGATGCTGGCGCTGCTCGATCACATGGCCGCCGAAGGCTTCATCCACACCGCGCAGCGGGTCAAGCCGCTGGTCGTCGACGACCCCGAAGCGATCGTCGCCGCCATCATGGTAGCCGGATCGTCCGTCGACGCCCCGACCGAGGGCGTGCAGTCGGTGATCGACAAGATGTAGGGCGATAAGGAATAGGGTAGTAAGGCAGTATGTGAATTGCCTCGAGTGTCCTGCCTACTCCCCTACTCCCCTACTCCCCTCTTCCGCCGCAGCCTGCCGCAAATCGGCAATCACCGCGCGCCGGTCATGACGCCGCCAGGCGAGATGGAGTGAAACCGTGCGGTCGAACCACGGGAGGTCGCGAAACACGATCCGCGGCGGCGCAGCGGCACGCAGGCTGGCTTGCACCGTCGCCAGGCCGAGACCCGCGCTGACAAGGCCGAGCGAGGTCAGCGGGTCCGCCGTCTCATAGGCGATGTCGGGCAAGAAGCCGGCTTTGGCGCAGGCGGCAAGGAACTGGCCGCGATTGGTGTCGTCCGGCTGGCGCACGACGGTGATCCAGGTGCGACCGTCAAGATGGTGAGGCCCGATCTCTGGCACTTCAACGAGTGGGTCATCTTCGGGGATCGCCAGCACCAGCGGCTCATGCCGCAGCGCCATGGCGGCGACATCCGGATCATCATCGGGTGGCGACGAGTAGACAAAGCCCAGATCCAGCGACCGCTGCCGTAGCCCTTCCAACTGCGCCGCCGAACGCAGGCTTCTCAGCTGCAGGTGGAAATCCGGCCGGTCGCGACGGAACTGGCGCAGCATCCCGGCGACAAGCCCGGCATGAACGGCCCCTTCGACATAACCGATGGCGAGCCGGCCGACGGCACCGCTGGCCAGGTTGCGGCCGAACTCCTCCACACGTCGCGCATTGGACAGCAGCGCGCGGGCCTCGGTGAGGAAGGCGCGGCCCTCGGCGTTGAGATGGACCCGCTGCTTCGACCTCTCAAAGAGGGAAACACCCAACTGCTCCTCGACCTGGATGATCTGCCGGCTGAGTGGCGATTGGGAAATATGCAGCATTTCGGCTGCGCGCCCGACATTTCCGGTTTCGGCGACCGTGACGAAATAGCGGAGCTGGCGCAGGTCGAACATTTCTCCTCCAAGGCTCAAGTCCTTTTGGGTCTCAACTTTAGCCTAATCAGTCTTGGACTGTCTGACCAGCCAAAAGCGATAATCGGCCATCCCAACCAAAGGAGACCGCCATGCAGTTCTTTGCCCTTCTCGCTCGCAACACCGAAAAATTTACCGATGCCGATTTCGCTCCGCTTCTGCCCGGCGAAGCCGAACAGCGGCGCACGCTCTACGCCGAAGGGGCGGTACGTCAGGTGTGGAACCGAGGCGACATCCCGGGCAGCGGCATGATGCTCGAGGCTGCTGATGATGCTGAGGTTCGCGGCCACCTCGCCACCTTGCCGTTGGTCAAGGCCGGCATGATGGACATTGCCGCAATCGTGCCCCTCAAGCCCTACCCCGGCTTCGGCCCGAAGCACTGACAGGGCACATCCGGGGGTGACGAAGGCGTCACCCCCGGATTGACACGGGGGATCGACAGACTGTGATCGGCTGTCAAGAAACCGTCACACGAAACCGGCTTCGCGCGTGCTAGGAATCAGTATCAGGCAGCCGCCGTGCGGCGCCATCTTCGGAACATGCATCTGGCACCGCCCATGGACATCACTCTCGCCCCGGAAGGCACCGATCTGTCGCCCTACCTGCCCGACGAGCACGGACTGTTCTTCATCTATCACTTCACCGCTGAGGGCGTGCGAACCAGGGACGCCGCCGCCGCGCACTGGACATGGCGCAGCTACCAGCTTTCCGACATGCGGGCCCGCCACGAAATCGGCGCCGATCGGGCTTTGCCGGCACCGGTGCGTGAAGCTTTCCTGTCCGCCAGCCATGGCTGCCACATCGACCTCGAGGACGACTGGCTCTATGGCGATCTGCCGGACCTGCGCCATGACTATTCGGCGGAAGCGGGCGGGCTTGGCCATTTCCGCTTCGCGCTCAATGACACGATGCTGGTCGGCGCCCGCAAGCAACCGCTGCAGTCGGTCGACAACATCCGCAAGGCGATCGAGAATGGATCGCGCAAGTTCCGCTCGCCAGCCGAGTTGATCGAGGCTGTCGTCGGCCAGTCGTTCGATGGCATGGTGGCGGAACTTGCGGCACTCGGCGACAGTCTCGACGGCATCGAAGACCGTATCGTCTGCGACGCATGGCACAATGAACGGCAATCCCTGGTCGACGCGCGCCGGCATCTGGTGGTGATCCACAGGCAGATGGCGACGCTGACCAATCTGTTCCGTCACCTTGATCATTCGCACCGCAACGACCTGCCAGACAGCATCAACGACATGGCCGCGCGCCTTTCACACCGGGCGCAGACGCTGCACTATGACGGCGAGCAATTGCAGGCGCGCGCCCGGCTATTGCAGGACGAGCTTATGGCAAAGCTGACGACGCAGTCGAACCGGCTGCTGTACGTCCTGTCGGTGATGACGGCGGTGCTGTTGCCGATGACCATCATCTCAGGCCTGTTCGGCATGAACGTTGGGGGCCTGCCGCTGGTCGACACGCCAATGGGCTTTTGGGTGGTGACGGCTGTGTCGATGGTGATCGCGGGCGCGACCTATCTCTTTGTCAGGCGGCTCGGACAGATGTAGCACCCGCCGGCAGCTTTCACGCAGTGACGCGAAGATCCTCGATGATGGTGCCGGCGGCGGCCACTTCCGCTTCGTGATCGGGCTCGCGCCAGGTCTCGGCAAGCCCAGCCGCATGCCATTCGCGCATCGCCGGCAGAGCAAGCAACTGCGCCGGATACGCTGCAGCCGCACCCTCGAAGGAGAGCCCATAAGACTGTGCGCGGAACGCCACCGGGGCAAAGAAAGCATCTACTGCGGTGAAATGAGCGCCCGCCAGAAATGGTCCGCCGAAACGAGCAAGACCATCGTTCCAGAGGTCGCCGAGGCGAAAGAGGTCCTGCTTCAGCACATCGGACATCGGAAACGGCTCTACCCGCACGCCGCAACTCATCGGACAGGCGCTGCGCAATGCGGTGAAGCTCGAATGCATCTCGGCGGCGGCCGAGCGCGCCCAGGCGCGCGCCTTGGCTTCGACGGGCCACACGCCATGGTGGCGTTCGGCCAGATATTCGACGATGGCCAGCGAATCCCAGACCGACCAGCCGTCGTCGACCAGGCACGGCACGCGGCCGCTCGGCGAGAAGGAACGGTACAGATCCCAGCTCGATCCGGTCGGGAATGGCGTCAGCCGCTCCTCGAATGGGATATCCAGCGCGCGCATCAGCACCCAGGGCCGCAGCGACCATGAGGAATAATTTTTGTTGGCGATATGCAGCAGATACATCGAACCCCCTTACCGTACGGGCTGCGGCGCGGCGCGTCGCGCTGTCGTCAACATCGACCAGGAATAGACTGCCAAAGCCGCCCAGATCAGCGCAAAGGCGATGGCCTGGATGGTGCCGAAAGGCTCGTCGAAGATCAGAACGGCGATCAGGAACACCATGGTCGGCGCGATATATTGCATGATGCCGATGGTTGACAGCCGCAGCAGCTTGGCGCCGAAGGCGAACAGCAACAACGGCACCGATGTGACTGGACCGCAGCCGATCAGCAACGCCGTATCCGTGCCACTGCTGGATACGATGTGGTCCTGTCCGGTCGCGATGAGATAGACGATGTAGCCAAGTGCCGGCACCGACAGCAGAAGGACTTCGAGCAAAAATCCCTGGCTCGGGCCGATCGGCAGCGTCTTGCGGAAGAAGCCGTAGGCGGCGAAGGAAAACGCCAGTGCCAGCGACACCCAGGGCAGCTTGCCGCCTTCGATGGTCAGCACGGCGACGGCGACGGCCGCCAGCACCACCGCCGCGATCTGCAGCCGATCGAGCCGCTCGCCGAGCAGCAGCGCGCCGACAACGACGCTGACCAGGGGATTGATGTAGTAGCCGAGCGCGGTTTCGACGGTGCGGTCGACCGCGATCGCCCAGACATAGATGCCCCAGTTGACCGAGATCAGCGCCGCCGTCAGCGCGGCCATGGCGATGGTGCGCGGCGAACGCATCGCCGCCTTGAAATCCGCCGTGCGGCCGGCCCAGATCAGAACGGCGGCGGCGATCGGCACCGACCAGACGATGCGATGGGCAATGACTTCCGCGAGCGGCAGATGAGCGACCGCCTTCATGTAGAAGGGCAGCAATCCCCATAGCAGATAGGCGCCGAGCGCCAGCAGAAAGCCGCGCCGGGCCTTGGACTCTGCATCCAGGGTAATTGCTTCAGTGGCCATGGGCCAACGCTATGGCCCAGTCACCTTGGCAAGACCATCGCAAAGTTCTGATGGATCAATGGACTTTCGCTGATGGTTCAACCCTATTCGGCGGCCACCAGTCCGGCCATCTCGCGGTTCTTCATCAGCTTGTAGACGATGGAATCCATCAGCGCCTGGAACGAGGCGTCGATGATGTTCTCGGAAACGCCCACCGTCCACCAGCGCGCGCCGGTGCCGTCATGCGATTCGATCAGAACGCGGGTGATCGCCTCGGTACCGCCATTGAGGATACGCACCTTGAAGTCGGCCAGCTCCATGTCGGCGATCTCGCCCTGGAATTTGCCGAGGTCCTTGCGCAGCGCGATGTCGAGCGCGTTGACCGGGCCATGCCCCTCGGCCACCGACATCTTCTCCTCGCCATCGACCACCACCTTGACGATCGCTTCGGAGACCGTCTTCAACTGGCCGTTGGCGTCGAAGCGGCGCTCGACCATGCAGCGGAACGAGGTGACGTTGAAGAATTCCGGCAGGCCGTGCAGCATCTTGCGGGCGAGGAGTTCGAAGCTGGCATCGGCGCCTTCATAGGCATAGCCCTCGGCCTCGCGCTCCTTGACCACGGATATCAGCGCGTCGAGCCGGTGATCGTCCTTCGGCACCTCAATGCCGCGTCGCCTCAGCTCGGCGAGGAAATTGGCCTTGCCGCCCTGGTCCGAGACCATGACACGGCGGCGGTTGCCGACCGTTTCGGGGGGGACGTGCTCATAGGTCGCCGGCTCCTTGGCGAGTGCGGAGGCATGAATGCCGGCCTTGGTGGCGAAGGCGGAAGCGCCGACATAGGGCGCTTGCGCCTCTGGCGCTCGGTTCAGGAGTTCGTCAAATGCGCGCGACAACCTGGAAATGCCTGTCAACGCCTCAGCCGAAATGCCAGTTTCGAAACGATCGGCGAAGGCCGGCTTTAGCGCCAGCGTCGGCACGATCGAGATCAAATTGGCGTTGCCGCAGCGCTCCCCGATGCCGTTGAGCGTGCCCTGGATCTGGCGCACGCCAGCCTCGACAGCGGCGAGGGAATTCGCCACGGCCTGGCCGGTGTCGTCATGGGCATGGATACCGAGATGATCGCCTGAAATGCCCGACGAAATAACCTTCTCGACGATGGCGCGGACTTCCGATGGCTGCGTGCCGCCATTGGTGTCGCACAGCACCACCCAGCGCGCCCCGGCATCATAGGCGGTCCTGGCGCAGGCCAGCGCGTAGTCGGGATTGGCCTTGATGCCATCGAAGAAATGCTCGCAGTCGACCAATGCCTCCTTGCCGGCGGCGATCGCCGCCTCGACGGAGGCCTTGATGGCGTCGAGGTTCTCCTCATTGGTGCAGCCGAGCGCGACACGGACGTGGTAGTCCCAGCTCTTGGCGACGAAGCAGATGGCATCCGACTTCGATTGCACAAGAGACGCTAGGCCGGGATCGTTGGACGCCGACACCCCTGCCCGCTTGGTCATGCCGAAGGCGACGAATTTGGCGCGCTCCGTGCGCTTCTCCTGGAAGAAGGCGGTGTCGGTCGGGTTGGCGCCGGGATAGCCGCCTTCGACATAGTCGAGGCCAAAAGCGTCAAGCAGTTTTGCGATGGCGATCTTGTCCTCGACGGAAAAGTCGATGCCCGGCGTCTGCTGGCCATCGCGCAATGTGGTGTCGAAGAGATAGAGGCGCTCGCGAGTCATGGTCATTTGCCTGCAAACTTGTCCGTCGCGCGGATCAGCCGGTCGAGGATACCCGGCTCCGAATAAGCATGACCGGCGCCCTCGATCAGATGGAAATCCGCCTTTGGCCAGGCCTTGTGCAGCGCCCAGGCATAGCGCGCCGGGCATGGCATGTCGTAGCGGCCATGGACGATGGTGCCGGGGATGTCACTCAGCCTGTGCGCGTCGCGCAGCAATTGTCCCTCTTCCAGCCAGCCGGCATGGACGAAATAGTGGTTCTCGATGCGGGCGAACGCGACGGCATAGTCGTCCTGCCCAAACGGACCGCTTGTCTCCGGCTCGGGTAACAGCGTGATCGTTTCGCCTTCCCACAGGCTCCAGGCGCGGGCCGCCTCGATCTGCGCCCTGCGATCCGTGCCGACCAGCCGCTTGCGATAGGCGGCCATCATGTCGCCGCGCTCGGCCTCCGGGATCGGCGCCAGGAAGCGCTCCCATTTGTCCGGGAACATTTCCGAGACGCCGAACTGATAGTACCATTCCAGTTCCGCACGCGTCAGCGTGTAGATGCCGCGCACCACCAGTTCGCTGACGCGTTCTGGATGGGTCTCGGCGTAGGCGAGCGCAAGCGTCGACCCCCAGGAGCCGCCGAACACCAGCCATTTGTCGAAGCCGGCCATTTCGCGCAGCCGTTCGATGTCGGCGACCAGGTGCCATGTCGTATTGGCTTCGAGCGAGGCGTTGGGCGTCGATTTTCCGCAGCCACGCTGGTCGAACAGGATGACATCGTAGAGCTTCGGGTCGAACAGCCGCCGGTGTTTTGGCGAAATGGTGCCGCCCGGCCCGCCATGCAGGAACACCGCCGGCTTGGCGCCTTTGGTGCCGGAACGCTCCCAGTAGACCTGGTGGCCGTCGCCGACATCGAGCATGCCGGAATCGAACGCCTCGATCTCGGGATAAAGCGTACGCAATTGACTGCTCATAGTTGTAAACCTTTGGTCGGCCAGTCCGGCGTTTCATGGTCTGGGTGCTGGAAGGAGATGATGGATTCCTGCCTGTTGTAATAATCAGGATCCTGGTGGACGGGCTGATCGAAGATCGTCTCCACCCAGGGCAACCGCGCGGCATAGTTGACCTGGATCTGCGGGGCCAGGTCCGAACGGTCGTCGAAGGCACCGATCGCGATTTCCAGCCCGCCGGGCTGCCGATATGTCAGCGGCGTGCCGCAGCGGGCGCAGAAACCACGATCGATGTTGACCGACGACTGGAAGTAACTCGGCTCTTCATGGGTCCATTCGACGCCATCTCTGGGCACCGTGACCAGCGCGCCGAAGAACGAGCCGAACTGCTTCTGGCACATGCGGCAATGGCAGATGGACGGACGGCCGAGCGCTCCATGAACGCGGAAGCGCACGGCGCCACACTGGCAGCCGCCGGTTCTTACCTGATCGGTCATGATCTTTCCTTTGGCGGCCATTGTTCGGTGTCGTGATCGGGGTGCTGGTAGGAAACGAGATCGGCCAGATAGGAGGCCGACGACATGTCGGCCATGGTGTCCTCGCCCGGCAATTGCGGGATCGAGTCGACATAGGGCAGCTTTGCCTCGATCCCCCATTGAATCAGCGGCACGATCTCCGCTGGATTGTCGAACGCACCGATGGCGAGGCCAACCCCGTCCGGCGCGGTAAAGGTCAGCGGCGTGCCGCAATCGGCGCAAAAACCGCGATCGACATGGTTGGACGAACGGAAGTATTTCGGCTCGCCGCGCGTCCAGTCAAGCCTGGCGCCACGCACCGAAACCAGCGGCGCGTAGAACGCGCCGAACGCCTTCTGGCACATGCGGCAATGGCAGACCGAAGCGTCGCCCAAAGCGCCTTCAACGCGAAAGCGCACCGCGCCGCACTGGCAGCCGCCGGTGTAGATCGGTCGGTTGTCGAGGCTCATCGCTGATCACTCCGGCGCATGGCAGACGGCCTCGACGTTGTTGCCGTCGGGATCGAGGACGAAGGCGCCATAGTAGTCCGGGTGATAGTGCGGGCGCAGGCCCGGCCCGCCATTGTCCTTGCCGCCGGCGGCAAGCGCCGCAGCATAGAAGGCTTCGACCTCGGCGCGGCTGCGCGCGGTGAAGGCGACGTGCTGATGGGCCTTTTGACCATCCTTGCCTTCCTGCAGCCAGAATACCGGCCGATCGCGACCGTAGCCACCCACCTTTTTACCGCCGGTGTATTCCAGCGGCACCATATACAACAGCGCGGCACCAAGCGGCGCCATCGCCTTGTCATAGAAAGCCTTCGAAGCGTCGAAATCGGCAACGTTGATGCCGAGATGATCGATCATCTTTTTACCTCCCAGGTGGTGATGCGTTCGCCTGTGACCGGGTCCTTGCCGTCCTTCAACTGTATCCCCTGGGCCAGCAGGTCGTCGCGGATGCGGTCGGCTTCGGCCCAGTTCTTGGCGGCGATGAACGCGAGACGCTTGGCGATGGCCTTGCCGACGTGGCCTTCATCAACCTTCGCCGACGCGACGTCGAAGCCGAGGAACAGCAGCGACGCCTTCAGCGATGCAGCGGCATCGTTGCCGTCCATTGCCTCGCCGGCCAACTGGGTCAGGACCTGGAAGGTGGCATAGGTGGCGAGATCGTCCGACAAGGCGTCGATGATCTCCACGGGCACCTGTCCCGCCGCCGTCGGCGCGAGGTCGGCCCCCCGCTTCCATTTTCGCAGGGTGTTCTCGGCCTCTTCCAGCTTGCGCACGGAAAAGTCGATCGGCTCGCGATAATGCGTCATCAGCATCGCCAGCCGCAGCACCTCGCCCGGCCATTTGCGGCCGCCGAAGGTCTCGGTCTCCAGGAGTTCGTTGATCGAGTAGAAGTTGCCGAGGCTCTTCGACATTTTCTGCCCTTCGACCTGCAGGAAGCCGTTGTGCATCCAGATGTTGGCCATCATTTCGGTGCCATGGGCGCAACGCGACTGGGCGATCTCGTTTTCATGGTGCGGGAAGATCAGGTCGAGGCCGCCGCCATGGATGTCGAAGACCTCGCCGAGATAGGCGGCCGACATCGCCGAGCATTCGATGTGCCAGCCCGGCCGACCCCTGCCCCATGGCGAATTCCAGCCCGGCTCCTCCGGTGACGACAACTTCCAGAGGACAAAATCGCCGGGATTTTTCTTATGCGCGTCGACGGCGACGCGAGCACCGGCCTGCTGCTCGTCGAGATTGCGCTTCGACAGCTGGCCGTAGTCGGGCATCGACGCCGTGTCGAACAGGACTTCGCCCGCAGCAACATAGGCATGGCCGCGTTCGATCAGGCTTTGAATCAAGGTGATCATGTCGACCTTGCCGTCGGCACGGGGCTCGACGAATTCGGTGGCGCGCGGCTCGACCGTCGGCGCCAGGCAGCCGAGAACCGCCACGTCGCTGTGGAACTGGCCGGCGGTCTTTTCGGTGACCCGCCTGATCGCCTCATTCAACGACAGCGTGCCGGAAGCGATCTCGCCGCCGAAATCGCGCAAAGCGCGCGCATTGATCTTGTCGTCTACGTCGGTGATGTTGCGCACATAGGTGACGTGCGTCTGCCCATAGAGATGGCGCAGCAAGCGGAACAGCACGTCGAAGACGATCACCGGCCTGGCATTGCCGATATGAGCAAAGTCGTAGACGGTCGGGCCGCAGACATACATGCGCACGTTCAGCGGATCGATCGGGACGAAATCCTCTTTCGTCCGCGTCAGCGTGTTGTAGAGGCGCAGGCCCTGCGATGCGTCGGACATTCGTGCCTTCCCGGTTCAGAACTCAATTCGACGAAGCCAGCCCTGCGCGAACGCAAATCAGGCTCCAGCCTGCTGGCCGGGGCGTTTGTCCAATCTGGGGAAAGATGAGGCGAAAACGTCCGGACCAGCGCGAGGCTAGCCAATAATGCAAATGCCACAAATGGCGAAAGACGTTTTCATGGGCGGCTTTATCGCCTTGGCTTGTGTTGCCGTCAAGTCGCAAGTTTCGGCAAAACCGTCGCTGGGTCACAGGTAATGATGCACTGAAACATTTTATTAAACATGTCGGCACAGTCATGAAACATTCGCCGGCTAGATCAGCAGGCGTCACGATTTGGTCAGAATCGGCCATCAAACGCAGACACGAAAATGTTACCAGGGAAGAGAGACATGCCCCGAACCAAGCAGGAAGCCAACCGCGCCAAGCAGCCGGCGCTGGCCAACCACTATCGCGCAATCGGCCCGGCCGCGATCGTCGCCGCCCTTCTCCATACCGCCAAGAAGAAAAAGCCGGCGCAGAAGATCGTTTCGCCCCGCGCTGCCTGAAGGGATGGGCGGCCGGCGCCAATGGCGCCAGAAATGAAGGCGCCGACGCGCGCGCCCTCTGCTAGAACAACGTCATCTGACTGTCGTCCGCGCCGGACTTCTGGCGCTTGACCTTCTCGGGCTCCGGCCCGATCTCGCCCCGCTCCTGAATCTCCGGTCCGGTGTTGGCGACCTTGTTGACGAGGTCGGAGACCGGAATTGCCTCGAAGAAATCGAGCTGTGCCGGTCGCAACAGATCGGCGACATCGCGCGGTTCGAGCGTGCGGCAATCCAGCCAACGTGCGAAATCCCTGGGATCGATCACCACCGGCATGCGGTCGTGGATATGCGCGATGTCGGCATTGGCGTTGATGGTCAGGATGGCGCCGGTGTCCATTTCCGAACCGCCCGGCTCGGCATAGGTCTCGATCAGCCCGGCGAAGGCAACCAACCCGCCATGCCTGGGGCGTATCCAGTAAGGCTGCCCCTTCTTGCCACCGGTTTGCCGCCATTCATAAAAGCCGGACGCCGGCACCAAAGCGCGGCGATGGCGCATGGCGGCCTTGAACGACGCCTTTTCGGCAGCCCCTTCGGAGCGCGCGTTGAACAGCAGCGGAAACTCGCGTGTATCCTTCACCCAGGTCGGGATCAGCCCCCAGCGCACCAGCATTGGCTGCCGGTCCGGCAGATTGGAGCCCGGCGCCTGCGGAGGGCCGGCGACCGCCATCAGGATCGGCTGCGTCGGGGCGATGTTGTAGCGCGCCGGGAAATCCTCAAGCCCCGCCACGTCCAGAAAGGCAGCGGTCTGATCCGGCGTCGCGGTCAAGGCGAAACGTCCGCACATGGTCGATTGGTGCCCTTCGAAAGGTTCGGTTTCTGAAAGTGGCGATGGAACCGGCGTTGCGCAACCGCTAAAACTTGTCCACGCTGGCCGGTCCACAACTGACCGGCCTTCAGCCTGATTGGGAATCCATGAACGAAGCGCGCAAAATACTTCCGGCAGTCTCGGTCGCCGTCGTGCGGGCAGACACCGTGCTTCTGGTCAAGCGAGCCCGGCAACCGTCGCAAGGGCTCTATGCCTTTCCGGGCGGCAAGGTCGAGCCTGGTGAGACGCTGGGGGCAGCGGCAGAGCGCGAACTTCAGGAAGAAACCGGTTTGCGTGCCACAAATTATCGCCCGCTGCGGGAAATCCACATCGACGGCCGGGATGACAGCCACCCGGTCGATTATCTCCTCACAGTCTTCGGCGCCGCCTATGCCGGCGGCGAGGCCGTGGCCAGCGACGATGCGGAGACGGCGGCCTTCTATACGCTCAGCGAGATGGCGGCGCTGCCGCTGGCAGGCTCGGTATTCGCGGTCGCCGAAGACTTGTTGGCCCCCGGCGGAAACGCCGGACTGCTGTCCTGAAATCAACTTGCGGGCGACAAATTGTTCGCCACAAAGACTTATGCTGTTTAGCAGAGCCACGCAGCTGGTAGAGAAGGCTTATGAATCGTCCATCCATGCTCCTCGCCGTGTGTCTTGCGGTCGGCGCGACCGTTTCGATACGGCCCGCGCTCAGCGCCGAGTCGCCGTTCGAGCCCGGGTTGATGCGGCTGGCGGAGGTTCTGGGCTCGCTGCATTTCCTGCGCAATCTGTGCGGCGAGAAGGGCGACCAGTGGCGTGTCGAGATGACAAAACTGCTCGATTCGGAAAATCCGGACGCCGAGCGGCGCGCCCGCTTCATTGCCAGCTTCAATCGCGGCTACCGCTCCTTCGGCGGCACCTATACGAGGTGCACGCCCTCGGCGACCGAAGCCATCAGCCGCTACATGAAGGAAGGCGAGACGCTGTCTCGCGACATCGCCTCGCGTTACGGCAACTAATGCATGTCGCCCAAAAGTGGCTGCGGTTTTGGGAGAACGACACGCATAAAAACGAAAACCTAAAGCGCCTCGCCTGAATCCGTTCAAACGCGGCGCGCTTTAGGCACTCGCTCATCGACAACTATCCGAACCATTGCTGGGTACAGCCGATATATCGGCTTGTGCCAGGCGATATCTTGGTGCAATCCTCATGTTGCACTTCTGCAACAGTATTAACGAAACCTTACCGCGCGAAAGCGGAATTAACTCAAACTGAAGGTTTTCGCCCCGCAGGCCGCCCCAATCGGCTAAGTTTGACTCGAACTGAACGCAGCTTCGCACAAGGCAATCGGGCTTTGTAAAAGACGATCAAAAAAATGTCGTATTTACAAATACTTAATTGTCCCTGCGTGTGAAATGAACAGATCAGGCCTGATCCACATCAATGGATCGCAGCTTGAAAGGGTGGACATTCGCTTATGGAACATGGTGTCAACGACATCGACGCGCTGGTCAGGGAAGAAAAACGCTTGACCGCCGTGGAAAGCCACAGCGAGGCCTGGGCGGAAGGTCTCTCCGCCGGGATAGAGCCCGAGATCATTGCCGAAGCAGCGCTCGAAACAGCCTTCGGCGAGATGTTGCGTGCCAATGGCGAGACCTCGGCCCTTGCCCTGCTCGACCGTATGCGTGAAAAGGTGATTGCTGGCGCCTTCGAACCTGAACGGCTGCGGCACTGAACCGACGTCCGGTTCTTTGACGGCAATATGCCGCTCGGGCGTCATGCCCGTAAGCAGGGAGAAACGGGCAGTGAGTTTTTCGATGTCAGGCAAGCCGCGTGGCTTGGTCCTTCGCATCTCTTTCGCCGCTTGCTGTGCCGCGATTCCCCTGGTTGTGTGTCTCGCGAGCAGCCCCGCCTATGCGCTGAGCGAAATCAAGCGCGAAGAGCTCCCCCCGACGGTCACACCGCCGGCCGACGACATGTCGCCCCCCGGAAGCACCGTGCCAATGCCCAACCCGGTCGGGACGCCGCCGCCGTCTAGCCAGCCGACTGCTCCTGCCGAAGCCGAGCCGGACAGTCCGGCGGATGGCGGCGTGACCAGGCCACGCGTCGATCCGGACACGCCGGTGCCCGAGGTCATCTACGATCTCGGCAAGCTGCCGGAACCAGTGCGGCGCATGCATGATTTGATCGTCGAAGCCTGCAAGGGCGGCGATATCGAAAAGTTGCGGCCGTTGATCGGCACGGGCGACAACACAACGCAATTGTCCCTAACCGACATTGATGGCGATGCCGTCGCCTTCCTCAAGGGCCTCTCGGGCGACCCGGACGGCCAGGAAATCCTGGCCATCCTGGAGGAGGTGCTTGATGCCGGCTACGTCCACCTCGATGCCGGCACGCCACAAGAGCTCTATGTGTGGCCGTATTTCTTCGCCCTCCCGCTGGACAAGCTGGACGCCAAGCAGCGGGTCGAACTGTTCAAGATCGTCACCGCTGGCGATTTCGACGACATGAAGCAGTTCGGCGCCTATATTTTCTATCGCGTCGGTATCACCCCTAGCGGACAATGGTCGTTCTTCGTCGCCGGGGATTGAGAGCGGCTCTTCCCACCCACGGGGGTAGGGAGCCTAGCGGGGCAATGCCTCAGAAAACTCCACCGCCCTACCCTGGCTTGGCGTGGCGATCTCGCCTTCCCACATCACGCGGCGGCCGCGAATGACGGTGCCGACCGGCCAGCCGACCACTTCTCTCCCGTCATAAGGCGTCCAGCCGGCTTTCGAGCCGGCCTGCGCATTGGTGATGGTCTGGCGCCGCTTCATATCGACGATGGTGAAGTCGGCGTCGTAGCCGGCAGCGATGCGGCCCTTTCTCGCCATGCCGAAGATCCGCTGCGGGCCGTGGCTAGACAGGTCGACAAAGCGCTGCAAGGTCAGCCGGCCGGCATTGACGTGGTCGAGCATGATCGGCACCAGCGTCTGCACGCCGGTCATCCCCGACGGTGAGGCCGGATAGGGCTTTGCCTTCTCGGCCAGCGTGTGCGGCGCGTGGTCGGAGCCGAGCACATCGACGATGCCTTGCGCAATGCCATGCCAGACGCCATCGCGATGGCGCGCGGCACGCACCGGCGGGTTCATCTGGATCAGCGTGCCAAGCCTGAGATAGTCGTCGGCGCTCAGCGTCAAATGATGTGGCGTCGCCTCGCAGGTCGCGACATCCTTGTGTTGTTCGAGGAACACAATCTCCTCGGCGGTCGAGATGTGTAGAACATGGATGCGGGCACGGGCGTTTCGCGCAATGCGTACCAGCCGTTCGGTACAGCGCAAGGCGGCGATCTCGTCGCGCCAGACAGGGTGCGATGCCGGGTCGCCTTCGATGCGTTCGCCAAGGCGCTCGCGCAGCCGGAATTCGTCTTCCGAATGAAAGGCGGCGCGCCGGCGCGTGTTTCTCAGGATCGACGCCACGCCCTCGTCATCCTCGACCAGCAGGTCGCCAGTGGACGAGCCCATGAAAACCTTGATCCCGGCCGCACCCGGCAGCCGCTCAAGCTCGCCGACATCCCCGGCATTCTCGCGGGTGCCGCCGACCCAGAAGGCGAAATCGCAATGCATGCGCCCCGTGCCGCGCCGGACCTTGTCGGCAAGCGTTGCCTCGCTGGTGGTCAGCGGATTGGTGTTGGGCATCTCGAACACGGCGGTGACGCCGCCAAGCACGGCAGCGCGCGAACCCGTTTCCAAATCTTCCTTGTGCTCCAGTCCCGGCTCGCGAAAATGCACCTGGCTGTCGACGACACCCGGCAGGATATGCAGGCCGCGGCAGTCGATCGTCTCGCCGGCCGAGGCGTGGCGGAGATCGCCGATGGCAGCGATGCGCCCGTCCTTCACGCCGATGTCGCGAGCCCCTTCGCCGTCATGGTTGACCACTGTGCCGCCTGTCAGGATGAGGTCGTAGATCATGGCCATGCTCTCTTGCGGGGGGAGTGCCAGCGGCTTACGTAAAGGCCGACCATTTTGCAAGATCAGGTTGCTTTTCCGCCCATGCCCTGTGCCCAGCTCAAAGACCGCGCCCTCATTTCCGTATCAGGTCCGGATGCCGAGCATTTTTTGCAGAACATCCTGACCACCGATCTCGACATCCTGGCTCCCGGCGAAGCCAAACCCGGTGCGCTGCTGACGCCGCAAGGCAAGATCCTGTTCGATTTCCTGATCTCCCGCACCGGCGAGAATGCATTCCGGCTCGAATGCCGTGCCGACATATCGGACGATTTCGTACGCCGGCTGACGCTCTACAAACTGCGCGCCAAGGTCGAGATTACCAAATCCGATCAGGCGTTTGTCACCGTCGCGTGGGGACATGAATCAACACCCTCACAATCTGATTCAACGGCGGCCGCCGACACACGCTTTCCGAAGGGTGCCGTCACGCGTTCCTATGGCGAAACGGATGAGCCCGGCGATCTTGCCGCGTGGCAAGCCTTCCGCATTGTCGGCGGCATTGCCGAAAGCGGCAGCGACTACCAACTCGGAGACGCCTTCCCCCACGATGTGCTGCTGGACGAAACCGGCGGCATCGGCTTCAAGAAGGGCTGCTATGTCGGCCAGGAGGTCGTCTCGCGCATGCAGCATCGCGGCACGGCCAGGCGGCGCGTGCTGATTGCATCGGCCGACAGGCCCCTGCCCGCGCCCGGCACCGAACTGACCGTCGCAGGCAGGCCGGTTGGCACGCTCGGCTCGACCGTAGACACGACCGGTCTGGCCATTGCGCGCATCGACCGGGTCAAGGCGGCGCTCGATGCCGGCCAGCCGATCATGGCCGGGGACGTTCCGGTAACGCTGGCCATTCCCGGTTGGGCAAAATTCGCCTTCCCGCAGGAAGCCGTCAGCGCGGAGGAGGCCTGATGGCGGCCGACCGCGTCGGCGCGCCGGCACGCGCCTGGCAGCGCATGCTGTCGGGCCGCCGGCTCGATTTGCTCGACCCCTCGCCGCTCGACATCGAGATTTCGGACATTGCGCACGGGCTCGCCCGCGTTGCCCGCTGGAACGGCCAGACCAGCGGCGAGCATGCGTTTTCGGTCGCCCAGCACTCGCTGCTGGTCGAAGCGCTGTTCTGCGACCTGGTGCCCGAGGCTTCGGCCGACGCCCGGCTGGCGGCCCTGCTGCACGACGCCCCCGAATATGTCATCGGCGACATGATCTCGCCGTTCAAATCGGTGATGGGCGGCAGCTACAAGGATTGTGAGTTACGGCTGCAGCGCGCCATCCATCTGCGCTTCTCGCTGCCTCCGGAACCAAGTGCTGCGCTGCGCAAGGAGATCAAGCGCGCCGACCAGATCGCCGCCTATTTCGAGGCAACGCTGCTCGCCGGCTTTTCGACCGCCGAGGCGACCGAGTTCTTCGGCCGTCCGCGCGGCTTCAATGCCGACCGCTTCGATTTCACGCCACGTTCGGTGACCTGGGCGCAGAACGCGTTTCTGAAACGGTTTTCGGCGATCGAGACGTCGCGGCATCAGGTTTCGGCGACCGCAATCGGCTAAAGCGCGTCGCGCTGAAACGGATTCACGCGACGCGCTTTAGGTCTTTGTCTTTATGCATGTCATTCCCCCAAAACCGAGGTCACTTTTGGGCGACATGCATTAAAACGCTAAATTAACCAGCGGCGACCACAGTAGCTTGTTCGATCACGGTCCGCAGGCGCGCTCATGCCCGTCGCTGATGCCAAGGATGGTTCGGCCGTCCCGAAACGGGAGGCCGAAGGCATGGACCGCTCCCGCCACATGGAAGACGAACTGCGGGAGCAGAACCAACGCTTTTCGGCTGCGGTCGAGAACATGTCGCACGGCCTGTGCATGTTCGACGCCGACGAGCGGATGATCATCTGCAACGGCAACTACCTACACATCTTTTGCCTCGACGCCAGGGTGATAAGGCCCGGCATCCGGTTCCTCGACATTCTGCGCCACAGCGTCGATATCGGCGTCGCCTCGCAAACCGCCGACGAACTCTACGCCATCCGCAAGCCCTATATCGATCAGGCGAAGCCCTCGACCTACGAAGAAACACTGTCGGACGGCCGCATCGTCAGCATCTCGCACCGCCCTCTGGCTCTGGGCGGCTGGGTTTCGATCTATGAAGACATCACCGAGCAGCGCCGCGCGCAAGAGGATCTCAAGGAGCAGCACCGCCGCTTCGACGCAGCGCTCGCCAACATGTCGCAAGGCTTGCTGATGTATGACGCCGACGGCAAGATGATCGTGCGCAACCGGCGTTTTCTGGAGCTCTACAAGGTCACCCCGGCGGACTTTCCGCTTGGAACGACGCACCGCGACGCGCTGGAACGGTTGCTGGAACTCGGCATCTATACGAAGATCGATGTCGACAGCGAAGTCGCCAAGACCGAAGCCTGTCTGGCGGCGGCAAAAATGCATTCGGCCTATCGGCATCTTACCGACGGCAGGACGGTTTTGGTCACACGTCGGCCGATGGATGGCGGCGGCTGGGTGGTGACCTTCGACGACGTCACCGAACGTCGCCGCACCGAAGAGCGCATGACCCATCTTGCGCATCACGACACGCTGACGGGATTGCCCAACCGCTCGATGTTTCGCGAACGGCTCGACCTTGCGCTGGAGGACACGGCGGCCACGCCGCTGGCGATCTTCTCGCTCGATCTCGATCGCTTCAAGGCAGTCAACGACACCTGGGGACATCCGGCCGGCGACTGGCTGCTGAAGAGCGTGGCCGAGCGGCTGCAGCGCTGCCTGCATAATGAAAACGACGTCGTTGCCCGCTTCGGCGGCGACGAATTCGTCATCATCCAGTTCAATTTCAAGGGCATTGCCAATGCTGAAAAACTCGCGAAGCGCATCGTCGAGACAATCGGAAAACCGTTCCGCGACAAGAGCCGCGAGATGCATATCGGCATCAGCCTGGGCATCGCGGTTTTCCCCAACGACGGCGGAGACGCCGACACGCTGCTGAGGAACGCGGATACAGCGCTTTACCGGGCGAAGAGCGAAGGCCGCAATCTGTATCGGTTCTTCGAACCCGGAATGGACGCAATGGTACAGGCACGGCGTGCGTTGGAGGTCGACCTCGGGACCGCACTGTCGCGCCAGGAATTCGACCTCGATTTCCAACCCATCATGAACATCGCCTCCGGCGAGATCGTCGGCGCGGAAGCCTTGATGCGCTGGCATTCCCCAGAACGTGGCATGGTGGCGCCGGACAGCTTCATTCCGGTCGCCGAAGAAACCGGATTGATCGTGCCGCTTGGAGAATGGGCGCTGAGGAAAGCCTGCACGGCGGCGGCACGGTGGCCCGCCGGCCTGCGCGTCGCGGTCAATGTCTCGGCCGTGCAACTTAAAAGCGGCAGCTTCGCCCGCAGCGTCATCTCGGCGCTGGCTTTCTCCGGCGTGCCAGCCGGTCGGTTGGAACTGGAGATCACCGAAACCGTGCTGATGGATGAAAGCGAGGTGGTGCTAAGGACGCTGCGGCAGTTGCGTGAACTCGGCATCCGCATCGCGCTGGACGATTTCGGCACCGGCTATTCGTCGCTCGGCTACCTCAGGCGTTTTCCTGTCGACAAGATCAAGATCGACCGTTCGTTCATCCACGATTTGGGCAATCGCGACACCGCGGCGATCGTTCGCACCGTCATCGGGCTGGGTGCCGAGCTTGGCATCACTGTCACCGCCGAGGGGGTCGAGACCGAGGTGCAACTCGACATCCTGCGCAGCAATGGCTGCACCGAGGCGCAGGGCTTTCTGATCGGCGCGCCGTCAAAGGCGGCCGAGATCCAGCGTCTGTTGAGATCCCGGGCGCCGCACAGCCAGACCGGCTAGGCCGGCCATCGTCAATGCAGCGTCTCGATGTACTTTTCGTGGAAGCTGACATAGCCGGGCTCGACCACCTTGAGATGCCGCTCGATCAGCGCATGAAACCGCGGCAGTTGATGAAACGGCACGCCGGGATAGGCATGATGCTCGGCATGGAACGGCATGTTCCACGCCAGCTTGCGGACCAGCCAGTTGGTCAATGTGGTCCTGGTGTTCTCCAGCATGTTGGCGACGAACGGACAGCGACCATGCTCGGCCAAGAGATAGAGGCGCAGAAACGGCTGCCCCAACAGAGCGGGCAAAATCCAGACATAGACAAGCACCGAGAGCCGGAAATAGACGGCCAGCAGAAGGAGCACGGCATAAAAGGCAATCATGGCGCGTGCCTCGATGCGCACCTTGTCATAGCCCTTTGGCGGAACGTAGCTTTCGCGACCACGATCCGCGGCGTTGGCATAAAGCGTCTTGATGTGGCCCCACCATAACGGGATGCCGGATATGTGGACGAGGTATTGCCGCCATGTCTCCGGCTTGGGGAACGCCAGTTCCGGGTCATTGTCGGGATCTTGCGTGTATCGATGGTGGGCAAAGTGGAAGTAGCGGAACCAGTCCGCCGGCAGCGCGATCGCCAGGCTGCACACCCGCGCCACGACATCGTTCAGCCGCTGCGCCTCAAAGGCCGTGCGATGAACCGTCTCGTGCAGCAGCGTGAACAGAAACACGATGAGGAGACCTTGCGGCAGCATCAGCAGCGGCCAGAACGGCACTTTGGCGGCGATCAGCGATCCGAGGATCACGATCGCACCCCAATGAGCGGCAAGCTGAACGAGGCCCGCGGCATCAGACTTGGCGGTCAGCCGGTTGCGCTCCTCCTGCGTCAACGATGAAATTACGTCGCGATGATCCACGGGCTTCGATCCAGGCTGGGATTTGATAGAATCCACTGTAGCGCATGAAAAACCTTTCCAAAAATGACGATTTCTGCGATTTAGATAAGCTGAACTTATCTATTCGGTGATCATGGCCGTACTTCCCTCTCTCAAAGGACTTCAGGCTTTCGAGGCTGCGGCCCGTACAGGCAGCTTTGCGGGGGCGGCGGAAGAGCTTTCTGTATCCGCCGCCGCCGTCAGCCAGCTCATCCGCACCGTCGAGGAGCAGATGGACCGCAAGCTGTTCCATCGCGTCAACCGGCGCGCCGTCCTCACCGAGGCCGGCGTCGAGATGCTGCCCAGGCTGACCATGGCCTTCCAGGAGATCGGCAGCGTCGCGCGCCAGCTGGGCGGCGATGCGTTCCGCCCGCGCCTCGTGGTGTCGGTGCCGCCATCCATGGCCATGGGTTGGCTTTCGCAGCGTCTCGCTGGTTTTGTCTCAAGCCATGGCGCCGTCGACATATCGCTCAGAGGCGAGGATGACCCGGTGCCGTTCGACCGTGAGTTGATCGACATCAGGCTCACTTATGGCCCGCACTATCGCGAGCACCCGACCGAGGACATCGTCCAGGACGCGGTCTATCCCGTGTGTGCACCCGGGCTGGCCGACACGATCAAACCCGAAGGCCTCGCCAGCCTGCCGCTTATCCATACCGGCTGGGGACCGACCGGTGCGGCCTTTCCGTCCTGGCACAACTGGTTCGAGGCGGCCGCCATCGAACCCGGCCGGGCAGCGCAGCGCGGCCTCTCGGCCAACTCGTCGCGCGCGGCACTCGACCTTGCCATTTCGGGATTGGGCGTGGCGCTGGCGCAAGGGATCTACTGTGCCGAGGCGCTGGAGGACGGCCTACTTGTCAGGCCCCTCGCCCAGATGGTCGAGCTGCGCCAGCCCTATTGCCTGACGATCCCGGAGCGCAGCGCCAGACGCGATGTCGTGGACGCGTTTCGCCAGTGGCTGATCGACGAGTGCCGGCGCGCAGTCGGCTCGCCGGCACTGCGTTGAGGTGACACGCGGCAATCGTCAGAGGTGCCCGCTCAATGCCTCAGCCATGTCCTTGTTTGTCGCCACGGGGATGATCTCGAATTCCACCAGATCCGCCCATTCGATGACCCAACGCTGCAGCAGCGTGACGTCATCGGCCTCCACCAGCAGGAAGCAGCGGCTCATGTCCGCCGCGATCCAGCTGTGGTGCACGAGAAGCTCGTCCGGTTTAAGGCGGCCGCGGTCGCGAAAGCGGCGATAGATCTCCTTGCGATCACAGCCGGTGAAGTCCTCGATCACGATAAATTGCATGTCCTACCCTACCGCCCCGGCCGGTCCAACCGCTCCAGGAACCACTGCGTCAGCCGCACCCAGACCTCGTCCTTCTCACCGGAATCCTCCCAGCCATGGTCGAGGTTGGGATTGTCATTCACCTCGATGACGAAGACGCCGTCCTTGGTCTCCTTGAGGTCGACGCCATAGAGCCCGTCGCCGATGCAGCGCGCCGCCTTCACTGCCGTCTCGACGACATGCGCCGGCGTTTCCTTCAGCGTGAAGGTCTTGATGCCGCCCTGGTCGGGCTTGCCGTTGGCCTTGTGGTTGACGATCTGCCAGTGCTTCTTGGCCATCAGATAGTGCACGGCAAACAGCGGCTGGCCGCCGAGCACGCCGACACGCCAGTCATATTCGGTCGGAATGAATTTCTGCGCGATCAGAAGGTCGGAATCCTCCAGCCATTCGGTGGCGAGCGTCTTCAGTTCCTCGAAGTTGGCGCATTTCTTGACGCCGCGCGAGAACGACGAATCCGGGATCTTCAGCACCAGCGGAAAGCCCAGCGTCTGCGCCGCCAGTTCGAGATCCGAGGTGCCGGCGATCATCACCGTCGGCGGCACCGGCACCTTGTTGTAGGCCATCAGCTCGTTGAGATAGACCTTGTTGGTGCAGCGGATCATCGACAGTGGATCGTCGATCACCGGCATGCCTTCCTGCTGGGCGCGGCGGGCGAAACGATAGGTGTGGTTGGAGATCGAGGTGGTCTCGCGGATGAACAGCGCGTCGTAATTGGCGAGCTTGGCCAGGTCCCGCTTGGTGATCGGCTCGATTTCGACGCCCATCTTCTCGGCGATCTTGGCCCAATAGCGCAGCGACGAGATCTCCGAGGGCGGCAATTCCTCATGCGGGTCGACCAGCGTGGCGAAGGTGTAGCGCGCCGGCGTACGGCCCTTGGTGTCGCGCCACTCCCGGTTGGTGTAGGTTTCCAGGCACTGGATGAAGCTTTTTTCCTCGTCCTCGGTCATCCGCGCCAATGGATGAAAGCCGATCTTGCGGATCGAGGCCCATTCGGCGCTGTCCTTGATGTGGACTTCGAGCGCCGGTGCGCGGAACCAATCGAACAACAGCTTGGCGAAACGGTCCCAGATTTTCGACGGCCCGATGCCGAAGAAGATGCAGACCTTTTGCGGAAAGGCGCCACCAAGATCCTTGCGGCATTTGTTGAGCGCCAGTTCCAGTTCCGGCAGCGCGTGCTCATAGAGCTTGCGTTCCGACAGGTCGATCATCGTCTCGACGGTCGGGATCACCTTGTGGCCGCGCGAGCTTGCCAGCAGCGAGGCATAGTAGCCGCGGCTCTGGTAGGCGTAATTGTTCGACAGGTTGATGACCTTCGGCCGCTGGCCGCGAAACAATGACGGATGCGCGAGATAGTCGCGATTGGTGATGATCTTGTGCGGTGTCGCCACCTGGTCGAGATCGCTCTGCCTGCCGGTAAGGATGACCCAGGTCATTGTCTGTCACGCTTTCCCAGAGTGATGGCGGCACGCAGTCCATCGCGACCGAACTGCGCCATGTTCATGAAGATGCCGTAAGGCACGGGAATGTTGGCTGCATCAAGGATGGTCTCCTGCCTTTCATCCTCGACCCAAGGGTCGTGGATCAGGATATGGTCGCCGTCATCGCCGATCGCCAGCACCCAGTGCGGCACCTTCTTGCCGAACATCAGGAAGCCGCTGATCAGCACCAGCACCAGCTTTCCCCCAGCGATCGCAGCGCGGATATCGTCGATTGTGAATGCACGGTAATTCACCGGGATGCCGTAAAGTTCCGCGCGTCGGCGAAAGTCGACCTGCGCCAGTTCCATTACCCTGCGCTTGTCCTCGCTGCGCACCGATTGCAGGAACAGCGCGCCATAGAAGGAGACGTAGATCTCCACCGCGAGCCCGCTCTCGTAGCCCGAGACAGCGAGGCCGAACGGCTCGCAACCGCCGGGACCCGACATCATGAAGACGGTCGTCGCTTCACGCCACAGGCGGATTTCCATGACCGGATCCGGCACGAAGCCGCGATCGAAATTGGCCATCGCCATCATCAGGCAGCACGGACCGCAGGTGAATTCGCAGGTCTGCGGGTAGAACGGCACCTTGGTGGCGATCGGAATGTCGCCACGCAAGGTTTTTTCGTAGCGAAGTGCCGTTTCGCCATCCTCATAGTAGCCGGGCTCACGCCCGATCTTGCGATAACCGGCCCGTTCGTAGATGCGGATCGCGCGGCTGTTGTCTTCGCGAACTTCGAGACGCAGCATCATGCGGTCGTGCTCGAAGGCGGCATCTTCGGCGGATCCGAGCAGGATGCGGCCGACACCCAGCCCGCCGAAAAACGGACTGGTCGCAATCGAGTAGAGGCGCGCCACGCCGCTGCCTTTGCGAAACAGCACGATCGCATAACCGGCCACGCGGCCGTCGACTTCGGCGACCAGCGTCTCGGCGGTTTCACGCTCGATGAACAGTCGGAAGGAGCGGCGGGAAATACGGTCGCTTGAGAAAACAGCTTTCTCGATGGCGGCGAGATCATCGACGTCAGACGCGCGGGCCGTGCGGATCTCGGCAGGCATGCGGCTTCAGAAAACCTCGATTGGTGGTGGAAATGGCCCTACTCGAACACGTCCTTGACGCCAACCAGGGCGTTGGGAAAACCGGCGTCCACCTGGGCGCACGAAGTCCGCTCCACCACCTTGAATCTTCGCCTCGTTTTTCCAAAAACCGTTTCCGATTTTCGGGGCGATGCGACGGCATTCATCAAGCGCTATCGCACCTCGATTAGGGCCGAATTGTGACAAATCCGACGCCGATCCGACGGGCGCAAAAGGTCCTTCGGCCGGATCGGCATTCGCGGATCGACGGCACCGGCAAAAGCGGTGCCATTCAGCTTGCCAGCCCGTTTACAAGTTGCGTGTAGGCGTTCCTGGCGACCTCGTTCAGCCGCTCGCGCGGCAAGGAGCCGACGACGGCGCAGCCATAGCCCTTGTCCAGCCAGTAGACCGCCTCGGGTCCGTCTTGCGTGGCGGCGTAGGTGCCCTTGGCATTCTCCGTCGATTCCGTGGTGACGAACAGCGATATACGCTGCCCATTGCCGTCCTCGTAAAGCAGCATGGCGGCCTTGCTCTCGCCTGCCGGAAGCAACCGGCCGCCGACCAACTGGAAACCGTTCGCGGTCAAGTCGGGTGCCACCAGCTTCAACCCTACCCGGTTGGACAACCAGGTCTGCAGATGGTCCTTGTCGCTGGCCGGAACCTCGACGGCATGCCGCTTTTCGGCGGCATAGATGACATGGGCCGCGATTGCCTGCTCGGCCAGCCGATCTTCCGCCGGGTCCTCCTGGCCGATGCCGTCGACGCCGGCAAGGTAGCCACCAAGCCCGCCGGCGACCAAAAGCACGGCGGCAGCAGCGGCAAGCCACCAGCGCGAGCGTGGCACAGCTGCCTTGACCGGCGCCTCGCCAAGCACGACCTTGCGCAGGCGCGCGGGCACGGCTTCGTCCAGCACCCCGGCGAAGGCGGCCTGAAGCGCCGTCCGGTCGGCGGTGAAGCGGGCGCTCCTGGCCTTCATCTCGGGATTGGCGTCGAGCCAGGCGTCGTAAGCGGCGCGCTCGTCTGCAGGCAGCTCGCCATCGAGCGCCATGTGGATGTCCCGTTCGGAAAAGTCGCGGCGGATCATTTCTCGACGATCCTTATCGCGCGGCGACGCGCCGTATCGTCCAGCAACCCACGCAATTCCTCACGCCCGCGCGCAATGCGCGACATCAGCGTGCCAGCGGGGACGCCCAGAATGTTGGCGGCTTCGGCATAGGAAAAACCTTCGATGGCAACCATGACAAGAGCTGCGCGTCGATCGGGGCTGATCGCCTGCAACGCGTCGATGATCTCGCGCGAGGCGATACTCTCCACCTGCTCTGCCGGCTGGGCAACGGCCTCGCCCGCCTCCAGCGGCAACATCGCCGCCTCGCCGCGGCGGTTCACCTTGCGCATCTGGTCGATGAACAAATGATGCATGATCGTAAACAGCCACCTCCGGGGGCTTTCTCCTGTCTGCCAGTTGTCGAGCCGCACAAGCGCCCGCTCGAGGCAATCCTGGACAAGGTCGTCGGCAGCGTCGCGATCGCGCAAAAGCGAGCGTGCGTAACGGCGCAGGCGCGGTATTTCGCCAAGGATTGCTGCCTTCTTTTCGTCCATGACCGCTGGTTTCGAGGTCGCCCTTGTTGATCTGGATTGAACGCGCCTTCCGGGCGCGGCGCAAGCGGCCAGCGCGAAGCGGTCTCCCGCCCCGGTCACCCAAGCAATGAGATAACGAGCCCATTGGCCGATTTATTCCCGGTCGGGGTGAAATCTTATTGTTCTTGCTTGCCTTTAACCGTTTTCCTTCGCCGCCCGTGTCAAAAGCCGCTGATAGAACAGGCCGATACCGATCAGAACCGCGCCGAGGCCGATGAAGGATAGCGCCCGGAGTACGCCTTCCAACTCCGACATGTCGAATATGAAGACCTTCAGCACGGCGATCGCGATCAGCGCGGCGGAGGCAATGCGCAGCACCTGCGATTTCAGCCAGACGCCGGCGGTGAGCAGCGCCACGCCGATAACCAGCCAGAGCGCCGAATAGGTGTAGGTTTCCAACTGGCCGAGGCCGCTCCACAGGCCGATGAATTCGCCCTTGAACAGGCGCCTCACCGACAGCGTGGCATAGGCGAAGGCAAGCGCGGCAACCACCACGGCCAGCATCTGCGCATACCATTTTGGCCGCTTGTCCCTGGCGTAGAGCGCCAGTCCCCCGGCGGCGACCGCCGGCAGGAGATAGGCGAGGAACAACAGGTTGAACACCGGGATACGGCCGGTCGATTCGTCGGTAAGCAAAGGATTCAGCACCACGAAATGCCTGACAACGATGAAAGCGACCGAGGCCACGCCGACGGCCATCGAACCATAGCGCAGCACCGAGCTTGGCGAGCGCATGTCGATAGCGACCAGGATTGCGCCGGCACCGATGGCGATCAGGGTGTAGATCGACTGTTCGGCGAGCGTCATGGCACCCGTGTCGATGACGCCACCGTGCATGGCGTGGCGCACCAGTATGGCGAGCGTGAGCAGCGCAAACAGTGCCGCTGCCGCCTCCATGGCAAGGCGCGGCCGGCCATTCGTTGTGCGCGCAAGCTGCCAGGCGGCAAAGCCGAAGGCCAGCGCCGGCACGCCGTAGCCGGGCAGCAGCCAGTTGAACACCGGCGTCGTCGACAGGAACCCGGCGCCGACAATGGTCGGGTCGAAGGCGACACGGCCAAGCACCGCGATCACCGCGCCGACCGAAATCCAGCCGAGCACCGGATAGACGCGCCAGCGCGTGGCCAGCGCCGGCACGATGGCCGCCGCACCGAGCAGGATGGTGGTCCAGCCGGAATCGAAAGCCATATGCATCAGCAGCAGCCCGGCGATGGCCGCGCCGCCCAGGGCAAACGACACCGCGACACCGCCCTTGAGCGGCGGCTCCTCGGCCCGCGCGATCCACTCGCCGCCGGCGGCGAAAATGACGACCAGCAGTGCCGCTGCGGCGGCGTAGACAGGGTCACGGTCGAGATTGCCGAAAGTGAACCAGAGCGCCAGCAGGACGACCAGCGGGACGATGACGCCCCACGCCGCCCATGAGGCCGCACGTATCTGTGTCCCAGCGGCGAACCGGCGCGCGGCCCAGAAGCCGGCGCCGATGAAGACCAGGCCGAGTGCGATGCCGATGCGCAAGGTCAGCGCGTTGGACGTGGCCACCGGCAGTCCGTCGACGCCCAGGGCGCCGCCCGAAAAATCGGAAGCGATCGAGGTTGGCGGGATAATGCCGAGATAGATCAGCACCGTGACCAGTCCCGCGGCATAGAGGAGCGGCAGCGCCAGCGGACGATAAAGCGTGACCGCCACCATCGCGGCGATCACCACCGCGCCCGGCAAGGCATAGCCGGCGGCAGCAAAGGCCGGGTCTACCGACAGGCCCAGTGCCGAGAATGCGACGAACAGGCCAGGCACGATGGACGGCCAGTCGAAAGCCCTGTCTGGCGTGGTTTCGTCGCCACGGCGAGCGAGCCAGACAAGGGCGAGCACGGCCAGCGTGACGGCGTCGATGAGCAGGATCGCAGAGAGGTTCGCCCCCGGCGCATCGGTCATATAGAGAATGGTCCAGACACCGGTGCCGAAAAAGGCAGCCGCCATCAGCAACTTCCAGTCGCGCATGCGGGCGATGACGCCGGTGGCGGCAAGCACGATGGCGAGATAGCCGAACAGCGCCCAGGGATTGGGTGCCTGCGAGGCGACGAGCACCGGCGTCACCATGGCGCCGACAAGGCCGACGCCGGCCAGCGCCTGGCCGTGGACGAGCGCAGCGGCAATGGTTGCCACACCGATGGCCCCAAGCAGCGTGAAGGCGAGCGCCGGCCCGATGAAACCGTAAATGCCATGCGCGGCGTAGACGGTGCCGAACAGGATGAAGGCACCGGCCGCTGTCAGGATCGCCGGAATATAGGCGCCCGCGGCGCCTTGTACGGGCATCTTGAAGCCGGTGCGGCGGACGAACTCGCCGCCCACGACCAGCACAAGGCCGAGCGCGCCGGCCATGGTCAGCCGTACGCCGGGGCCGAAAATGCCGGCTTCGATGGTGTAGCGGATCAGGAACAGACCGCCCAGCGCCAGGGCGATGCCGCCGACCCAGACCGCCCAGCGGGTGCCGAGCGCGGTTTCGACATCGGATTGGCGGGCGGCTTTCGTCGCTCCGGGAAGCTCCGAGGGTTCCACCGCCTTCGGCGCCGGTTCTGGAGCGGTCCACGGCCCGGACACGATCTCGCCGGTCGAGTCTTCCGTTTCCGTGGCTGGCGCCGGTGCGGCGACCGGCTCGCTTGTCGCTGGAGAGGGAATGTCGGCCGCTGCCGCAACGGCTGGAATCACATCGGCGGGTGCGTTGTCGGCCACCGCCTGTTCGGACGGCTTGGCCGCCGGCGGCACGGCTCCCGAGAGCACAAGGCTGCGCAGCGCGCCAAGCTCACGCTCGACAAGGCCGATGCGGCTCTGCTGACGCGAAATGATGACGAACAAGGCGATGATGGCGACAAGGCCGATCAGGCTTTCAAACATGGCGGTTCCCCCAAACCAGGCCAGTTTTCACTGACATTCGTCGTACTGACATTCAAATGCGGCGGCCAAGCGGCCAGAAAACTCAGCGCGCCGCCAGATTGGCGGCCGGAAAGATCGAGCATGTTTCGGTGCCGAAAGCCAGCAGCTTGCCGCCGGCATCCTTCAGCGTCGCTTCCGACACCGCCAACGTGCGGCCCTTGTGAACAACCCTGCCCTCGCAGACCACCTCGCCGGTCTTCGGCGTGATGGGACGCGTCAAATTCACCTTGAACTCCGCCGTCGTATAGGCCTCGCCCTTTTCGAGCAGCGTCTGCACGGCACAGGCCAGTGCCGAATCGAGCAGCGTCGCCGCCCAGCCGCCATGCACGCTGCCCAGCGGGTTGAGATGGCGCTCGCTCGGCATGCCACGAAAGACAGCGCGCCCTTCCGAGACTTCGGTGAGAGTGAAATTCAGCTGAAAGGAAATCGGCGGCGCCGGATACTTGCCGTCGACGATGCGCTGCAGCAATTCCAGACCGGTGTATTTCAGGATATCGGCGTGCGGAATGGTGCCGAGCCCGAGCGGTGAGACCCGGCCAGGATAAAGTTCGACCTCGCTCATGTGATGATTTCTCTGGTTGCGTCCTCGCCAGCTATGGCCTTGCCGCGCGCGTGATGTTTGCGCAAGGCGGCGAGGAAGCCGGTACGAGCGTCCGGCGGCTCGATGCCGCGCGGCTCATAGACATGGCGGTTGAAGAAGAAGCCGGTGAGCCGGAAGGCGTCGTCGACATCAGCCGCATTCGCGCGCAGGCCGGAGCCGCGCTGCAGGAAGGCCGGCAGAGCCAGCATCTTGTCGCGCCATGGCAAACCGGCTTCGCGCGATACCGCGCGTCCCGACTTCGGCGAGACATAGGCCAGGTCCTGTCGCGTGCCGGTGGCGGCACATCGACTGAGATCGAGGCCGAAGCCGAGTTCGTCCAGCACCAGAAGCTCGAAGCGCGCCACCAGTTCTCCGGCAACGTCGGCGTCGTCGAGATGGACGATCATCACGGCAAGCGTTTCGTAGAGACCTTCATGCGCGTCGCGCTCGGGCAGCAGGCGCAGATGCGCGGCCATGGTCTGCAAGCCGTAGACGGCGACGGCGCTGTCCATCAACCGGGCAGCATTCATCTCGATCGCTTCGGCCTGGAACGTGCCGAGATGTTCATCAAGGCGCGCACGCCACAACAGGTCGACGCGATTGCCGGGCTGGAGGACGGGCTGCTGTTTGCGCGAACGGCCGCCGCGAACAAGGCCGAGATGACGGCCATGCGCTCGCGTCAGCACCTCGAGAATGGCGCTGGTTTCGCCATGCTTGCGGGTGCCGAGAATGATTCCCTCGTCGCGCCATTCCATTTCAGGAGCTTTTCACCGATCGGGTGGCGAAATCAAGGTATGGGCTTGGCTCCTGGGTAACTCTCACACCAATGCATAAAAAACCGCCCGCAGCGATGTGCTGCGGGCGGGCTGGTGAGGTCAGTCGATCTGCTAGAAATTGCGCTGGAAGCGGACGATGCCGCCGACGCTGCTCTTCTTGTCGGCCTTGGTCCAGTTGTTGAAGTCGAAGTCGTCGAATTTTCCTGCATTGAGGTAATCGACTTCAGTCGTGACCGTAAAGCCGGGCACAATGGTATAGGCAACGTTGGCAGCGACGCCGAGGTTCTTCCAGTCGTCATAGGAAATCTGGGCGTTGAACGAGGTCTTCTCGTTGAACTTGTAGGTGCCGCCACCCCAGACTGCCCAGTTACCGCCCCACGGCTTGTATTGGGTACGGCCTGTGCCGAAGTCGTTGATGTTGTCGTTGGTGCCGTAGCCGCCCATGACGAACAGCGTCAGTTCCTTGCTGACGTTGACGTCCAAACGGACCTTGCCGGCCACTTCCTCATAGTTGCTGTCATAGGCCACGACGCCGGTGATCGCACCCCAGTCGCCCTTGTACTTCAAGCCGCCGACGACATGCGGAACATAGCTGTCGATGGTGTTGACGGCGGTGCCTTCTTCGAGCGAGACCACGCCCGTGAAGCCGCTGCCAGCGTCGAAGTAATAGCTGATGAGATTGGTATCCTTGACACCATACGGGATGAGCGTGTCCTGGATGACATTGCCGGCATAACCGATGAACTGGTCGTATACCGTTTCATCCTTACCGACGCGCAGACCACCGAGCTGGATCCAGGCGAAATTGAGGGTGGTGGTCTTGTTGCCGGCCTGCCAGCCGGTGCCGTCGCCTGTATAGTCGCCGGAAGAGTTGCCGAACTGGAAGCGAGTTTCGGTAAAGGTCTTCAACGTGCCGAGTTCGGTTTCCTGGCCGGTATAAGTCCTCAGCGTGAAGCGCATGTTCTTGTAATAGGTGTCGTGCCTATCGCCGTCCATGTGATCGGCAACGTTGTTGGCGCCATCGAGCGAGCCGGAATCGCCGACGCCCATGTCGTAGCGGAGATAACCGCCGATGCGCAGGCAGGTCTCGGTGCCCGGAATATAGAAGTAGCCGGCGCCGTAGACGTCGCAAATCTTGACGTATTCGGCCGGTTCCGGTTCGGCGACGACGACAGCGTCGGCGGCGCGCGCGCCGCTGACCGCGATCAGGGCCGCGGCTGAGCCGAGAAGGAGGCTCTTGATGTTCATTTTCTGACCTCTCCAGTCATAGTTATAAATGGCTTCGGATTTGTGGCTGGCGGCAATGTTTTCCCGCCTCACCCCCACAACGAAAAAGGCTCACACCGCTCGCCCTTTTCAGCGGCGAACATACCCATCGATCATCTGCCTTCAATGACGATTTCCGAAATAATGCCAATTCCGTGAACAGATTAATGCTGTGTTGCACAAATAACACTTTGCGTGACGGCGAATGGCACAAGTGGCACAACGTCACATATTGAATATATATACGGGATACTTTCGCGGCTAAATATAATTCAACGTTTTATATTTCTAAAAATACCGCACAATGTGGAATATCTACCTGGTTTTCGCCGACATCGACCTGAATCTTGCCGACCCCTCTATCGCCAGGTGACGCCCATTCGCCAATCTCACTCTGATGCCGAGGCGAAAAGCGGGATGACGCTTCCAAGCCTGTCTGCTTCTTCCAAGACGATCGAAACCCTGGAGCGCTGTGGCGTCCCCGATTGTGACAGCAGCCAACCGTTCAAAAACGATTCCTCCGTGACGCCTCTCAGTCGACCTTGGCGACACGGGCGACGTGGTCGTCCGCCTCGATCAGGCGGATTGGCACTCCCGGGAAGCATGCGTCGGTCGGAATGTCCCTGGTCGCGCCATGCGACGGCGGATGTTTGGCGACGGGACTGGGTTTTGGTTGGCTAGAGCGGCTTATCGTTCGGCGCTTCACGCTCGCGCGCGCGGTCGGCAAGGACTTCATCGATTACGTGACAGGATTTCTCAACCTCAACAGGGTTGATGTCGATCTGTCCAGCGACCGTGATCAGCGCCTTCCAAAGCGTCCAGCCACGACCGCGCGCCCACATCGCCCCGTCGGCCGGAAGGCCGGCACGAAACGCCTCCCGGCTTTTGCCTTCAAACAGCGTCCACGCAATCGCCAGATCGCAGGCGGGATCGCCGACGCCGGAGGTTCCGAAGTCGATCACCGCGCTCAATCGGCCTTGCCTGACCAACAGGTTTCCCCAACTGACGTCACCGTGGAACCAGACCGGCGCACCGTGCCATTGTGCGGCAAGTGCTGCCTCCCACACCGCACTGGCTGCGGCCGTATCGATCTTGCCGTCGAGGGCGGCAATCGCTTGCCGGGCCTCGCCATCGTAGACGCTGAGTGCTCCGCCGCGAAAGAAATTGTGCTGTCCCGGCGCCGGTCCACCGGTGGCATCGATACGCTGAAGGGCGACCAGGAACGCGGCCAGGTCGGTCGCAAATTGCGGCAGGCTGGCAATCCGCTCGCGCTCTGCCGTCTCGCCTTCGATCCAGCGGTAGACGGACCAGTGCCAGGGATAGCTTTCGGCCGGAACTCCCATCGCCAGCGGCACCGGGATCGGCAGCGGCAGCAGAGGTGCGAGCCTCGGCAGCCAGCGATGCTCCTTTTCCACCTGCAGGGAATAGGCCGCGGCGCTTGGCAGTCGCACGGTCATCTCGCCGCCCAGATGAAAGGTCCTGTTGTCCCATCCGCCTGATGCAACCGGCCTGACCGGAAGATCCTTCCACTTGGGAAATTGCGTGGCGATCAATCGGCTGACAAGCGTTATGTCGATGTTCGGCTTGCTGACCATCGAGCCTAGCGCGGAAACTCGAGCCCCATTTCGCGGTAGCGCTCGGGGTCGTCGCCCCAGTTCTCGCGCACCTTGACGAACAGGAACAGGTGCACCTTCTGTTCGAGGATGCCTGCTATCTCCATGCGCGCCGCCTGGCCGATGGCGCGGATGGTCTCGCCCTTGTGGCCGAGAACGATCTTCTTCTGGCTGTCGCGCTCGACATAGATGGTCTGGTCGATGCGCACCGAGCCGTCCGGCTTCTCTTCCCATTTCTCGGTCTCGATATGCGAGGAATAGGGCAATTCCTGATGCAGCCTGAGATAAAGCTTCTCGCGCGTGATCTCGGCCGCGAGCTGGCGCATCGGCAGGTCCGAGATCTGGTCTTCCGGATAGTACCAGGGACCGACCGGCAGAGACTCGGCCAGATAATCGAGCACGTCCTTGCAGCCGGAACCGGTCAGCGCCGACACCATGAAGGTGCGCTTGAACGGCACCCTTTCGTTCGCTGCCGCCGACAGAGCCAGCAGCGCTTCGTGCTTGACGCGGTCGACCTTGTTGAGGATCAGCACCATCGGCTGGCGCACATCCTTCAGCCGTTCGAGGATGGCGTCGGCGTCGCCCCTGATGCCGCGCTCGGCGTCGATCAGAAGCAGTACGATATCGGCGTCCTTGGCCCCACCCCAGGCGGTGGTCACCATCGCCGTGTCGAGCCTCCGCTTCGGCTTGAAGATGCCGGGCGTGTCGACGAAAACGATTTGCGCATTGTCATGCGTGGCGATGCCGCGCACGATGGCGCGGGTCGTCTGCACCTTGTGGGTGACGATCGACACCTTGGCGCCGACCAATTGGTTGACCAAGGTCGACTTGCCCGCATTGGGCGCGCCGATCAGCGCGACAAAGCCGGAATGCGTGGCGGCGGCTGTGGTCGCCGGCTCTTCGGTAGCGGTCATGCCGCGCTCCCTTCACTGGAGGGCCGCGAGCCCCCCGATTTTTGGGCCGATGCGGCGGCCCAGACGCCTTCGCGCACAAGAAATGCCGAAGCCGCCGCTTCTTCGGCCGCCCTGCGCGAGCCGCCGGTGCCGCTTATCGGCGCAAAGCCGCGGACCTGCAAGGATACAGTGAAGACCGGCTGATGGTCGGGTCCCTCGCGCTTGTCGATCACATATTCGGGTCTGATATCGCTGGTCTTGGCAATCCATTCCTGCAGATCGGATTTCGGATTGAGCGGCTTTGCGATCACCGTATGCGAGCGCGGTTCCCAGTAGCGCAGGACGAACCGCCGCGCGGCCTCGATGCCACCGTCGACGTAAACCGCCGCAATCAGCGCTTCGACCGCATCCGCCAGATAGTTTCCGCCCGAGCCACGCGACCGCATCTTCAAGGCAGAATCGGCGCGGACCAGATCCTCCAGCTGCATTTCGATGCCGATTTCGGAGCAGGTCCGCGCATCGACCAGCGCATTGAAGCGCGGCGCGATTTCACCTTCCGGCGCATCGGGAAATTTTTCGAAAAGCATATCGGCGACGACAAGCCCGAGCACGCGGTCGCCAAGAAATTCAAGACGCTGATTGTTGGTGGCCGCCTTGACCGCACTGGAATGCGTCAAGGCGGTCTCGAGCAAACGGATATCCTTGAAGACGTGACCGGTCTTGGCCTTCACCAAACCGGCCAGTGTTTCGCCTGTCGGGCGCTTCAAAGCCATCAATTGACGAAGTGGAACAGGCGCGAAGCGCGCATCAGCGACGGCCATTTCCAGATTTCGAGAGGGCTCGCCTTGCCGGCGATCGAGAAGAAAACAAGATTGGCGCGGCCAACCAGATTTTCCGCGGGAACGTAGCCGACAGTGAAACGGCTGTCGGCGGAATTGTCCCGGTTGTCGCCCATCATGAAATAGTGGCCGGGCGGCACGTCGAATTCGCGGGTGTTGTCGCCGATCGAGTTCGAATTCAGGTCAAGCGTGTCGTAGCTGACGCCGTTGGGCAGGGTTTCGCGATAGACATCGATCGGGCGCGATTCCTCGGTGATGTCGGGATTGTCGATCTGGCCTGTTTTCACGCGCGGCACGCCGACGCCGTTGATGAAAAGCTGGCCGTCCTTGACCTGGATCTTGTCACCCGGCAGGCCGACAACGCGCTTGATGTAGTCGACGGACGGATCAGGCGGGAACTTGAAAACCGCCACGTCGCCGCGTTTCGGCGCGGAGCCCCAGATGCGGCCTGAAAAAATATCGGGTCCGAAAGGCAGCGAATAGCGCGAATAGCCATAGGACCATTTGGTGACGAACAGATAGTCGCCTTCCAAAAGCGTCGGCCGCATTGATCCCGATGGGATCGAAAAAGGCTGGAACAGCAGCGTGCGGATGACCAGGGCGAGCAAAAGCGCCTGGACGATGACGCTGACGGTCTCGCCAAGCCCGCCGGATTTCTTCTCGGATTTTTCAGCCACGCTCATGTCGTCCTCGATTGTGCGTTGGATGGTATAGAGTCTCGGCGCGCGCTGGGCAACGTCAATGCCGGTCGTCAGAGGCAATCAATGTGGCGCTTCTTCGACGGGCAGCGCCTCGATGATCACAAAGGCTTGAGCGAGTGGGAAATCATCCGTGATGGTGAGGTGGATTGCCGCCCGATGGCCCTTTGGCAGGATTTTGTCCAGCCTGGCCTGCGCTCCTCCCGTCAGCGCCATGGTCGGCGCGCCACTGGGCAGGTTGACGACACCCATGTCGCGCCAGAACACGCCCTGCGCCAGTCCGGTGCCCAGCGCCTTGGCGCAGGCCTCCTTGGCGGCGAAACGCTTGGCATAGGAGGCCGCGCGGGCGCGTCGATTGTCCGAACGCGCCTGTTCGATGTCGGTGTAGATTCTCTGGACGAAGCGCTGGCCGTGACGCTCCAGCGATTTCTCGATGCGTCTGATGTCGATCAGGTCGCTGCCGATGCCGATGATCATCGCGCAGTGGAACCGATGCTTGCGCCGGGATGGGACGATTGCGCATGCCGGCTTGCGCGCTCGGCCAGGCGTTTGCGCCGCTGTTCGCGGAAAGCGTTCATACCCCAGCGCGTGATGGCGTAGAACAGCAGCCCGAAGATCAAGCCGAGCGGAACCGCACCGATCAGCATCGGTTCAAGGACCGGTTTCCACAATTGCGCGAAGGAGAGGTTGTGCAACATCTCGCCCAGATGCGCCGGCGGCCCATGTGTCGGCAAACGGTCATGCAGGATGAGCTTGCCCGTTTCCCACGACGCGCCCCATAGCAACGGGAAGGTCAGCGGGTTGCCGAAAAAAACCGCGCCAAGCGCCGCCGCCACCAGATTGCCGGCGATCACCCAGCACAGGATGGCAGCGATGATGAAATGGAAACCGACGGGGAAGAATGAAGCGAAGACACCAGCCGCAACGCCGGCGGCCACCGCATGCGGTGTGGCCTTCAGCCGCAGGATGCGCTTGGAAAAATACTGAAGCGAGCGCGAAAACGAGCGGCGCGGCCAAAGATAGGTACGCACCCGCTCATAAAGGCCATCAGGCTTGCGGCGTCGAAATAGCACTCTGTTCCCGTTCCACAGCGCCCGCAACGGCACCTTCAGCCGGGCGTGGCAGCCACATCTTGCGCTTGACGATCACCCTATGGCAATCGCCAGCTTATATAACAACGCGCTGGCGCAAGAACAACCAAACACCTTTTGTGCGCCGCGCTTGTCGCCGCCCTTCGGGGTGGCAGGTCTTGCTTCGAACATTGGACAATCGCGGCAAATTTAAGGAACGGCAGTCGCATCGCCGAAAGGCACAGCGCCGCCAGCGGCTACGGCAGGTATTCGCTGACCTCGACCAGATTGCCGTCCGGGTCGCGGAAATAGACCGACATCATCGGACCTCGGGCCCCGACACGTTCAACCGGGCCGAGTTCCACCACCACACCATTGGCCGCGAGCCGCGCACGGACCTCATCCAGTGGCCGCTCGGTGATCAGGCAGAAATCACCTGATCCTGATGTCGGCGACTTCGCCTTTGGCTCGAAAGTCCGGCCGACCTCATGCACATTGATCTTATGGCTACCGAAAGCCAGCGCCGTCGGTCGATCGGCCGCGTCGATGCGCTCAAAACCCAGCACGCGCTGGTAAAACTCACAGGTCACTTCCAGCGAAGCGACCGTCAGCACGAAATGATCGATGCCAGCGATCATTTCCAATTCGTCTTCACGCATGTCGGCATGCCCCGTCAGATGTTGCGGCTGCCGGGCTTGATCGCCGGGATGGCGGCAAGCTCCGGCGGCAGCCGGTCGGCCGGATAGGCCGGGACCTCATACTCGGCAAGCGCGATGAGCGGCACGCCGACATCAGTCTTGCCGGCCGAACGGTCGATGATGCAGGCCGCGGCAACCACCTCGGCGCCAAGCTCGCGCAGGCACTCGATGGTCTCTCGGATCGACAGGCCGGTGGTGACGATGTCCTCGACGATGACGACACGCGAACCCCTGGCGATCTCGAAGCGGCGCAAGCGGAACTCGCCCCCTTCCCGCTCGACCCAGATCGCCGGCACGCCGAGATGACGTGAGGTCTCATAGGCCGGGATCAGCCCGCCGATCGCCGGGCCGACGACATAGTCGATCTTGCCGGGCACGCCTGCGCGGATCTTCTCCGCCAGCGCCTTGCACAGAAGCTCGGTCTTGTCGGCATGCATGAACACGCGCGCCTTCTGCAGGAAGACCGGACTGCGCAGGCCCGAGGTCAAAATGAAATGCCCTTCCAGAACAGCACCCGCCTCGCGGAAAATGCCCAGCACTTCATCGGTGTTCATGTCTGCCTCTTTTTGATTGACCATGGTTTTGTCCGAAACCGGAGCATGGTCTAGCCATTGACGCGTCTTGCGTCGCTGACGCTCGAATTGTCCTTGAGCTGCGATAGCAGCCGGTTGAGGTGCTTGAGATCCCAGACTTCGAGATCGATCAGCATTTCGGTGAAGTCGGGCGCAGTGCGCACCATCGACAGCGTATGGATGTTGGCGTCGTTCGAGGCAACCACCTGCGCTATATCGGCGAGTGACCCCGGCGCGTTGATGGCGGTGACCGATACGCGCGCCGGAAAGCGTTCCTTGGTGCGCTCATCGATGTCCCAGCGCACGTCGATCCAGCGCTCGGGCTGGTCATCGAACGCCTGCAGCGCTGGCGACTGGATCGGATAGATAGTGATGCCGGTGCCCGGCTGGACGATGCCGACGATGCGATCGCCAGGCACTGCCCCCTCCGGCGCGAAGCGCACCGGCAGATCGCCGCGCACGCCGCGGATCGGCACGGCTCCATCGCGCGGCTGGTCCTTGTCCTTGCGCGCGGCACGACCCGGAATCTGGAACAGCATGCCGGCGGCGTTGCGGATCTTCGACCAGCCCTCCTCGCGCGGCTTGGGAACGGCCGTGGTGACGCGCTCATCCTTGTAGTCAGGGAATACCGCCTTCATGACATCGGCGGAGGCGAGTTCGCCACGCCCGACCGAGGCCAGCACATCCTCGATGTCCTTGCGCGCCAGCCTGTGCAGCACCTGCTTCAGGCTCTCCTTGGTGAAGGTCTTGCCGGCACGCTCGAAGGCGCGCTCCAGGATGCGGATGCCGAGACCCGAATATTGCTTGCGGATGGCGTTCTTGGTGGCACGGCGGATGGCCGAGCGCGCCTTGCCGGTGACGACGACCGATTCCCACGCCGCCGGCGGCACCTGCGCCTTGGAGCGGATGATCTCGACCTCATCGCCGTTCTTCAGCTCCGTCATCAGCGGCATGATGCGGCCGTTGACCTTGGCACCGACGCAGGTGTCGCCGACATCGGTGTGCACCGCGTAGGCGAAGTCGATCGGTGTCGCGCCGCGCGGCAGCGCAATCAGCATGCCTTTCGGGGTGAAGCAGAACACCTGGTCCTGGAACAGTTCCAGCTTGGTATTTTCGAGGAAATCCTCGGGATTGTCGCCTTCGGCAAGCTGCTCGATGGTGCGCCGCAGCCAGGCATAGGCGTTGGTTTCCTTTGAAATCGCGTGGGCGGCGCCATTCGTCTTGCCGCCGGTGTCCTTGTAGATCGAATGGGCGGCGACGCCGTATTCGGCGATCTTGTTCATCTCTCGGGTGCGGATTTGCAGCTCGACACGCTGGCGCGACGGGCCGACGATGGTGGTGTGGATCGACCGATAATCGTTCTGCTTCGGCGTCGAGATGTAGTCCTTGAAGCGGCCCGGCACCATCGACCACGCGGTGTGGATGGCGCCAAGCGCCCTGTAACAATCCTCGACCGTGTCGACGACGACGCGGAAGCCGAAAATATCGGACAACTGCTCGAAGGACAGCGCCTTGGCCTCCATCTTGCGGAACACCGACCACGGCTTCTTCTGCCGGCTCTTCACGGTGGCGTTGATCGCATGCTTTTCGAACAGCGCGGACAGCGCCTTTTCAATGTCCGTGAGCACGCCCTTGTTGCGCTCGAAGATTTCGGCAAGCCGCGCGGTGACGGCGCGATAGGCTTCCGGATTGATGAAGCGGAAGGCGATCTCTTCCAGCTCCTCGCGCATGCCTTGCATGCCCATGCGGCCGGCCAGCGGCGCGTAGATATCCATCGTCTCCTCGGCGATGCGCAGGCGCTTGGCCTCCGGCATGTGGTCGAGGGTGCGCATATTGTGCAAACGGTCGGCGAGCTTGACCAGCAGCACGCGGACATCTTCCGAAATCGCCAGCAGAAGCTTGCGCAGGTTTTCCGCCTGCTCGGCCTTCTTCGAGACGAGATCGAGTTTCTTCAGCTTGGTCAGGCCCTCGACCAGCTTGCCCATTTCGGGGCCGAACAGATCGTCGATCTCGGCCCGTGTGGCGGTCGTGTCCTCGATCGTGTCGTGCAGCAGGGCGACCGCGATCGTCGCCTCGTCCATATGCATCTCGGTGAGGATGGCGGCGACTTCGAGCGGATGCGAGAAATACGGATCGCCGGAAGCGCGTTTCTGGTGGCCATGCTTCTGCATGGCATAGACATAGGCCTTGTTGAGCAACGCCTCGTTGACGTCAGGCTTGTAGCGCTGGACGCGCTCGACAAGCTCATACTGACGCATCATGGGCGGGATCTCGCGGTGCTGAAATGATTGATGCGCCGCACTAGCGTACGGCGCACCCCATAGATAGCCACGAAACTGACTGGACGGAAGTGCCGGAAACGTATTCCAGGCAGGTCCAGAGCGCTGGCTTAGTAGTCGTCGCTCTTTTCCGGCGGCACCAGGCCCTCGATGCCGGCCAGGAGATCTTCCTCGGTCATGCGGTCGAAGGTGATGTTCTCCTCGGCGTCGTCGGCGTCGGCGGCAGCAACGGCGGTGCCGGTCTGATCGGCAATCGCCTCGCCATCGGCCTCGGGCTCGTCGACCTCGACATGCTTCTGCAGCGAATGGATCAGATCTTCCTTGAGGTCGTCGGGCGACAGCGTCTCGTCGGCGATCTCGCGCAGCGCCACGACCGGGTTCTTGTCGTTGTCACGCGGCACGGTGATCGGCGCGCCCTGGCTGATCTGGCGGGCGCGGTGGCCGGCAAGGAGCACCAGCTCGAAGCGGTTGTCGACCTTGTCGATGCAATCTTCAACGGTTACGCGGGCCATGGATTGCCCCTTTCATGCGATGGATTTGATGGAAAACAGGCGCGGTCCATAACCCGAACGCCGCCAAAATACAAGCATCATGGCAATGGCCGGGCTGCAGGGCGCCCAAACCTTCTTTCAAACACCCGATTCGGCAAAACTGTCTGTGCCTATGTGTTCGGTGTCGCGATCACAATTGCTTGCAGTGCCGCACGCGCCCTTGGATTGCCGTGAATCCGGCGCTATCTCGGATGCGTAGAGGTCAGCCGGTTTATTATGAGCCTGACCGAACGTCGCTATCGCATTTCGTTTAGACGGCCGTTTATTTCGAGAAGGAATATTTTCCATGTTCGACCCTCGTGAAAAAATCGCCCTATTCATCGACGGCGCCAATCTTTATGCGACGTCGCGCGCGCTCGGCTTCGACATCGACTACCGCAAGCTTCTGTCCAGCTTCCAGAAGCGCGGCTATCTGCTGCGCGCCTATTATTACACGGCACTGGTCGAGGATCAGGAATACTCCTCGATCCGCCCGCTGATCGACTGGCTCGACTATAACGGCTTCAAGGTGGTCACCAAGCCGGCCAAGGAATTCACCGACTCGACTGGTCGCCGCAAGATCAAGGGCAACATGGACATCGAACTTGCGGTCGATGCGCTGCAGCTTGCCGACGTCGTCGACCACTACGTCATCTTTTCCGGCGACGGCGACTTCCGCACGCTGGTCGAGGCGCTGCAGCGGCGTGGCCGCAAGGTGTCGATCGTCTCGACCATGGCCTCGCAGCCGCCGATGATCTCCGACGACCTGCGCCGCCAAGCCGACCATTTCATCGACCTGACGACCTTGAAGAACGAGGTTGGCCGTGACCCGTCCGAGCGCCCGGTGCGCCGGCCCGAGCCGGCCGAAGTCGACGAGGACGATTACTGAGGCCGGTCGCCTTGACCGTCCTTTCCGCTTCCGAACCCGGCCGCGATTGCCCGCTTTGCCCGCGGCTGCATGATTTCATCGCCGAATGGCGGCAGCGCGAGCCGTCCTGGTTCAATGCGCCGGTGCCGACTTTTTTGCCTCCCGAAGGTGACGCGGCGGTTCAGTTGCTGATCGTCGGACTGGCGCCTGGCCTTCGCGGTGCCAATCGAACGGGCCGCCCGTTCACCGGCGACTATGCCGGCGACCTGCTCTATTCGACGATGATTTCGCACGGTTTTGCGCGCGGAGAGTTCAAGGCCCGGCCAGATGACGGATTGGAGCTGGTCGGCACCGCGATCACCAATGCGGTGCGCTGCGTGCCGCCGGAGAACAAGCCGGTGGGCGCAGAGATTGCCACGTGCCGGACATTCCTGGTGCCGACAATCGCCCGGTTCCCGAACCTGCGCGCCGTACTGGCACTGGGATCAATCGCGCATCAGTCGACGGTGCGGGCATTGGGCGGGCGTGTCGCCGCCTATCCGTTCAAGCATGGCGGGCGGCTGCCGGCCGGCAGCATCACGCTGTTTTCGAGCTACCATTGCTCGCGCTACAACACCAACACCGGTGTGCTGACCGAAGCGATGTTCGTTAGCGTTTTCAGCCAGATAGCGGCGTTCCTGCAGAAATAGAGTCGGGCGCCAGCGGATCAGCTTGATGGCGCAAACAGTGCAGCCAGCACCGCCGGCCCACCCTTCAGCACGTTCATATCGACATCGCCATTGATGCCGTCGACGCGACCCCTGTTGTGGTACTGCCAGTAGACCCAGTCGTCGCGGTCCGGCTCCAGGAGCAACGAGCGGAGCCAGAGCGGACGGGCAGCAATGCGCCCTGCATAGGTCTGCGCTGCCTCATCGGTCAGATAGACGATCGCAGGCTTGCCGAACGTCGCCTCGACTGGAGCGAGGAACGCGGCCAGTTCGGCGTTCAATTGTTCGGGCGTCGGCCGCTGCGGGCAGTTGCCGCCGAATTCGATGTCGACGACCGGCGGCAGCAGCGGCTGGTCGTGCGGCACAACCGAGATGAAATTCTTCGCCTGGTCGGCGCCAGGTCGGCAAAAGGTGAAAAAGTGATAGGCGCCAACGGCGAGACCGGCGGCGCGGGCCTCTTCCAGATTCCTGGCGAAGGCATCGTCGACATGATCGCCGCCTTCGGTCGCCTTGATGACTGCGAAGGCGACATCGTCGGCGGCGACACGCGGCCAGTCAATCCGGCCCTGATGATGGGAAACGTCGATGCCCCTGAGCGGATATTTGTCGCGGTCCGGCGAGAATGCCCTGAAATAGATGTAGCCGCCTGCTGCGACGAAACATACCAAGACCAGACTGGCCAGACCAAAGAGGACAATCCGGTTCTTCAAGCGAATGGCCCCAGCCTACCCACGCTCTTTTAACAGCCGGCCCTTCTCGCGCGACCAGTCGCGCTGCTTCTCGCTCTCGCGTTTGTCGTGCAGTTTCTTGCCGCGACCGACGGCGAGCAGCAGCTTGGCGCGGCCCTGGTCGTTGAAATAGATCTTTAGCGGCACAAGCGTCATGCCTTCGCGGTCGACGCTTTGCGACAGTTTCGCCATTTCGCGCTTGTTGAGCAGCAGCTTGCGGCGGCGGCGCGGCTCGTGGTTGAAGCGGTTGGCCTGCAGATATTCCGGCAGATAGGAGTTGATCAGCCAGATCTCGCCGCCTTCGACCGAGGCGTAGCTGTCCTGGATGTTGGCCTGGCCCTGGCGCAGCGACTTGACCTCGGTGCCGGTCAGCACCAGACCGGCCTCGACCGTGTCGAGCACCTCATAGGAAAACCGCGCCTTGCGGTTTTCCGAAACGGTCTTGTTGTTGGGATCGGCTTTTCTGACTTGATTCATGATGCGGAGAGGTGGCGCCTCATCCCTAATTAATCAAGCCGGCGTGCTTCATAGCCGCATCGATCTTGTCGGCAGTCGACTGTTCGATCGTCACCAGCGGCGAGCGCAGCACGTTTTCGACCTTGCCTAGCTTCGACAGCGCGTATTTGGCGCCGGAAACGCCAGGCTCGATGAAGATCGCCTTGTGCAGCGGCAGCAGGCGATCCTGCAGATCCAGCGCCTTGGCGCTGTCGCCGGCAAGCGTTGCCTCCTGGAATTCGGCGCACAGCCGCGGCGCGACGTTCGACGTCACCGAAATACAGCCGACGCCGCCATGCGCGTTGAATCCAAGCGCCGAAGCATCTTCGCCCGAAAGCTGGATGAAATCCTTGCCGCACGTGGCACGCTGCTCGGAAACCCGTTCGACCTTGCCGGTGGCATCCTTGACACCGACGATATTCTTGAAGTCGTGCACGAGCCGGCCCATCGTGTCCGGCATCATGTCGATGACCGAGCGCGGCGGGATGTTGTAGATGATGATCGGCAGCTTGGTCGCCCTGGCGACCGCCGCGAAGTGCTCATACAGGCCGCGCTGCGTCGGCCTGTTATAATAAGGCGTGACGACCAGGGCGGCATCGGCGCCGGCCTTCTCGGCATACTGCACGAGCCCGACGGCTTCCTCGGTGTTGTTGGAACCAGCGCCGGCGACGACCGGAACTCGTCCCTTGGCCACCTCGATGCATACCTTGACGACCTGGCGGTGCTCGTCATGCGACAGTGTCGGCGACTCGCCGGTGGTGCCGACCGGCACCAGGCCCGTCGTGCCCTCCGCGAGTTGCCATTCGACGAATGCGCGAAAGGCTTTCTCGTCGAAACGCCCGCTCTTTTCGAACGGTGTCACGAGCGCAGTAAGCGAGCCTCTCAGCATATCGTCCAACTCCTTGGCACTTCTGGTGTTTTGTGTCGGTGTTTGTGGTCGCGCCTTCTAACCGAAAGCGAAGCGGCGCACCATAGTCTCGACATGGTTGCGCGGCAAGCATTGCCATGGTGCCAGCAAGCGCAATTCGAACGGCCTCGCTAACTCTTTGTTTACGGGCTCTTCACGACCTAAGTTTAGGCTTCGAGGCATCTTCGCCAGCTTGTGGAATGCCAGGACAAGGAAAGATTTAGGGATCATGCCGGGCGGTCGGCCTCACCTTCTCGCGCTGCTTGGCGCCGCGCTCGCGCTGATGCCGGGCATGGCGATCAGCGGCAGCGTGGACGCACGGGTCACCTCAGCCATTCCGGTTCCAGGCGCGGCAATTGCGCTGCCAGACCTGCAGGACAGAACGCGACAGGCGCCCTTGCCCGACGTCGCCCCTCTGAAAAGCGGACTGGATGCGTTGGCGCAGGGTGATAGTCCCCGCGCTCGTGGCGTGCGCGATGCCCTTCCGGCGCAGTCGCTCGACCAGCATATCCTTGCCTGGGCGATCGCGCTTTATGGCGGCGACAAGGTTCCGAGCGACGATATCACTGCTGCGGCCAAGATGCTGCCCAACTGGCCGGGGACCGTAGCCCTGCGCAAGAACAGCGAGCGCGCGCTCTATCGAGAGAACCCTGCCCCCGACATCGTCATCAGGGCGTTCGATGGCAGCCAGCCGCAGACATTCGAAGGCGTGATGGTTCTCGCCCGCGCCTATGTGGCGTCCAGCAATACCAAGGCGGCGCGTTCCGTGCTGTCGCCCTTCTGGCGCACCGCGATCCTAGAGGCCAGGGACGAGGCGGCGCTGATCAAGGAATTCGGCAGCCTGATCCCGGCCGCAGACCACCGCTTTCGCATGGAGCGCATGTTCTATGCCGACCGCGCGAATTCCGCGCTGCGCGTCGCCGGCCTCGCCGGCGCCCAGCAGCTCGCCGATGCATGGGCGGCGGCCGACAAAGGCGACAAGAACGCGCCCAAGCTGCTGAAGGCCGTGCCGGCAATGCAACGTTCGGCCGGCTACTTCTTCGCGCAGGCCGAATATTTGCGCAAGCAGGAGGATTTTGCCGGCGCTGCAGCCATTGTGATGCAGGCACCGACCGATCGCGAAGCTCTGGTCGATCCGGATGCCTGGTGGGTCGAGCGCCGGGTGCTGTCGCGTGAACTGGTCGACCAGGGCGACATGAAGGCCGCGTACAAGATCGTCGCCACACACGCTGCCGAAAGTGCCACCAATGCGGCCGACGCCGAATTCCATGCCGGCTGGTACGCGTTGCGCGGCCTGAACGACCCCAAGCTTGCCGCAACGCATTTCGCTCGCATCGCCGACCTTGCCCAAGGGCCGATGACGCTGTCGCGCGCGTATTACTGGCTCGGCCGTGCCGCCGAAGTCGGCGGCCCGGGCAACGCCAAGGATTATTTTGCGCGCGCCGCTGCCTACGGCACGACATTCTACGGCCAGCTTGCCGCCGAACGTGTCGGCCGGCAGGCGCTCAACATCGTCTATCCCTCGCCAAGCGCCGCCGACCGGCAGAACTTTGCCGGCCGCGAGGCCGTCAGCGCCATCAAGCGGCTGCAGGAGGCGGGCTACGATCGCTATGCCGAGACGCTCTATCGCGACCTTGCCGGGCAGTTGACCAGTCCAGGCGAACTGGCGCTGCTCGCTGTCCTTGCCGAAAAGCAAGGGAACCATTTTATGGCGCTGAAAATCGGCAAGATCGCCGGGGCGCGCGGCATTGATGTCGGCGCATTGTCGCATCCGCTCGGCGTCATTCCCGATTCGGCTGACATTTCCGGCTCAGGCAAGGCGCTGGCTTATGCGATCGCCCGCCAGGAAAGCGAATTCAACATCGGCGCCGTGTCGAGCGCCGGCGCGCGCGGGCTGCTGCAGCTGATGCCGGGAACCGCAAGGCAATTGGCGAAGAAGGCCGGGCTGCAGTTTTCGCAAGCACGGCTGACCACCGATGCCGGCTACAACGCGACGCTTGGTTCGGCCTTCCTCGGCGAACAGCTCGACCGCTTCAACGGCTCCTACGTGCTGACCTTCGCCGGCTACAATGCTGGCCCCAACCGGGCCAGGCAGTGGGTGGGCAGATATGGCGACCCGCGCGGCAAGGACATCGACGCGGTCGTCGACTGGATCGAGCGGATTCCCTACACAGAAACAAGAAGTTACGTTCAGCGCGTGATGGAGAATTACGAGGTCTACAAGATGCGTATTTCCGGCAAATACGACATTGTCGGGGATCTGGTGAACGGGCGGAGTTGAGCCTTTCTGTCCTTCTCCACTTGTGGGAGAAGGCAAAAGCGCCTTTTATTGACCATCCCTGCCCTCGCCTGTAGCTGTCCAGATTGATACAGCGAGGTCGCACATTCCGATGGCAAGCGAGCAACTTTTTTCCGACTTCTTCTACAGCGCACCGGACGGGTTAAAACTCCATGCGCGCGTCTATGGCGAGGCCAATTCCGGACCCTGGCCGGTTGTCTGCCTGCCTGGCCTGACCCGCAATGCCAGGGATTTTCACGAGCTGGCGCTCTATCTGTCGACGCATGCGGCAACTCCACGAAAGGTCATCGCCTTCGACTACCGCGGGCGCGGGCAGTCGGCTTATGATCCCGACGTCAAAAATTACAATGTCGGCGTGGAGGCCGGCGACATTCTCGCCGGGCTGGCGGCGCTGAACATCGGAGAAGCGGCCTTCATCGGCACCTCGCGCGGGGGATTGATCATCCATGTGCTCGGGACGATGCGGCCATCCGTCCTGAAAGCCATTGTTTTCAACGACATCGGACCGGTGATCGAGACGGCCGGACTTGCCCATATCCAGTCTTATCTCGAGCGCGACCCGGCACCGAAAACCCGCACACAGGCGGCGGCCGCCCAGCGCAGCGTGCATGGCGAAGACTTCCCCGCTCTTGCCGGTGCCGATTGGGATCGGATGGTATGGGCTCTCTACCGCGAAACGGATGGTGGGCTGGTGCCGGATTTCGATCCGAAGCTGGTGGATACCGTTGCCAGTCTCGATCTGACGCAGAAGCTGCCTGACCTATGGCCGCAATTCGAGGCGTTGGCCGCGATTCCTCTGCTCACCATACGGGGCGTTAATTCGAGATTGCTGTCCACAGACACGCTCAAGCAGATGAGAGAGCGCCATTCCATGATGGAGACGATCACCGTCGAGGGTCAGGGCCATGCGCCGTTCCTCGAGACCGGCAGCCTACCGGGCGACATAGGCGCGTTTCTCGATCAGGCCGAGCGGAAGAATATCCTGAAGTAAACCCCATGACCAAACGAGGTCACGGGATAGCTACGATAGTATAGGCAGGATTCTTCAGCCTACTTGGCTTTTGAACTTTTCCGAGTCGCTTTCGGCGACTCCTTAGCGGCGGCGGCTGCCTCGTCCCTCTTTTTCCGCTCTGCCGTCGGCGACGAAGGCGTCGTCACCGGCGAAGAAAACATGGAGCCTTCAGCGCAATTACCGCCCGGCTGAGTCGATCGAGGCGTTTCCAGCACGATGACACAGCCATCGAGATCGTTGGTGGCCAGATGCGCGTAGCGCATCGTCATCGACAACGTTTGGTGGCCGAGCCACATCTGCACGCGTCTGATGTCGATGCCGCCCTGGACCAGACGCGAGGCGCAGGTATGGCGCAGTATATGCGGCACCACCTGATCGTCGGCGCCGAGGCCGACTTCGGCCTTCGCGTCGTTCCAGATGGCACGGAACTGTGCCTGGCTGAGCTTGGTGAACGGTCCTTTGGGCCGGCGGCCCTCAGTGGGAGGCAGCTTGATGACCTCCTTGACCCGCTCGGTCATCGGAATGGTGCGGCTGCGGCCGGATTTGGTGATCCAGAAGGAGACGCGATGCTCCTGGATATCGTTCCAGATCAGCCCAAGCGCCTCGCCGAGACGGCATCCGGTGTCGACCAGGAAAACGGAAAGCCTGTAGGCATCCTCGCTGCGGCTCTTGATGGCGGCGAACAGGCGCGCCTCTTCGTCCCTTTCGAGGAAACGAATCCGACCCGCCCGCTCCTTCTGGCGGCGGAACTCGGGCAGGCTGTGGATATCTCCCATCTTGTGAGCCTTGCGCAGCAGTTTGCTGAGGGCAGCCATCTTTCGATTGATGGTTGCGTTGCTGTTGCCGCGCTGGCGCAAGGTGCCGATAAGGTTGTCGAGGGTACTTTGGTCAAAGGCGCTGAAACGCTCCCCAAGGAGAATCTCGTCTATTTCGCCGATGAAAGAGCTGACATTATACTTATGCCGCCCGTCATCCCATAATATGTCGCGATATACTGAAAAAAGATCTCCGACCCGGTGCGACTTTACTTCTCTAATCTTGTTATAGGTGTATCGAATCTTCGGACTTTGAGAAGAAAACATCGAAAAATGATCAGAGGACTCGCCCTCTTGAATCGCTTCGTTCGTCATCATTTGCCACACCCCCGAGTGGGATAGGTCAGCCCTACCCGCTTGGAAGCGTCCTTTCAAGAGATTTTAATCACGCAGTTGTGATTTCATCCGCCCATCAGCGGATCCCACGAAACCACTCCACGGATTTATTCAGCTACCGTTACCCCCATCCTTCTGTTTGCCTTGGTCCAGTCACGAAACAAAAACAGCCCGGGCGTTTGCGCGCCCGGGCTGGATTTCACCTGTAAGGAACCAGCCCTTAGAACGAGCGCTGGAAGCGGAGCACGCCGCCGATGCCGTCGTAGCTGTCGTGCCAGTCGCTATCAGCCGCGTTCACGTAGTCAACTTCGCCGGTGATGGTGAAGCCGGGAACGATGTCGTAGGCAATGTTGGCCGCGAGGCCGAACTTCTTGCCATCGTCATAAGAGGCCTGCACGTTAAACGAGGTCTTCTCGTTGAACTTGTAGCTGCCACCACCCCAGATCGCCCAGCTTCCGTCCCACAGCTTGAAGAAGTTGTGGCCCGTGTTCGGATCCAGGAAGTCGTCGTCACTTCCGTAGCCGGCCATCAAGAACAGCGACAGTTCGTTGGTAGCGTTCACATCCAAGCGAGCCTTGCCGGCCCATGCTTCGTAGTTGCTGTCATAAGCAGCAACCGCGGTGATGGCGCCCCAGCCCTGCGTGTACTTCACGCCACCGACGACATGCGGAACGTAGCTATCGATCGTATCGTCGCCAGACCCTTCTTCGAGCGAGACCACCGCCGAGAAGCCGTTGCCAGCATCGAAGTAGTACTGGATGACATTGGTGTCGAACGTGCCGTAGGGAACCAGCGTATCCTGGATGACGTTGCCGGCGTAACCGACGAACGTATCGAAGGCCGATTCGTCTTTACCAACGCGGAGACCACCGAGCTGAATCCAGGCGAAGTTCAGCGAGATGCCCGAATTGCGAGCCTGCCAGTTGTCTGGATCCGTCGGGCCGTCGGTAGCATAGTCACCTGACGTGTTGCCGAAGTTGAAGCGAGTCTCGGTGTAGGTCTTCAAGGTGCCGAGTTCGGTCTCCTGGCCGGTCCAGGTCTTCAGCGTGAAGCGAGCCTGCTTCCAGTAGGTGTCGTTGGTGTCGCCAGCGTCCAAGTGATCCGGAACGTTGTTGACGCCGTCGAATGAAGCCGCATCGCCCACGCCGATGTCATAGCGGACATAGCCGCCGATGCGCAGGCAGGTCTCGGTGCCGGGNATGTAGAAGTAGCCAGCGCCGTAGACGTCGCAAATCTTGACGTATTCAGCGGGTTCCGGCTCGGCGACGACGACGGCGTCGGCGGCGCGCGCACCGGAAACTGCGATCAGGGCCGCAGCGGAGCCGAGGAGAAGGCTCTTGATGTTCATTTTCTGACCTCCAGTCA
>NZ_AZUV01000015.1:0-165998 GCF_000513875.1 Mesorhizobium sp. WSM1293 | reverse complement strand
TTCTCGGCGCGCGTGTCGGCCAGCCGGCGCATGCCCGCGCTGACACGCGCAAACATGCGCTCCAGAACCATGCTCCCCTTTTTTGCAGGCGCAGGTCGCCGAAGTATCCAAGCAGCAAAGCCATCGTCGTAGCCTCCAGAACAATGGCAGCTACAGAATCANATGCGNTTCAAACACTTCAAGCCATTTTCCGGCGTCGCTTCTTCACGCTTGACCACAGCACGAAGCAAATGTGTGCGCACGCTAGCCCACAGGGGAGAAGGTGAAGCCTGCCGCTCGCGGCTCTGCAAATCTCGATCGCTGATGCTTGGCGGCAAGGTTGCCGCAGCCTTTCCTTTTCCCCTTGTGGAAGAAGGTGGCCTCGCGAAGCGAGGTCGGATGAAGGGTGCTCAGCTTGACGCCAGCGACGGTATAGCGCTTTGCCTCAGGCTTTGCCAAACACCCGCTTGAAGATCGTGTCGACATGCTTGGTGTGATAGCCCAGGTCGAATTTCTCGCGGATCTCGGCTTCCGGTAGCGCTGCGGTCACTTCCTTGTCGGCCAAAAGTTCCTCAAGAAAATCAGCGCCTTGCTCCCACACTCTCATGGCGTTGCGCTGCACCAGCCGGTAGGAGTCTTCGCGCGACAGGCCCGCTTGCGTCAGCGCCAGCATGACGCGCTGCGAATGCACGAGGCCGCGGAACTTGTTCATGTTCTTCAGCATGTTGTCGGGATAGACGAGCAGCTTGTCGATGACGCCGGTCAGCCGTGACAGTGCGAAATCGAGCGTCACCGTGGCGTCGGGGCCGATCATGCGCTCGACCGAGGAGTGCGAAATGTCGCGCTCGTGCCAGAGCGCCACATTCTCCATTGCCGGCAGCGCCATGGAACGCACCATGCGGGCAAGGCCGGTGAGATTTTCGGTCAGCACCGGGTTGCGCTTGTGCGGCATGGCCGACGAGCCTTTCTGGCCCGGCGAAAAATACTCTTCCGCCTCCAGCACTTCGGTGCGCTGCAAATGCCGGATCTCGATCGACAGCCGCTCGACCGACGAGGCGATGACGCCGAGCGTGGCGAAGAACATGGCGTGGCGGTCGCGCGGGATGACCTGCGTCGACACCGGTTCGGGCTTCAGGCCTAGCTTCGCCGCGACATGTTCCTCGACATAGGGGTCGATGTTAGCGAAGGTGCCGACCGCGCCCGAAATGGCGCAGGTGGCAATGTCCTCCCGCGCATGCACCAAGCGCTCGCGGCAGCGCGAGAACTCGGCATAGGCCTGCGCCAGCTTGACGCCGAAGGTTGTCGGCTCGGCATGGATGCCATGGCTGCGGCCGATGGTGACGGTATCCTTGTGCTCGAAGGCGCGGCGCTTGAGCGCTGCAAGCAGACCATCGATGTCGGCGAGCAGGATATCGCTGGCGCGGGTAAGCTGCACCGCAAAGCAGGTGTCGAGAACGTCCGACGAGGTCATCCCCTGGTGGATGAAGCGGGCGTCCGGGCCGACGAATTCGGCGAGATGGGTCAGGAAGGCGATGACGTCATGCTTGGTGACGCGCTCGATCTCGTCGATCGCCTCGACATCGAATTTTGCCGCCCCGCCCTTTTCCCAGATGGTTTTTGCCGCTTCCCTGGGGATGACGCCGAGTTCGGCCAGCGCGTCGCATGCATAGGCTTCGATCTCGAACCAGATGCGGAACCGGGTTTCTGGCGACCAGATGGCGACCATTTCCGGTCGGGAATAGCGAGGGATCATCGGTCAGTCCTGACATATCGAGAAGTTTGCCCGCGTCCTAACAGAGGTGAGCAAAATGCTCAACGCTGCTGGCGCGCAAACCAGACGCCCGCGGCAAACAGAGCGATGAAACCAACTGGAAAATAGAGCCGGATGCCCAGCACCACGAACTGATAGAGCGCAATCAACGTCGTGAAGACGAATTGGAGGGCCCAGGTGCGGGTGAAAGCAGGGGCGTGCCACTCGGCGTAGTAGGAGCGGTACTGCAGGGCAAACAGCCCGGCGGTCAGGCCGATCGTCGCCGCTGCAAGGCACACGAAGGCCGCGGCGAAGGCGACTTCCCAGCGTCTTCCCTGTGAGACCAGCCGTGCCGCGAACAGGCCGATCGGAAAGGCCAGCGCAGCTCCCACCGCAAACAGCGCGGTGACAATGCGGATTTTCGCCGGCGTCTCCCAGTCGTCCAACAACAGGGTGACGAGCGCGCTGGCGCCCATCGTCACAGCCCACAACACGGCGCCGAAAAGCGCAGTGCGCGGCGTCGGTATCGCGCGGCGAAAGCGGTTCAGCGCACGATTGCGCCTGGCGGATTGAACAGGGGATGTCACAGGCGGCCGGTCACCGCGATCCAGCGAAAGTCCGGGCCTTCAAAGCCGTATTGGCGCACCGCGATCAGCACGGCATAGGCGCTGAGACTGTCCATCGAAAAGGTCTGCACGGCACCGATGCGGTAGCCGTTCGGGCAACCCCGGCTTTTCGGTATCGCCTTGTCCTCGTGCAGCAGCTTGGTGATGCCGCCATTCTGCGCCTCGATGCGCAGCAGCCGAAAGCCGTTGATCTCGCCCTGACTCTCGCAGCCCTCGGTGTTGTTCATGCCGAGCTCATCGAGGCGGAACTCGAGCGGCTGGTCGACCGGAGAGAAGATCGGGCGCGGGTTGACCGCCATCCGGTGCGGATCGGCCGAAAGTTCGGTCACCGGGTTGAAACCCGCGGTAATGCCGCGGTTGGCGCTCAGCTCGGCCTGACTGACAATGGCTTCGCCTTTTTGCCGGGTCTGAAGGCGCGCTGCGTCCAGTTCGGCATTCTCGTCCTCAAGCCGGACCCGGATCGGCGTGCCCTTCAGAAAGCTGTCGGTGCTGGTGTCGATGTAATAGCGGTTGGCATAGGGAAAGCCCGATCCATCCTGCACGCCATATTCCTCGAAAGCGAAGACGCCGCCGTCCTTGGTGAAGCCGAGGATTTCAAGTTCGGCGACATCGCCGGCATGAGCCGCGATCGAGGTCGCAAACTGTGCAAGCAGGCCAACGGCAAACAGAAAGAGCATTCGCATCGGTCTTCACCCCCGTGATCGTCTCAATCCCCTAGCACGACGAAATCAAAACGTCGTGCGGTGCGAAAGCCGATGCATCCAATCGGCCCGTCATTTGTTAATGTCGGCAGTCCCAATGGAGAACCACCATGACCGACACCAGCAAAATTCGCGAGCATATGGAAGTCGTCGGCGCCGATGGCGTGCATGTCGGCACCGTCGACAAGGTCGACGGCCAGCGCATCAAGCTGACCAAGGCCGATAGCGGCGAGGGCGCTCACAAGGGCCATCATCATTACATTCCTCTGACCCTGATTGCCGAGGTCGACGGCAAGAAGGTCTGGCTGTCGGCGAATTCCGACGTCGCGGTGACGTTCGAGGAAGAAAAGTCCGACCCGGTCTGATCAACGCCTTCCGCTCATCCCAAGCGTGACGACCAAACCGGAAACAGATCGTTTTCGGCAGGCGTCGCGGCAAACACGCCTCGGCTGATGGCGCGCGCCATGGTGGCGCCGGCCGCTGCATAGAGATTGATTGCCGCATCGGCGGAGAGTTCGATGCCGCTTGTGCCCGTCGCCAGCGCGAACACAAGGTCGCCGTCGGCCGGCGTGTGTGTCGGCCAGATGGCGCGGACGAATCCGTCATGCGCCGATATCGCCAGGCGCTTGGCAGCAGCCTTTGTGAGCACTGCATCGGTGGCAATGACCGCGATGGTGGTGTTGCCGCCGGTCTCCGTCTGCTGGCCAAAATGCTTGTCGCGGTATTTCAAAAGAATCTGCTTCGCCTCGTCCGGCATCGGCGAGGGATAGCCAAGACCGCCGAATTCGTTGCCGATTTCGAACGGTGCCGCCCAGAAATGACGGGTTCGGCCTGTGTTCACCGAGCCGGTCGGGTTGACGGCGGCCAGCGCACCGACGGTGACGCCGCTGTCCAGCAGCGTCGATGCCGAGCCGAGGCCGCCCTTCAGCCCCGAAGTGAGCGCGCCGGTGCCGGCGCCGATGGTACCGAGCTGGAAATCGGCGGTGGCGGTTTGCGCCGCTTCATAGCCAAGTTCGCGGTAGGGCGGATAACGGCCCCAATCCTTGTCGCCGCCATTGCGCAGGTCGAACAGGATCGCCGACGGCACGATCGGCACGCGAAACCCACCGACCTCGAGGCCGATGCCACGTTCACGCAGCGCCGCCTGCACGCCGGAGGCCGCGTCGAGGCCGAAAGCCGAACCGCCCGAAAGCACCACGGCGTGCACCTCCTCGACCGAATTGTGCGGTTCGAGCAGATCGGTCTCGCGGGTGCCCGGCGCACCGCCCAGGATCTGGACGCCGGCCACTGTCGGCGCATCGCAAAGCACGGCCGTTACGCCGGATTTCAGCCTGGCGTCGGACGCGTTGCCGACCCGCAGGCCGGCAACGTCGGTGATCAGGTTGCGTGGGCCGGTGCGAAACATCAGTTGCTTTCCAAGGGCGCAAAGCGCGTGCCGTCGAAGCGGAAGACGCGATAGGGGCTCTGGCTGAGATCGCCTTTCGCATCAAAGCGGATCGGCCCGATCGCCGTGGTGAAATCCTGTCCAGTCAGGGCTTCAGCCAATGGACCCGAGCTTTCGGACAAGCCTGACGCCGCTTTGGCGATTTGGACCGCTGCAAAGGCCGGCAGCGTATAGCCGTCAGGCACGATCTTCTGCGCGGCAAAGGCTGCCAGCACTTTTGGATCGGCGACATCGGCCCATTCCGGCGGTGCGATCATCAGCGTGCCCACGGCATAGGGCACGTCGCCCGGCGGTGTGCGCAGATTCTCGCCGCCGGCAAAGACGATGCCCGCCTGAAGCTGCGCGGCATCGCGGCCCATGATGGCGATGTCGTCGCCGTCGCCGCCGGCAAAGACATGCGTCGCGCCGGCCTTCTTCAGCCGACCGATCATGCCGATCTGATTGTCGAGCTGCGGCCGGAACGTGTCGACGAACACAGGTTTCAGCGCAGCCTGTTCGGCCGCGGCCCGCAACGTCTCGGCGATCTCACGGCCGTAGATGGTGCCGTCGTCGATAATGGCGAACAGCTCGTTCTGCCACAGATGGGTGAGGGCAGAGGCGACAGTGTTGCGCTCATCGTCGCCGCGCGGGCCGAGGCGATAGACCGGCCAGCCGGTCTGGGCGCGGCGGTCGGTCAGGCTCTCGGTTCGCACGCCAACGGTGATGACCGGAATGTTGGCGTCCTTGAGAATAGGCATCGCCGCCTCGATCGCCTCGGTGCAGAGGAAGCCGACCACGATATTGACCTTGGCGGCGGCGAATTCCCTGGCAGCAGTAGCGCCGCCATCGGCGGTGCAGGCGTCATCCACGGTCTTGAGTTCGATGCCGTTCGCTTCGGCCGCCAGACCGGTGCCGGCCTCGATCTGCTTGCCGAGAATGGCCGATGGTCCAGACAGGGGCGCGGAGACCCCGACCAGCAGCGTCTGGGCATCCGCACCGCTGGCCAGAAACAGCCAGAACAGCGCCGCTATTGTTCTTGTCCTGGGTCGCATTCGAGCGATGGGTCCCTCTGTGCCGGCTCTATGCTCCTGGCACTATTGCCGCCAAGACCTAAAGGCTGCCCGGCCTTGGTGCAACACGCGAATTTCGGGATATGGCTCAGGCACTTCGCTTGTGGCGGGCTATGTCTGGCCATATATGTCGGTAGGATCCTGACCATGGAAAATTTCCGGTGCTGAAGAAGAACGACATTGGGCCGCAGGCCTATCGTGACGCGATGAGCCACTTTGCCGGCCACGTCCATGTGGTCACCACCGACGGGCTGGCCGGCAAGCGTGGCACGACGGTGATCGCCGCCTGTTCGGTGTCGGACACGCCGCCCACCATCCTGGTCTGTCTCAACCGCGAAAATGCCAAGAATGAGCTGTTCGTGAAAAACGGCAGGTTTGCCCTGAACACGCTGGCCTCGCACCAGGAGCCGCTGTCGGTCGGCTTTTCCGGCATCACCGGCCTGCCGGTCGAGGAACGTTTCGCGCTTGGCGAATGGGATGTGATCTCTACCGGCGCGCCGACGCTGAAGGGTGCGCTCGCCGTGTTCGACTGCGAATTGATCGATACCAAGGATCTGGCTACCCATCGTGTGCTTTTTGGCAAGGTGACAGGTCTGCGTATGGGCGATAATTTGCGGCCGCTGATCTATCACGCCCGCGGCTACCACGTACTGGAAAGCGGAGCGGCGGCGTTCACGGAGAAAGAATGACCGAGCTGAAACCGCGCGCCGCGCCACGGACGATCGACGAGACGCTCGATCTCCTGACCGGTGCGGACTATGTGGCGGACCGGTCGCTGGCGACCGTGCTGTTCCTGTCGTTGCGTATGAAGCGGCCGCTTTTCCTCGAGGGCGAGGCCGGCGTCGGCAAGACCGAGATCGCCAAGGTGTTGGCACAGGCGCTTGGCCGCCGGCTGATCCGCCTACAGTGCTATGAAGGCCTCGACGTCTCGTCCGCCGTCTATGAGTGGAACTACGCCGCGCAGATGATTGAAATCCGCATGGAGGAGGCGGCCGGCAAGGTCGAGCGGTCCGCCATGGAGCGCAACGTCTTCTCCGAAAAATACCTTATCCGCCGCCCGGTGCTCGATGCGCTGACCGGAAAGACGGGCGCTGCCCCGGTTTTCCTGATCGATGAGCTCGACCGCACCGACGAGGCGTTCGAGGCCTTCCTGCTCGAAATCCTGTCCGACTTCCAGGTGACGGTGCCCGAGCTCGGCACCATCAAGGCGGAAGAGCCGCCGATCGTCATCATCACCACCAACCGCACCCGTGAGATCCACGACGCGCTGAAGCGGCGCTGCCTCTATCACTGGGTCGACTATCCCAATGCCGAGCGCGAGCTCGAGATCGTGCGTCGTAAGGTGCCGCAGGCCAACCAGCGGCTTTCGGCAGAAGTGGTCTCCTTCATCCAGAAGCTGCGCCAGATCGAATTGTTCAAGGTGCCTGGCGTCGCCGAAACCATCGACTGGGCCGGCGCGCTGACCGAACTCGACAAGGTGGCGCTCGATCCGGAAACCGTCTCCGACACGATCGGCGTGCTGTTGAAATACCAGGACGACATTGCCCGCATCGAACAGGGCGAGGGCCGGCGCATCCTCAACGAGGTGAAGGCCGAGCTTTCGGCGGCGGAGTAGGCGATGTTGCGCCCCGAACCTAAAGAGGCCATGCCGCACGGGCGGATCGCCGACAACATCGTCTATTTTGCCCGCACCTTGCGCAAGGCCGGCATGCGGGTCGGGCCGGCTTCGGTCAAGGACGCCATCGAGGCGGTGCTCGCCGCCGGCATCGGTTCGCGCGACGATTTCTACTGGACGCTGCACGCCGTGCTGGTGTCCAGGCATGAGGATCACGCCATTTTCGACGAAGCCTTCCGGCTGTTCTGGAAATCGCGCGAGCTGATCGAAAAGATGCTGGCGATGTTTTCGCCGGTCGCACCGGACAACAGGGAAAAGCAGAAGCCCCGTGCTGCGGAGAACCGCGTCAGCCAGGCTATGTTCGAAGGCCATCAGAAGAACCAGCCGCGCCAAGAAATCCCCGAGATCGAAGTCGACGCCCGCTTCACCTTCTCCGGCAACGAGGTGCTGCGGGCCAAGGACTTTGCCCAGATGAACGCCGCCGAAATGGCCGACGCCAAGAAGGCGATCGCGCAGCTGCGGTTGCCTTTCGACATGGTGCGGACGCGGCGCTTCAAGGCCGATGCGCATGGCCGTCGCATCGATCCGCGCGCCATGATGCGTTCGGCCGCGCGCACCGGCGGCGAACTGATCCTGCCGAAATTCCGCTCAGCCCGCGAGGTTCATCCGCCGCTGGTCGTGCTGGCGGACATTTCCGGCTCGATGAGCCAGTACACGCGGATCTTCCTGCATTTCCTGCATGCGCTGACGGAAAAAAGGCGTCGCGTGCACACCTTCGTCTTCGGTACCAGGCTGACCAATCTGACCCGGCAGATGCGCCATCGCGACCCGGATGCAGCCCTGGCCGACTGTTCGGCGGCGGTCAGGGACTGGTCGGGCGGCACGCGCATCGGCGACACGCTGGCCGAGTTCAACCTGATATGGTCGCGCCGCGTGCTGGGGCAGGGGGCGGTCGTGCTTCTGATCACCGACGGGCTGGAGCGCGACGATGTCGCCGGCCTGTCGGAGGAGATGGAGCGCCTGCACAAATCCTGCCGGCGGCTGATCTGGCTTAACCCGTTGCTGCGTTTTGACGGTTTTCAGGCGCGCGCCCGTGGCGTCAAGGCGATGCTGCCGCATGTCGACGAGTTCCGCTCGGTGCACAATCTCGATGCGCTCGCCGATCTCTGCGCGTCATTGGACAAGAAGTCGGCACAATCCGTCGATCCGCGCCGATGGCTGGAAGCTGGCGCGAGGCACGCCGCATAACCATATCTTTCCCATCCGGAAAACAGATCCCGAGAAAAACAGACTTCTGGAGAAACGGTCATGGAAAACAGCATTTATCTGGATGAGGCCCGCGACCCGCTGATCATTGCGGAGGGCTGGATGAAGGACGGCAAGGACGTGGCCATCGCGACAGTGGTCGAGACCTGGGGGTCGGCGCCCCGACCTGTAGGCAGCCATCTGGTCATCGACGCCGACGGCAATTTCCACGGCTCCGTCTCGGGCGGCTGCGTCGAAGGCGCTGTGGTCAGCGAGGCCATCGACGTCATCGACGGCGGCAAGGCCAGGATGCTGGAGTTCGGTGTTGCCGATGAAACCGCATGGCAGGTCGGCTTGTCCTGTGGCGGTCGCATCAAGGTGTATGTGGAAAGACTGGGCTGATCTCGAATGGATCCCTATGCACTGAAAACACTGAACGCAGAACGACGCGCTCGCCGCGCGGCGATCCTGGTCACTGATCTCGGTGATGGCCGCGACCGGGTCGTGCGCGAGGGCGATCAGGTTGCCGGCGATCTCGGCGCCGCGATCGCCAGGGCGTTCCGCACAGGCAACTCCGGTTCGGTCGAAGCAGAGGGGCGAACCTTCTTTCTCAACGCGCATCTGCCGCAGCCGCGTCTGGTCGTGATTGGCGCTGTCCATATCAGCCAGGCGCTGGCGCCGATGGCGAAGATCGCCGGCTATCCCGTGGAGATCATCGACCCCCGCACCGCCTTCGCCACGCCAGACCGCTTTCCCGATGTGGCGCTTCACGCCGAATGGCCGGAGGATGTGCTGAAGCGTCAGCCGCTGGACAGCTACACCGCACTTGCCGCCGTCACCCATGATCCGAAGGTCGATGATTTCGCCCTGAAGGCAGCATTAGACGCCAACTGTTTCTATGTCGGAGCGCTCGGCAGCAGGAAGACGCATGCCAAGCGTGTCGAACGTTTGCTGGCGCTGGGCGCGAGCGCCGACCAGATCGCCCGTATCCATGCGCCGATCGGCCTCGATATTGGTGCTGCGAGCCCGGCCGAGATCGCCGTTGCCGTTCTCGCACAGGCCATCAACGCCTTCCGCTCGCGCGGTCTCGATGCCAAGGGCGCTGCGGCGTGAAATTTGGCCCGATCCCGATCGAGACGGCGGAAGGGGCGGTGCTGGCGCACTCCACCACCGCTGGTGAACGCCGCTTCCGCAAGGCGCACAGGCTGAGCGCCGAAGATGTGGCGCTGCTGCGGGCTGCCGGTGTTTCCGAGGTCGTTGCGGCTGTGCTGGCTGAGGACGACCTCGGCGAGGATGCGGCCGCGCAAACGATTGCCGGGAGCATGGCCTTTCGCGGCATCGAGGCCAAGCCTGCCGCGACCGGGCGGGTCAACCTCCATGCCAAGGCGCCAGGCATCTTCACGGTCGATGCCGCTGCCATCGACGCCATCAATGCCATCGATCCCGCCATCACCATCGCCACGCTGGCGCAGCATGCGCCGGTCGAGAAAGGCCAGATGGTCGCGACGGTGAAGATCATTCCCTTCGCGGTCAGTTCGGCGCTGGTCGACGCTGCGACAGAAATCTGCGCCGCAGGCGAGATCTTTGCCGTCAATGCCTACCGGCCCGTGCGTGTCGGCGTCATCCAGACGGTTTTGCCGGGCATCAAGCCTTCCGTGCTCGACAAGACGCTGCGCGTCACCGAAGCGCGACTGGCGCGCACCGGGGGCAGGCTGACGGCCGAGCGCCGCACGCCGCATGAGATCGCGCCGGTGGCGGAGGCCACGGCTTCCCTGGTGCCCGACAATGACATGGTGGTGATCTTCGGCGCCTCGGCGATGAGCGATTTCGCCGATGTCATTCCCGCGGCGATCGAGAAAGCGGGTGGTACCGTCGTCCGCGCCGGCATGCCGGTCGATCCCGGCAATCTTCTGGTGCTCGGTACGCTCGGTGGCAAGCACGTCATCGGCGCGCCCGGCTGCGCCCGCAGTCCCAAGGAGAACGGCTTCGACTGGGTGCTGGACCGGTTGATCGCTGGTCTCGACGTGACCGCCAGGGATATTGCCGCCATGGGGGTCGGCGGGCTGTTGATGGAAATCCCGACACGGCCGCAGCCGCGCGAACCGCTGCCGGCCAAATCTCAGCTCAAGGTCGGCATCGTGTTGCTGGCGGCCGGCCGGTCGAGCCGCATGGGCGGGCCGAACAAGCTGCTGGCGCTGTTCGACGGCAAGCCGCTGGTGTACCGCACCGCCGAGCGGGCGCTTGGCTCGAAGGCATCCAGCACTGTCGTCGTCACCGGCCACCAGCGCGAGCGGGTGCGCGCTGCGCTGGCGGGCCTCGACGTGACCTTCGCCCACAATCCCGATTTTACCGAGGGCCTGTCCACTTCGCTGAAGGCCGGCATTGCCTATCTGCCGGAAGACGCCGCCGGTGTGATGATCGTTCTCGGCGACATGCCTGATATCACGTCCGATGATCTCGACAGATTGATCGATGCGTTCCGCAAGGCCGGCGGCAATGCGGTGGTCCGCGCTTCGCATGACGGCAAGCGTGGCAATCCGGTGCTGTTGCCGCGTTCGCTGTTTCCGGCAATCGCCCATCTCGAAGGCGACACCGGCGCACGCCATCTGGTCGAGACCGAAGGGCTCGATGTCATCGATGTCGAGATCGGCGCCGCGGCGTCTGTCGATGTCGACACGCGCGAGGCGCTGGAAGGCGCCGGCGGCGTGCTGCAGGATTGACAAACCCAAGCCGAATTACGCATGCCTTGGGCATGTCTATTCGCTGCCAAATTTTCTGTGCCTTTGCAGTCGCGACCGCGTTGCTGTCTTCGGCCGCGCAAAGTCAGGCGCTGTCCCTAAAACCCTTCAAGGACGATCTCTTCGCCTATCCGCCCACGCTGTCGTCCGACATCAACGGCGCCTACACGGTCATCGACTACCGTGAGATGCGCGACATCAACCAGCGTGACCAGGTGCCCGAGCGGCGGGTGAACGCCCAATATACCGACCCCAGCGTGCGCAAGGTGCAGCAGGATCTGTTGCTGAAGACCGATGCCGGCGATGTCAGGCATGTCGCCGTCGGCAAGACCGAGGGCGCCGGCATCATCGTGCTTTACCTGCACGGGCAGGGCGGCAGCCGCAAGCAGGGTGTCGACGACTTCACTTTCGGCGGCAATTTCAACCGGCTCAAGAACCTGATGGCCGGCAATGGCGGCCTCTATCTCAGTCCTGATTTCCCCGATTTCGGCGATACGGGAGCGGCGCAGGTGGCGGCGCTGATCGGTCATTATGCCGAACAGTCGCCAGGCGCGAAGATCTTCGTCGCCTGCGGCTCGATGGGCGGCGCGCTGTGCTGGAAGCTGGCCGCGCGCAAGGACATGGGCGGCCGCATCAACGGCCTGCTGCTGCTCGGCTCGCTGTGGGATGAGAGCTTTTTCACCAGCCCAGCATTCAAGCGCCGTGTGCCGGTCTTTTTCGGCCAGGGCAGTCACGACGTGGTCTTCCCAGTGGCAAATCAGGAGGCATTCTTTCGCTCGATCCTGGCCAAATCGAAGACTTACCCGACCCGTTTCGTTCGTTTCGAGACCGGCACCCATGGCACCCCGATCCGCATGACCGACTGGCGCGGCACGCTCAACTGGATGCTATCGAAGTCGCCCTGATCGACACAGCCTGCAAGCCCGTGTGACGCTCAAGGCGCAGTGTTGTAGTCGACGACAGTCTCGGGATTTTGCTCGCCGTCATATGATGCATCGACGTCGTACTGGACCAGCGAGAAATTGCCGTTGCGGAACAGATACGTGCCGGCGTCGGAAGCATCGCCGACCCCGCGCCACTTGTTGAACGTGGTGATCGTCTGGGTGGCCTCGTCATAGTCGGAATTGACCGCCCAGCCGGACGTCTGGAAACCGACGATGCTCATGCCCAGCAATTTGCCGTTGCTGTCATTGTTCTCGTAGCGGATGTCCATCTTGGGTTCGGCGAATTGCAATTGCTGCACGGCCGATATCTCGTCGGTCATATAATAGACCGAGCTTTCATTGTAGGCGGCGGCCGAGCAGGAAAAATGGAACAGCCGCGTCTCCTTGTCGGGGTCGCCGGGCTGCGCATCCTTGTCCTTGTATTTGATTGAAAAGACCGTCGGCTCGTCGGCCAGGAACTGTTTGTCGCACTGGCCGCCATAGGTTGCCAGAAACGCCTTCTTTGCCTGCTCCAGCGCAGTGTCCTTCTTCGGTGGCGGCGGCCCGTCGCCGCAGCTTGGCGGCAGCGCCTCCTCGAAATCGGCGGTGGAGGGTTTCAGTGCCCCCTTCTCGATGTGGATCGGATCGAAGGGTGGCTCCGCCTGGATCTGGGCATTCACCTGGCGCAGCGTGTAGCAGCCGGCAAAAACCTTTTCGCCGCCGCTCTTGTCGGTGGCGCGGATGGCGACGGGCACGTTGTAGAAAATGCTGCCGGCCGCACCTTCGTCGGAAACCGCCCCGGTCAAGACCTCGACCTTGTCGGTGCCGTCATAGCCCTTGACGAAACTGTCGAAATCCTTTGCCGGTTTTGTATCGCCGAAATACCCCCAGGCGCGAGCGAATTCGTGCCGGCTGATGGCGCTGTAGAGCGAACGCACAACAGCATCGGCGCTCGACCGGTCGTCGACATAGGGCGTTTCGCGGGCATCTTCGGCTGCCAAGGTCGTTTGACCGATCGGGGCCAGGGAGAGAAAGGCAGTCGCTGCGAAAAGGGCGCATCTCATCGGGAACCTCCGCTCGATAAGAGGATTCTACGACGGCGATTGCGGCAACGTGGTGACGCGGCGTCGGCGGCCTTGAAAAATCCTGCACGAAGGCGCTACGTCGCGTCCGCCGGCGCTGGGCCGGGCAGGAGATTTGACGTGACGATATCGATGTATGAGGCATCCGTGCCGGTGTTTTCGGCCAGGCTGAAAGCGCTTTCCAATGTGCTTGCGACCGCCGAACAGAATGCGCTGGACCGCAAGATAGACCCGCAGGTTTTTCTGACGGCGCGGCTGGCGCCGGACATGTTCGCCTTGACCAGGCAGGTGCAGATCGCCACCGATCATGCCAAGGGCGCGCCGTCACGGCTCGCCGGCCGCGAAGTGCCGAAATACGAGGACAATGAGGCGAGTTTTGCCGATGTCCAGGCTCGCATCACGAAGACGCTCGACCTTCTCGCGACATTTTCGGCTGCCGAATTCAACGGCTCCGATGACAAGATCATCGAGCTGAAGCTTGGTGGACGCGAAAGCTCGATGCCCGGCCTGCAGTATCTGCTGCATGTGGCCATGCCCAACTTCTATTTCCATCTCACCACGGCTTACGACATCCTTCGCCACAATGGCGTACCGTTGGGCAAAGCGACATTCCTGGGATCGCGCTAAGGAATTGAGTTTTTGGAGGTGTCCCGGACCGATCCGGGACATCCTGAACACCGGATGCAGCTAGCGAACGGACATTTCGCGGGCGATGCGGGGGAAGTCGGCCGGCTTGATCCCGATGTCGGCGCGGTCGGCATTGCTCATCGAATGAAGCAGCGCGAGCGCCGAGCGGTATCTCAGATGTTCCTGCGGCCGAGGCCGGGCGAACATTTCAGTGAAGAAACCCATGATTCAAGCCCCAAATTGGTCCTCCACGGCTGCCAATATAGGTGAATCGTGACAATTGTGCAGTGCAGCATTTGCATACCTGCCATGTCTTGGCGAATTTTTTCGCCATTTTCCGCAACCGGGTGAAACTTTTGCTGACGCGCATCGTAGCCTCGAATGCTGGCTGCATGGCTGCCACGAGGCGACGGCTAAATTCGTTGAGATCGGTGCCATGCATTTTTAACGAGCCGGTTCTATGCTTCGATACCCGAATGGTCGGGCGAGGGGGAGGCTGACATCGCTACTGGCGCCAAGCGGGATTTCGCTTCGTTGCTCGACGACCTCTTCATCGCCCCCGACAAGAATGGCGAGGGCGAAGCGGCCGGCGCTCGTCCATCGATCCCGTTCGACTATCTTTCGGTGGCCGATGAACTCCATTCCGGCCGCATCAAGGTTTCCGCTGCCGAATATCGCGAGGCGGGCGCGGATCTGGCGACCGAATTCGCCGCTTTGCTCGATCATGCCAAGCTCGTTCTCGCCGGCGAAGAGCCAAAGCCCGAGGAAAAACTGCCGCCGATCGATCCCGAAGCCATCGCCGTCGAACTCGGCCTCAATCAGCCCAAGCAGGTCGCCGATTTCGGCCGTATGCGCCGCAGCTTTGCCTTTGCCAACCATCCCGACCGCGTCGCCCCACATTTGCGCCAGCGCGCCATGATCCGCATGCAAGTGGCCAACATGCTGATCGACGAGGCCAAGCGTCGTGCACTGGCCGGTGCTCGCCGCTAACCCGGCTGGTTCACGCAAAAGTCGGCCTGGCGAGGCTTGGAGAGCGGCTCTGCTTTGCCTATAGATGCGGCTCCTCCGCGCAGTCGCGCCAGCCTTCCTCCGGAGCCGAATTCCATGCACAAACGCCGTCTCGGTCGGACCGATCTTCTTGTTACCCAGATCTGCCTGGGCTCCATGACCTGGGGCCAGCAGAACACCGAGGCCGAAGGCCACGCCCAGATGGACCTGGCTTTCTCGCGCGGCGTCAATTTCATCGACACCGCCGAGCTCTATCCGATCCCGCCCAAGGCGGAGACGCAGGGGCGGACCGAAAAGATCATCGGCAGCTGGATGAAGGCCAAGGGCAACCGCGACAAGGTGATCTTGGCCTCGAAGGTCGTCGGCCGCACGGCCAACAGCTGGTTTCGCGGCGACAGGCCGTCGCAACTGGTGCGCGCCGATATCTTTGACGCCATCGACAAGTCGCTGACCAAGCTCGGCACCGACTACATCGACCTCTATCAGATCCACTGGCCGGAGCGGGATATCCCCTGGGGCGCCAACCCGACGCGCGTCGGCGCCGTGTCGCCGCGCGCCGATTCCGTCGGCGCACCGGCCGGCGAAACGCCGATCGCCGAGACGCTTGCCGTGTTTGACGAATTGGTGAAGGCAGGAAAGATCCGGCATTTCGGCCTGTCGAACGAGAGTTCCTGGGGCGTGATGCGGTTCCTTGCCGAAGCCGACAAGGGTATCGGCCCGCGCGTCGCGTCGATCCAGAACGCCTACAATCTCGTCAACCGCACCTTCGAGGTGAATCTCGCCGAGGTCTGCGAGCGCGAGCAGGTGTCGCTGCTGCCCTATTCGCCGCTGGCGCAGGGCTATCTCACCGGCAAGTACGACCACGGCGCGCGGCCTCAGGGCTCGCGCACTCAGCTGTTCAATCGCGGCCAGCGCTACGAGACGCCAGGTGCCGCCGAGGCACAACTCGAATACAATGAGCTGGCGCGCTCCTTTGGCCTGGAGCCGGCACTGTTTGCCAACGCCTTTGTCTCGAGCCGGCCGTTCGTAACCTCGAACATCGTCGGCGCGACGACCGTTGCGCAGCTCGATATGGCGCTGTCTTCCGTCGACGTCGTCTGGACCGACGAAATGCAGAAGGCGGTGGATGCGATCCACCAGCGGGTCGGCAATCCCTGTCCTTGAACGGGGATTGCTGGCCGAATATCCAACGATTACAATGGGAGAAGGGCGGCAATGAATTTTCCGATCGAGGCTATCCGGGGGAAATTTCCCGCTCTCTCTCTGACCGACAAGGGCCGCCGCCGCATCTATCTCGACAACCCTGCCGGCACGCAGGTGCCACAGGCAGTGGCGGATGCGGTATCGCGCTGTCTCTTGACCACCAATGCGAACCTTGGCGGCTACTTCGAAACGACGATTGCCGCGCAGGCCGTCGTCGATGAGGCACATGAGGCCATGGCCGATTTCCTCGGCGCCGCAAGCCCTGAGGAAATCGTCATCGGCGCCAACATGACGACGCTGACCTACCACATCTCGCGCACGCTCGGCCGCACGATGCAGCCCGGTGACGAGATCATCCTCACCCGCATGGACCATGAGGGCAACGTCTCGCCCTGGCTGCAACTGGCCGAGGATCACGGCCTCGTCGTGCGCTGGCTGCCGTTCGACGAAACCAGCTGGCAGGTCGAGGAGGCGACGCTGGCTGGCTTGCTTTCGGAGAAGACACGGCTGGTCGCGTTGAACTACGCCAGCAATTTGACCGGTTCGATCAACCGGGTGAAGGCGCTGACTGCGATAGCCAGGAATGCCGGTGCGCTGGTCTATGTCGATGCCGTCCAATTCGCGCCGCACGGGCTGATCGACGTGCAGGAGCTCGGCTGCGATTTCCTGATCTGCTCGGCCTACAAATTCTTCGGCCCGCATATGGGCATATTGTGGGGCCGCCGTGATGTCATCGAGACGCTGGAGCCCTACAAATGCCGCTGCTCTTCCAACGGTCTGCCGGAGCGGTTCGAACTCGGCACGCCGCAGATCGAGCTGATGGCCGGCCTCACCGCCGCGGTCGACTACTTTGCCGACCTTGGCGCGGCGGCGGGCGAGGGCGGTTCAAGAAGGCAGAAGATCGCCAAGGCGTTCGCGGCTTCGATCGCGTACGAAAACCCGCTGGCGCAACAACTGATCGACGGCCTGTCCGATATCGAGGGCCTGACCGTCCACGGCATCACCGATCCGAAGCGGCTCGGCGATCGCGTGCCGACGGTTTCCTTCACCGTCGATGGCATCGTGCCCGAGACGATCGTACGGCTGATGAACGCCGAAAAAATCTTCCTGTGGTCCGGTCACAACTACGCCTGGGAGATCGTCCACCAGCTCGGCATTCCAGCCGAGCATGGCGTCGTGCGCATCGGCATTGCTCACTACAACACGGCAGCCGAAATCGACGAAACGCTGGAAAGTGTGCATCGGGTCATCGCCATGCTCAGGCAGCAGCGCTCCTGACGCTGGCTTGAGCATTCACCGCATCTTGCCGCCGAAACCAGTGAGGAAGGCGGTGAGATTGTCGCCGAGTTCGTCGCAGAGGTAGCCGCCCTCCTGGACGATGACCGTCGGTAGGCCGAGCTTTGCGATGGCCTCGCCGATGCGCGAGAAGCCAGGCGTCGTCACCGAAAGTCCGCCGAACGGATCGCCCTCGAACGCGTCGAGGCCGAGCGCCACAACGAGCGCGTCGGGCGAAAAGGCACGGATACGCTGGAAGGCCACCTCGAGCGCTTCGAGAAACGCCGCGTCGGCGGATTTGCGCGGCAGCGGCAGGTTGAAATTGTAGCCGAGGCCGGGCCCTTCGCCGCGCTCGTCGGCATGGCCCCAGAAGAACGGATAGAAGCGCACCGGATCGGCATGCAGCGAGACGGTCAGGACATCAGGCCGTGCATAGAAGATGCCTTGCGTGCCGTTGCCGTGATGCAGGTCGACATCGAGGATCGCCACCCGTGCGGCCTGTTTACGCAGAACCTGCGCGGCGACGGCCGAATTGTTGATGAAACAGAAGCCGCCGGCGACATCGGCAAAGGCATGGTGGCCGGGAGGGCGGCACAGCGCGTAGGCGGCCGGTGCGCCTGATATCACCGCCTCGGCCGCATCGACCGCGCTCCAGGCGCTCCATAGCGCGCTCTGCCATGTCTCGCCCGAGATCGGGCAGGCGGTGTCGGCCATGTGATAGCCGGCCTGGCCGACCGCCGAGGCCGGATAGGAGCCATTGCGCGCAATCGGATGGATGTTGGGGATCACTTCGGCCGAAGCGCCCTCGATGCGCTGCCAGCGCGCGTAGATATGCTCGAGGAAATCCAGATATTCCGGCGTGTGCACCGCCGCGGCCGGGCCGAGCCCATGATCCCGAGGTCGCTCGATCGTGCAACCCGCAGATAGTGCGCCGACTAACAATCTCTCGATGCGCTCCGGCTTTTCCGGATTGGGCTGTGCCGCGCCGCTCGAAAGAAAGGCCCTGGGGTCGTGGCGCTTCTGTTCCTCGGCATAGAAGGCTTTCATTCCTGATCCCCGTTTTCCGGCGCGTCGGCGAAAGCAAAGAAGGCCTCGCCGATGATTTTTTGGGTCTGTTCGTAGCTCGACCAGGCGATGCCCAGCCTCTCGTAGAAGGCCTTGGCCCCTTCATTGTCGGTGTCGACGGACAGCCGGAGATAGACGCCGCCTTCCTTCCGGCACTGCGCCGCAACACGCCGCAGCAGCCGCTCGCCGATCTTGCGGCCGCGAAAACGATCCTCGACATAGAGGTCCTGCACATAGACGCCAGGCCGCCCCATCCATGTCGAAAAGATCGGGAAATGCAGGCAAAGGCCGGCAAACTCGCCGCCCACTTCGGCGATCAGGGTGGAGAAAGCGGGCTTTTCACCAAAGCCGTAGGTGCGCAAATCATCTGCTGTCGAAATGATCTCCTCGGGCGCACCGATATGCGTGCCGAGTTTCAGGATCGCGGCGTGGATGGTTTCGACGTCTTCCACTCGGCCGGGGCGGAGGCGGATTTTGGGCGAGGCAATCATTGCAGGTTCATCTCAGATCAGCATCTCAAAACGCCACCCGGTCGCCGCCCTTGAGCGCCAGCATGTCGCGCGCTTCGGTGGGCGTTGCAACCTCCAGCGACAGCCCGTCGAGAATGCCACGGATACGGCGCACCTGATCGGCATTGGATTTCGCCAGCTGGCGGCCGTCATAGAGACTGTCCTCCAGCCCGACACGGACATTGCCGCCCATGGCTGCTGCAATTGAGATCAGCGGCATCTGCTGGCGGCCGGCGGCGAGCACCGAGAACTGGTAGCTGTCGCCGAACAATTTGTCGGCGATCCGCTTCATGTGGACGAGATTGTCCGGGTCGGCGCCGATGCCGCCCAATATGCCAAGGACGAATTGGATGAACAGCGGTCCCGACACCAACCCCCGATCGCGAAAATGCGCCAGCGAATAGAGATGGCCGACATCGTAGCATTCGAATTCGAAGCGCGTGCCGCAGCCCTTTCCCAGTCTTTCCAGCACCCCTTCCATATCGGCGAAGGTGTTCTTGAAGATCGTGTCCCGCGTCGCTTCGAGCAGCTTCGGCTCCCATTCGTGCTGCCATTCCCTTGGCTTGTCGAGCATCGGGAACAGCGCGAAATTCATCGAACCCATGTTGAGCGAGCACATTTCTGGTTCGGCCCGCAAAGGGGCTGCCAGCCGCTGGTCCAGCGTCATCAGCGACGAGCCGCCGGTGGTGATGTTGATCACCGCATCGGTCGCCTGCTTGATGCGCGGCAGGAACTGCATGTAGACGTCCGGATCGGCGGTCGGGCGGCCATCTCTGGGGTCGCGGGCGTGCAGATGCAGGATCGAGGCGCCGGCTTCCGCCGCCGCGATCGCGTCTGCGGCGATCTGGTCCGGCGTCACCGGCAGATAGGGCGACATGGACGGCGTGTGCACCGAGCCGGTGACGGCGCAGGTGATGATGACTTTTCGCGAGGCCATGCTTTTACCCTCCGACCGGCAGGTCGAGCTCGGCGGCCAGAACCTCCAGCGAGTCACCGATGATGGAGATGATCTCGCCGACCTGCTCGGCCGTGACGATCATCGGTGGCGCGACCATGAAATTGTCGCCGTCGACGCCGCCCTTGACCCTGCGGCCATAGATGATCAGCCCGCGTTCATAGGCGAGGTCGAGCAGCCGCTGCGTGGCTTTCTTGTTCTGGTCGATCGGTTTTAGGGTCTCGGGATCGGCGACCATCTGGGCGCCGGTGAGCAGGCCCTTGCCACGCACGTCGGCAAGGAACGGAAACCGCTTCGCCAGGCCTTTAAGCCCGTCCATCAGCACATCGCCCATGGCTGCCGCATTGGCGATCAGGTCGAGCCGGTCCATTTCGCCGAGCACAGCCAGGCCGGCGGCACAGGCCAGCGGATTGCCGGCATAGGTGTGGCCGTGCTGGAAGCCGCCGGAGGCGAGCAACGGCTGCACCAGCCGCATCGGTGCGGCGAGTGCGCCAAGCGGCGCATATCCGGAGCCCAGCCCCTTCGACAAGGCGACGATGTCTGGCTTGCAGTTCCAGTGATCGCCGCCGAGGAATTTGCCGGTGCGGCCGGCACCGCTCATGACTTCGTCGTGGATGAGCAGGATGCCGTAGCGGTCGCAGATCTCGCGGATGCGTGGATAATAACTGTCCGGCGCCACCAGCGCCGCGGTCGCCGCACCGCCGATCGGCTCCATGATGAAGGCAACCACGCTGTCTGGACCTTCCGCAAGAATCTTCTCCTCCAGCATGTCGGCATAGCGGATGCCGCGCTGCTCAATCGAGAGATTGTCGCGGTCGCGCCAGGCATTCGGCGCCGGCACGGTTGGCATCACCCGCATCATCGGCTCGAACGTTTCGGCCAGCGCATCGTCGCCGGTGATCGAGAGCGAACCCAGCGTGCCGCCATGATAGGAGGGGAAGCGCGTGATCACCTTCCAGCGGCCGGCCTGGCCGGTGGCGACCGCCCATTGCCGCGCCAGCTTGATGCAGGATTCCGTCGCCTCCGAGCCACCGGAGACGAAGAAGATGCGGTCCATGCCCTCCGGCAGCTTGCCGGCCAACTCCCGCGCCAACTCCTCCGCCGGCTCGTTCTCGAAATGCAGCCGATAGGCGAAGGTGGCGCGGTCCATCTGCCGCTTCATGGCGTCGAGCACATTGCGATTGGAATGGCCGATATTGGCCACCATCGGGCCGCTCGAGCCATCGATGAAGCGGCGGCCGTCCTGCGTCCACATGTAGATGCCTTCGGCGCGGTCGATCAGCGGCCGGCGCAGGCTGGACAGATAGAACAGATGCGAGTCTCGCCGGGCTTCGGTTTCTTGAACGGCGGATTGGACTTTCGACATGTCAGGACTTTCCGAGGTAACGATCGAGGACATTTTTCGTGACGCGTTCGACCATCGGGTCCTGTCTTAGCAGGCCGGCGACCCATTCGCAGCTTCCGGCATGGAACACCTCGCCCTTGCCGCGCGGGAAATTGACGATCATGCCGTTGCCGCGTTTGACCTTTTCCAGATTGGCGTCGCTCGCCTCGCCAAACAGCGTTTCGGCGGTGAAGCGGCCGTCTTCGTCGGTGAGGAACTGGTCCTCGATCGGGATATCGGCGCTTTCCTCGACCTGGGAGGCCATGCCGACGGCGAGAACCTGCAGGCCATCTGGCGCGCCGCTGGTCGCAGTCGGGTAGGGCAGGCCGCCGCGTATCTCGAAGTCGAGCCCGTCGACCTCATAGCCATAGACATGGCTGTCGGCGCCCAGCAGGTCGCCATAGTAGATGCCGGTGCCGGCGAAGGCCCAATGCTCGGGCCGGTAGACCGGGAAACCACGCACGCCGCGCGGTGCACAGCCGCCCCAGCCGGCATAGACACCGCGCGTCGCGTTGAGCCCGAAGGTCGCCGAACCCGGCCGGCCAATTTCCGGCGCCTCCCAGGAATTGGTGGCACGGGTGACGTCGCCGTCTGGGAGATAGGCCGGATCTTCGGCACGCGAGCGATATTTGTAGCAGACCTGCCGGCGGCCCTCGTCTTCGAACCGCGTCTGCCACATGAAATTGCCGGCAAAGCGCGCCGCATGGCCGCCGCGGGTCACATAGGCGTCGACGGCATCGCGCATTTCCCAGGTCCAGTATTCGTCATGGCCGACGAACACGGCGCAGTCATAGCCGTCGAGAATTTCCGGCGAAAAATGCAGATCATGCTGGCTGGCGAGATCGACTTGATAGCCGGCCCGCTCGGCGAAGCGGAAAAAATGGCTGTCGTAGCTGGCCCAGCCGGACGAAGCGTATTTCTTCGAATGGCCGGTGGCGAGCGCCCACTCCATGTGCGGATAGCGCGGCACGGTCTTCGGCGGCACAGCGACCTCCAGCGGCACACGCGGCGCATCCTTGGGCAGCACGACGAAGCCACGGCACCAGGGGCGCTGCGTCGAGACGATGGGCGAATACTGGTTGCGATCCGGCCCGGTGATGCCCTGATAGTGGTTGGAGCCGCCCCAGGTGTTGTAGGCCAGCCATGTGCCTGTCGCCGCCACCTGGAGCACGCGGCCAGGTTTGCGGCCCGGCTGCGGGCAGACGATGAAAATATGGTGGCATTGGATCGGCTTGCCGTCGAGCCCGTCGGCGGTCAGCGTGACCCGATAGGCGCCGGACGGCCAGTCGTTCTCTACACGGAATTCAAACGAGGCTTCCCAACCGCAGCCTTCAGCCGAACACTGGTCGGGTGTGTCCTGCCAGCGTGCCGCGATGCCCGATTTCTCGAATACTTTGTTTTCGCTGCCGCCATCTCGGGTGATTGTGATGCCGAACGTCGCAGCTGTCGAACTGACATGCAAAGCCACCGTTTCGCCGGCGCGATAGGAAAACCGGTCGCTGTAGCACCAGATCTCGCCGCGCTCGCCATCCATGCCAGGCCATTCGTAGTAATGGCCGCGCACCGCGTGGCGGCGCTGCTCCGGCGTCAGTCCGAAATCGGGGAATTCCGTGTTTGGGCTGTTCATGGTCATCCTCAGGCGGAAAGATATTTCTTGAGGAAGCTGCGCGTGCGGTCCTTCTGCGGCGCGCGGAACATGTCGCCGGGCGGGCCTTCCTCGACGATCACGCCGCCATCCATGAACAGCACCCTGTCGGCCACTTCGCCGGCAAAGCGCATCTCATGCGTTACGATGAGCATGGTCATGTGTTCGGCGGCAAGCTGTTTCATCACCGCATTGACCTCGTCGACCAGTTCCGGATCGAGCGCCGAGGTGGCTTCGTCGAACAGCATCACCTTGGGCTGCATCGCCAGCGCACGGGCAATGGCCACACGCTGCTTCTGGCCGCCCGAGAGCCGCGAGGGGTAGGCGTCGATCTTGTCGGCGAGTCCGACCTTGGACAAGAGGCTATGCGCCAGCGCATGCGCGTCACTTTTGGTCATGCCTTTGAGGATGATCGGTCCCATGGAAATGTTCTCGATCACGGTCAGATGCGGGAACAGATTGAAGTGCTGAAACACCATGCCCATCTGCTGGCGCGCCTTGTTGATGTGCCGCTCGAAGGCATGGCCGTGCAGCTTCTGGTTGACCTGCACGCCGTCGAGCCAGACTTCACCGGAGTCCAGGGATTCCAAATGGTTGATGGAGCGCAGCAGCGTGCTCTTGCCGGAGCCACTCGGGCCGATGATGGCGACGATCTGCCCGCGATCGACCGACAGGCCTATGCCTTTGAGAACCTCGACGGCGCCAAACGATTTGCGCGCGCCGCGAACCTCGACCATTGGCCGCTGCGGGCTCATCGGGAAACCTCCACATGTCTTTCAAACCGACGCAAAGCCGCCTCGAGCACAAGATTGAGAATGTAATAAAGCGCCGCTGCGGTGATGTAGAACTCGAACGGGCGGAACGTTTCGCTGATCGCCAGCTGGGCCGAATGGACCAACTCGGCGATGCCGATGACCGAGACGATCGAGGATTCCTTCAACAGCGCGATCAGATTGCCGCCGATCGGTGGTGCCGTGTTGCGGATGGCTTGCGGTATCACGACATGGCGCAGCGTCTGCCACTTGCCGAAGCCGATGCTGCGCGCACCCTCCGTCTGGCCGACATCGACGGCGACGATGCCGGCGCGGATGATGTCGGCATTGTAGACGGCAAAGTGCAGGCCGAGCCCAACAATGCCGGCGGCAAGGGCAGGAATGTCGATGCCGATCTGCACCAGGCCAAAATAGATCAGGAACAGCTGCAACAGCAGCGGCGTACCCATGAACACCCACATGAGGGCGCGCACGGGATAGGCGACGATCTTCGGAGCGTAGAGCACGATGACCGCGAACAGGATGCCGCCGACGAAGCTGAGTGCGCCCGCCGAGACCGTTAGCACCGCCGTCCACCAGGCACCAATCAACAGAAGGTCCCAGTAGGGCGCGACGACGGTGAAATCCAAACCTTGCATCGTGCTCTCCGGTCAGACGATGGCGAAGCGTTTGTCGAGCAGGTCGACGATCCGCGCAACCGCGTAGACCATGATCATGTAGAGCAGGGCTGCAACGCCGAATATCTCGAACGGCTTGTAGGTGGAGCCGATGAAGCGCTGGGCGGTGTAGGTCAGTTCGACGACTGAAATGGTCGACACAAGTGCTGATCCCTTCAACAAAGCAACCGTATTGACCCCGAGCGGCCGGATCATCAGCCGTGCGGCCTGCGGCAGCACGACCTTGCGCAAGGTCTGGAAACGGCTGAAGCCTATTGTGCGGGCGGCCTCCGTCTGGCCCCTGTCGACCGCGACCAGCGCACCACGGATCGATTCCGCCATATAGGCGCCGATGTTTAGACCGAGGCCGATAACGCCGGCGGCGAACGGCTCCAGATTGATGCCGATCTGCGGGCCGCCGAAATAGAGCACGAAGAGCTGGATCAGGCACGGCGTGCCGCGAAACAGGCTGACATAGAGCGTGCCGATGGTCCGCAGGATTGCCGATTTCGACATCTTGGCGGCCGCGGCCAATGAAGCAGCCGCGAGGCCCAGGATCAGGGCCAACACCGTGATCTCGATCGTCACCAAGGCGGCCTCCACGAAGAACGGGAAGACGCGCTGCATCAAGGAGAAATCCATGAAAGGGTCCAGCAGGAGTAACGCTCGGCTTCAGGCGGCTTTGCTCGCCTGAAGCCAGGAGAGATCAGCGGATGTCGCTGCCGACCCACTTCATCGAGATCTTTTCGTAGCTGCCGTCCGCCAGCATGTCGTCCAGCGCCTTCTGCATCGCAGCCTTGAGCTCCGGATTGTCCTTGCGGATGGCGATGCCGATGGCAACAGCGCCGCCTTCGATATCGGGCGTGTTGAGCTTGCGGACCTTCTCGCCCGTCTCCTTGACGGCAACCATGACCGGAATGTTGTCGACGACTATCGCGTCGACGCGGCCGGCCCTCAGTTCCAGCAGCAGTTCCGGCAGGCCCTTGTAGGTACGGATATCCCAGCCGCCCTTTTCGCGCGCCCATTTCTCATGCGTCTCGCCCAGCGTCACGCCAATGGTCTTGCCCTTGAGGTCGTCGAGGCTCTGCACTTTCGACTGCTCGCTGACGAAAACGGCGCGGCCGGCGTGGTAGTAAGGCCCGACGAAATCGACCACCTTTTCACGCTCAGGCGTGATCGTCATCGAGCCAACGACGGTGTCGTATTTGTTGGCGAGCAGGCCGGCAATGATGCCGTCCCAGGCCGTGGTGATGATGGTGCCCTTGACACCGATGCGCTCGGCGATGGCCTTGCCGATATCGGCGTCGAAACCGACGACTTCATTCTGGTCGTTGACGAAGTTGAAGGGCGGATACTGACCGCTCATGGAAATCTTCAGCTCGCCCGCCGCCTTGATCTTTTCGAGGTCGTCGGCCCTGGCCGAAACGGCAGTGAAGGTCGACGCAAGCAGCAGGGCCGCAACGGCGATGCCGGAAAATACTCTGTTCATCTGATTTCCTCTCCTCTGGATGGCGCGCAAGGTTTGTTCTTGGGAGGCGTGCAGACGCTTTCCTGTCATCAATGATTGCCTTTGCGGTATCATTGCGCAAATAGATAATGCGAATAGAGAGCATAGATATCAGGAATGGTACTTCCACGCCCCGAACGGCTGGTCTGGGATCTCGACTGGAACCTTCTGCGGACATTCGTCGTCATCGCGGAGGTGAAGGGCATCACGCGAGCTGCGGAGCGACTGAACCTCAAGCAACCCAGCGTCAGCAATGCTCTGCGGCGACTGGAGGACCGGGTGGGCCGGCGTCTGGTCGAGCGCGACGCGATGCGCTTCGAACTGACCGAGGTCGGGCGGCTTCTCTACGAGCAGAGCGTCGAGGTGTTCGGCACCATATCGCAGTTGCCGCTGCTGATGCGCGGCATCAGCGACGATGTTACCGGCCATGTGATGATCGCGACGGCAAGCCATGTCGTCTCGCCGCTCTTTGATCAGGCGCTGTCCGAGTTCCACAGCAACTACCCGCACGCCAGCATCACCATTTCAGTCGCAGCAAGCACCGAAGTCGCCAAGCAGGTGAGGGAGCGGCGTGCTTCCTTCGGCATCTGCCTGGTCAGCCAGCGCGATCCGGCGCTGGAATATGCGATGGTCTACCGCGAGTTCTTCGGCTTCTTCTGTGGGCCGCAGCACAGGCTTTACGGGCAAACCGGGCTGACGCTGACCGATCTCCGGGGCGAGCCCTCGGTATCGTTCCAGACCGACCATATCTCGGATGCGTTGCGGCCGGTCGCGCTGTTGCGCAGCGAGGCCCGGCTCAACGCCGATGTCGTCGGCGTGTCCTCGAGCCTGGAAGAGGTGCGGCGCATGATCGTCGCCGGGTTGGGCATTGGGCCGCTGCCGCTGCACGTCGCGCGGCGGGACGTGGCGGATGGAATGCTGTGGCGGCTGCCGCCCTATGACGCGCCGCCGGCCATCGACATCTTCCTGCTGGTCAATCCGGACAAGGTGATGAACCGCGCCGAGAAGGCGCTGCTGTCAGGGCTGCAGATGCTGATTGCCGACACGCCCCTCGAGGACCGCATCTACATAGGCTGACGGGCGGAGACAGGCTTATTCGATCAGGAAGGCCGAAGAGCGGTCGCGCATCGGCTCGTCCAGAGCGACCGAGGCGCGCGCGGCAAGGTCGAAGCGCACGCTTGTCGTCCGGCTCGATGCGCGGACAATGCCGTCGAGCGAGCCCAACATCACCTGTTCGAAGGTGATGGAGGTGCGGCCGATCTTCACGACATGCGAGTGGATGGTGATGAGCGCACCGGCTTTCGTTTCATGCCGATAGTCGATTTCGGTGCGCACGTCGGCCCATCCGATCTGCGACGCCTGGTTGTCGTCCTGTCCGGCGATATGGCCGAGAAGCTGGAAGCTGGCATCATCGAACATCGCCGCGTAGTGACGCACATTCACGTGCCCCATCACGTCGCACATCCAGGGATGAGCGACGCCGACAAAGGTGACGAGAGATTTGCTCATGGGGATTTGCTCCGTGGCCCTCGACGATCGCGCAGACGCAATATCGAAACGCGCGACGACAGGCAAACGATCTGCTGTCCCTGGCATCTTCGAACCGAGAATGGCCTTCGGACTTCGTATTCGTTAGCCGCACCCTTGGCCGCCTCCATCAAACGGACTATCTCAGGGTTGGCGGCGTTTCCGCCACGGGGGTCGGCATGCTCAGAGTGCAAAAGGTCAAGGTCGACGAGATCTACGTGCCGACGGCGCGCAAGAAGACGCTGCATCCCGAGACCGTCCGCCATCTCGCCGAGGACATTCTGGAAAACGGCATGAAGACGCCGATCCAGGTCCGCCATGACGGCAAGCGCCACATCCTCGTCGAAGGCCTGCACCGGCTGGAAGCGGCAAAGTGGCTCGGCGAGACCGAGATCGAGGCCTATCTGGTGCAAGCCAAGCGCCACTGAGGCTTTGGCCCATCGATCACTTCGTCATCCTCGGGTCTCCGCGACGGAGCTGCGTTCCTGCTCCGCCCGTGGATGACGAAGGTGAGTGACGCCTCGGGTCAATCGAAACGGTGTCGCAAAATTTTCGCTGGCCGATGTCGGCTTGCGGTTCATCGGCTCGTCCTTGGGACGGAAGCCAGATCAAACGCAGGACGCCATCATGACCACCAAGCTCGACATCGCCCCCACCAACGACCGCGAACTGGTTCTCGCCCGCATCATCGATGCGCCGCGCGAGAACGTCTATCGCTGCTGGACCGATCCGAAACTGATCACGCGCTGGTTCTCTCCAAAACCGTGGACGACGCCGCGCGCGGAGATGGATGTGCGCGCCGGTGGCTCGAGCCTTGTCGTCATGGCCAGCCCGGACGGCAACGAGTTCCCCAACCCAGGTGTCTTCCTCGAAGTCGTTGCCGGCAGGAAGATCGTCCTCACCGACGCCTACACTGAGGCTTGGCAGCCTTCGGAAAAGCCGTTCATGACCGTCGCGCTGACCTTCGAGGACGAGGGCAACGGCAAGACCCGCTACATCGCTCGGGTCAGGCACTGGAGCGTCGCCGACCGCGAACAGCATGAGAAGATGGGGTTCCACGAGGGCTGGGGACAGTGCGCCGACCAGCTCGAAGAACTCGCCAAAACGCTTTGATCCGCATAACGCCTTGATATCGACAGGAGAGGAGATCGATATGTTCAAAACCCTGTTTTTCGCCATTTTTGCTTCGGCCGCAGCACTGCTTGCCTGCCCGGGCATCACCAATGCAGAGGAGACAAAACCTGCCATGACGACTGAAACGAATGCACTGCCGAAGCCGGAAAAGTCCGGCCTTCTGACGATCAACGGCCTGAACTACTACTATGCGATCTATGGCAAGGGCGAGCCGCTGCTTCTGCTGCATGGTGGTCTTGGCACCACGGATATGTTCGCGCCGATCCTGCCGAAACTTGCCGAAAACCGCACCGTCATCGGCGTCGACCTGCAGGGTCACGGCCGCACCGCGCTGGGTGACCGACCATTCACCGTGGAGGCGATGGGCGACGACATGGCCGCCATCGTCAAGGCGCTCGGTTACAGCCAGGTCGATGTCATGGGCTATTCGCTAGGCGGCGGCGTCGCCTTCCGCATGGCCGTCCAGCATCCCGAAGCGGTGCACCGCCTCGTCCTGGTATCGACCGGCTACGCCACGGACGGCTTCTATGACGAGATGCGTCCGCAGCAGGCACAGGTGAGCGCAGCCGCGGCTGAGTTCATGAAGGACACGCCGATGTACAAATCCTACGTCGCGGTGGCGCCGCATCCGGAGGAGTTCCCGAAGCTCCTCGATGCGCTGGGCGGCTTCATGCGTCAGAACCGCGATTACTCGGCCGATGTCGCCAAGCTGAAGATGCCTGTCATGCTGGTCTATGGCGACAGCGATATGTATAAGCCCGAACACGAGATCAAGTTCTATCAGATGCTCGGCGGCGGACTGAAGGACGCCGGCTGGATGCGCGAGAACCTGTCGCAGAACCGCCTGGTGATCCTGCCCAACCGCACCCACTACGATGTCTTCTTCGCCCCGGAGCTGACGGCCGCCGCGCTGCCGTTCCTAAACGGCCAGACCAAGGTCAAGACCTGGGACGAGGTCGTCGGCGAAATGGAGTGAACGCCAAAACCGCCGGCTGTTGGCGGGCAGCCGGCATTCCGTGGCTCCATGACGGCTTTCGGCGTCATGGCTTCATCCCAACTCGCATCAGCACAAGCGATGACATTGCATCAAAGCTTTTCAATTGACCCAATCGGCCCCGCCGATACGTTGCGCGCCTATTCTCTCCCACCAGTGGATCCAGACAATGGCAAGATATGAGGGCGGATGCCTGTGCAAGGCGGTGCGCTACCGCGCGGACGCGGCTCCCATCAACGAACGCGTCTGCCACTGCCGGCTTTGCCAGAAGGCGATCGGCGCCGCCTTCAACGCACGCGTGCTGTTTCGCATCGAGGACGTGACGATCGATGGGCCGCTGGCGACTATAGGCTCTTCACCGGATCTCAAGCGCGGCTTTTGCCCGAGCTGCGGCACAACGCTGTTCTCCCGACGTGATTCCGCAGGCATTATCGGCATCACCACCGGTTCGCTCGACGATCCCACGGTTTTCAAGCCGCAAATGCATATTTTCACGGCCTCGAAGCAGCCTTGGCTGGTGCTTGATGACGGCCTGCCGAAATACGAAGGCGCCCCTCCGCCAGGCTAATTTTTCCCTTCTCCCCTTGTTGTGGAAGAAGGTGGATCGACGCGCAGCGCCAGGGGAAGGGAAGAGCGCAAGCATGGCCAAAATTTAATCCAAATCGACACGAGATAGCCGGCAAAGCGTCATTGGCGAGCCATCTTTGTCGTCCTATTTAAGGGTCGCGGGTACGGCATTCGAGGAGACGACGGATGAACGACAGCATCAGCACCCTGGACGAGCTTTTGAGAGATCCGATGGTCCTGCTTGTGATGGAGCGCGATCGTGTGCGTCCCGAACAGGTGCGCATGCTGCTCGAACGGGCTCGCCGGCCTTCGACCGATGAGCCCGAAGTGCCGCCGGCGCATGTGATCGCCAGGACATGCCAGAAACTCTGGCTCTGCCCGTAGTCGCTTTGCGATTTTCCCTGTGTGCCTCAAGCCGGCCCCAAGGTGGGCCGGTTTTCGAACGGCGTGCACCTCGGCGTGCCAGCTTACAAATCCGTAAATTGATTATCCGGCCCATGACGATAAGGCTTGCCCGGGATTGACCGATGGTCGGTCCACGCAACTCCGATCTCTCATGCACGGAATTCGATTTTGGCCGATATCTGCACCCAAGGCCTCGACACGGGCTTCGTCGGCCTGGGGTTCGCCAAGGTGGCGTTCCTCGGCGTGGTGCAAGGCATCACGGAACTGCTGCCAATTTCCTCGACTGCCCATATGCGCATCGTGCCGGCCGTGCTCGGCTGGCAGGATCCTGGCTCCGCCTTCTCCGCCGCCATGCAGCTTGCGGCCCTTGCCGCGGTGGTCAGCTATTTCTGGAGCGACGTCAGGGATATCCTGTTTGGATCGCTCGACGCTCTGGCGCGACGCGATTTCGCCGACCGGCATTTCAAGCTGGCGCTCTGGATCGTGCTGGCGACGATCCCCATCGTCATCGCCGGCGTTGCGCTGTCGGGCCTGCTCAACGCCTGCAATTCGCCGCTGCGTAGCCTGACGGTGATAGGCTGGGCCTGCATCGCCATGGCGATCCTGCTGGCGCTGGCCGAGATCTTTGCCCGTCACCGGCGCAGCATGGGCGATGCGTCGCTGACCGATGCGCTGCTCGTCGGTATCGCCCAGATCGGCGCGCTTGTCCCCGGCGTCTCGCGCTCGGGCTCGACCCTGACAGCGGCACTGGGGCTCGGCTTCAAGCGGGCCGAAGCGGCGCGCTTCTCATTCCTGCTCGGGCTGCCTGCCATCGCGCTCGCCGGCCTCAAGGAACTCTGGGAACTGCACAAGGTCCATCTCGACGCCCATGGCTGGTCGGTGCTTGCTGTCGGGCTGGTCGTCGCGTCGATCTCCGCCTTCTTCGCCATATGGGGGCTGATGCGCGTGCTGGAGCGTTTCTCGGCTTGGCCGTTCGTCATCTATCGCGGCCTGCTCGGCATCGTCTTGTTGTCGAGCGTCGCCATGGGATGGCTCGTCTAAGCAGTTCCACAGTATCGCTTGAAACGGGCTATATCCGTACCGGACCTCGAACTTCGATTCCGGTACGCACATGGATTTTTTGACCCTCCTGCAATCGGTGCCACTGTTGCTGGCGATGGCCAAGGGGGCGCTGCCGTCGGTGGCGGCGCTTGGCGCGTCGTTCGGCCAGTGGGTTGTCTCGCTGCCGCCATGCCGGGACTTCACCTTCGAGGCGACCAGCTATCTCGTTTGCGAGGTCGATCCGAAACGATATCAGCTCGAGCTGTTCTGGAAGGATGCGGCGGGCAAGCCGTTTCAGTCGCTGCACAATCTGCATGCCGCGCAACAAGCGATCGGGCGCACGATGCTGTTCGGCATCAATGCCGGCATGTATCACCCGAACCTCGCGCCGGTCGGTCTCTATGTCGAGCGCGGCCAGGAGATGGCGTCGGTGAAAACGGGTTCGGGAAGCGGCAACTTTTCCCTGCAGCCGAACGGCATTTTCTACATACGCGACGGCAGGGCCGCGGTCCGCGCCACCAGGGACTTCGTGAAGAGGCGCCCGACCGTCGACTATGCGACGCAATCGGGGCCGATGCTGGTGATCGACGGCAAGCTGCATCCGAAATTCCAGGCCGACGGCACTTCGCGGAAAACCCGCGACGGTGTCGGGGTGCGAAAGGATGGCGTCGCGGTCTTTGCGATTTCGAATGGCACGGTGACCTTCCATGCCTTCGCCCGGCTTTTCCGCGACGCGCTCGGTTGCGATAACGCGCTGTTCCTCGACGGCACGATATCCAGCCTGTTTGCGCCTGCCATCGGCCGCAAAGACGACTACTGGAATCTCGGGCCGATGATCGGCGTCTTCAGGAAATCCTGAGCCAGTTTCCACCGCGCTTACCCGCATGCGGTATGGCGAAAAAAAACTTGATTCAAACTTTATTGGTAATTTCTCATTCATAACTGATCCGGTTTGTCCGTCGGCTGTCGTTTCGCCCTCGGTCTGTTGTGTTTTGAGTACAGGTCCAGATGCGGATTCCGGGCGTCGTCAGTTTTTTGATAGCATCGCTATGCCTTGCCGGCTGCTCGTCAACGGCCGGCGTCGATGCGCTGGATTTGCAGAAACCCTCCAACGAGACCACCAGTTCCGTGATCCGGCCGCCGGCACCGATCGCCGCTGCTCCGGCGGCAAGGGGCAACAGGGCGGCAAGGGCCGGACTGGCTCCCATGTCTGACAACGGTCCGGGGGAAAAAACGCGCCCGTTCGGCTTGGCGGAGGAGGAAGAGACGGGGGTGTTTGCCGCACCTGATGCGCCTGATCCCCAAGTGCCTGATGTCGGCGGGCTGCCGGTCGAGCCGGCAGCCTTGGTGTCGCCGCCCAAGTTATTGACCCGCGCGGCACCGGCCATGCTTGCCGGGCCGCTCACCCGTTACGGTTTTCGCGACGCCAAGCCGATCAATTTCGGCAAGGGTTCGCCTCGCCGCCTTGCAGTGCACGGCGTCGACGTCTCGCGTTGGCAAGGCAACGTCAACTGGGACAAGCTGCGGGCGCAGGGCGCCAACTTCGCCTACATCAAGGCGACCGACGGTGGCGACCACCTCGATCCGATGTTCATGAAAAACTGGCGCAACGCCGACGCCGCCGGCTTGAAGCGCGGCGCCTACCATTTCTTCTACTGGTGCCGCACGGCGGGCGAGCAGGCGGACTGGTTCATCCGCAACGTGCCCAGGGTCGAAGGCGCGCTGCCGCCGGTGATCGACGTCGAGTGGAACGGCGAGTCCAGCTGCAAGCGGCGGCCGTCGCGCGAAAAGGTGCTGGAAAAGATGCAGGTGTTCATGGACAAGCTGGAGCGCTATTACGGCCAGCGGCCCATCATCTACACCGCGCCCGATTTCTACCGCGACAATCTCAGGGGCGAATTCCTCGACTATCCGTTTTGGCTGCGTGCGGTCGCCCAGCATCCGTCAAAGGTCTATCCCGGTCGCAAATGGCTGTTCTGGCAGTATTCCGGCTCCGGCCTGTCGCACGGCGTCACTGGCCGCATAGACCTCAATGTCTTCCATGGCGACGAACGGCAATGGCGCGCCTGGGCCGGGGGCCGGCAGACGGTAGCCGACGCCAACTGAGACAAGCTATCAGGCTTGGCGTCGTTCGCTTTCTCGGGTGTCCGCCGTCCTCGACCTCTTCGCCGCTCCCTTCAGGACCCGCTCACGCGGCCTGCTTGACCAGCGTGCGCTGTCGGACCATTTCAAGCGCGATATCGGACTGCTCGATGGACACGCTTCCGCTGGCAGCATTCGCTGAGGAAAGTGTCTGGCTCTTTGACCAACAAGGACGCATGGGAGGAAAAGATGGGTGTGTCATCGGAGGCTCTGGCACAGAGCCGTCAAACGATCAGCGCTTACGAGGATTATGCGGAACAATATGATGCCATCGTGCGCCATGTTCCCAACGAGAGGGAGCAGGCATCGCTCAAGCGCCTGGTGGCAATCGCCGGCACAGGTGGCCGGATTTTGGAAGTCGGGTCCGGAGCCGGATACGATGCGGATTTTCTGGAAAATTTGGGCGTCAAGGTTCGGCGCACCGACGCCACCAAGCGGTTTCTCGAGCTGCAGGCCGCGCGTGGTAAGCATGGCGAGTTGCTCGATCTCATCACCGATGATCTCGGCGGCCCCTACGACGCGGTCCTTGCCCTATGCGTCCTGATCCACGTGCCTCGCGACCAGACCGACCAGGTGCTTGCCAAGATAGCCGGGTCGCTGCGCCCGGGCGGCGCCTTCCTCGTCTCGATGCGCAATGGCGATGGCGAGACATCAGGCGAATATCACATGGTCTACTGGCGCAGGGACGACTTCGCCGCCCGTCTCGAAGGCGCCGGGCTGGTCCTCATCAGGGACGATTTCAACGTCGGCCGCAATAGCGAAGAATGGAACACGTTCCTGGCCGTGAAGCCTGCATAACGCGGCGTGGGCTGTTGCCGTTTGCGCTGCTCAGCCTTTTCAGATTTGCGAAAATACAAGACATTGCCGCCGCCATGCTGTCTATGTGCGGGTTCCTGCACCCCTGGGGGGAGACGAGTTGGAACTCAAGATCATGCTTGTCGGCTTTGCCTGCGTGGTCGCGGGCGCGCTGTCGTTCATCACCTTCATGAAATGGCGAGAGGTGAAGGCACTCAGCCGCTGGCTGCCGACGCCGGGAAAGATCATCTCGTCGCGCGTCGAGGCACGCGAGGTCAGAAGCTCGGGCGTTGGTTCGGACAGCACTGATACGACCGAAATGCGCAATTTTCCGGCGATCACCTTCGAATACAAGGTCGGCGGCAAGAAATTTCAAAGCTCGCGCTACAGCGTGAAGGAGAATTTGGGGAATTTCGAAGTCACCGAAACCCTTGCCCAGTTTCCCCGCGGCGCGGAGGTGACTGTCTTCTACAATCCGGCCGATCCGAGCAAAGCCGTGATCAAGCGCACCATGCCCGAAGGCGCCTTCAAGTTCATGATCCAGCTCTCGGCCGGGCTGGTGGTCGGTGCGCTGGTGCTGGTGTTTTCCGTCGGCGGCGTCCTGGAGGCGATCAGGCCGCATTTGCCCAAGCCGCAAAACCTCGGCGCGGCGGCGCTGCTGCTGTTCATGGGCCTGTTTGCCTTGCGCATGGGCTTCGTCCAGAAATCGATGGCCGAGCAGGCGGCAAAATGGCCGGTCACTGCCGGCCGCATCGATGCCTCGGGCCTGCAGGCGCTCCGAAACCATTCTGGCTATGGTCGCTGGCGCACCGTCTTCAAATCCCGCATCGTCTACTCCTATGACGTCGCCGGCCAGCGCTACAGCGCCGATCGTGTGACCTTCGGCGGAACCGTGACGGCTTCGTTGCCCGGCCTCGTCGGCGGCCAGGCACGGCAGTATGTCGAAGGCAGCAAGGTCGACGTCCACTATGACCCCGCCAACCCCGGCTCGGCGGTGCTGGAATGCCGGGTACGGGGGCTCTGGCTGTTATGGATCTGCTCGGCAGGCTTTCTCGGTGGCGCCGCCTTTCTGGTCGGCCTGGTCTGAGGCGCCGGACGCCTTCAACAGCGGACGAGCGGTCCGCTGTTGAAGCCAGGCCAGGTGAACCGCAGCGTGGCCCCATGCCTGACGATATGGATGACACGCGCGAACGGCTCCTCGATCGACGGGTCGGAACCGTAGCATTGGCTGGCATGCACCACCCAGCCGGTCGAGCTTTTGCGAAATGTCGCCTGCTCGCAGCCGAGATCGGGGAACGACAGCGACGCCTGGTCCACTGTGAACACAGTCTCGCGTTGGATGTCGGGAGCCGCGTGGCAGTTCAGCCTGTCGGTAGACCATGTCCCAACATAAGGCGGCGCCGCCAGCGCGGAGCCACCGGCGAATGCGGATATTGCCGTCGTCATCACCAAACGCCGCATCACCACTCCTTCGATCAGTGCGCTCGACCATACAGGCTGGTGGGATTTTGCGTGGACAAGTTTTGTCCAGGAGCGGACAAACGCCGCCGTTCCGGATTTTGCTATGCTTTTGCGTGAATGATGCGACTGTGCGGGCCGACTCAACGCTTTCCCAGAGACATCGGATGATCACCCGCATACTGGCCTTTTTCCTCCTGGGCCTGCTCGGCCCGATGCAGGCGGCCTTGGCAAAAGAATGCCTCCTGAGTCACGCCACCTATCAGGAGCCGCGCTCGGGTGCCGTCGTGCAATTCCGGCCGCTCGCCAACGAGCCGGCGGCGCTGACGGCCGAAGTGTTTTCGCTGGCCGTGCCCAAAACCGGCACGAGCCTGCCCGCCGACATCACCTGGACCAACGGCAAGAATTCTTTCCCGCTCGGCACCATTCGCCACGCCTGCACCGACGACGACCGGGAAGGCGGCCTGCAGGACGGTAGCGGATTGTGCAGGCTATGGGAGGGCCAGGTCTATGCCTTGACCGGCGGCGGCGCCGAGCAGTTGAATTCGCGCGAAGCGACACCGGCGCCGAGAGGGCTGCTCTTGCCCGGTTTCGGCGTGGCTTTCACCGAAGGAGCCGATTTCGCCAATGCCAATCCAGGCGGTTCGGCCTGGGACGCCTTCATTTTAACAGGATGCAGCGATGAATAGCGTGCGATCGACCATCTGGGCCAGTGCCCTGCTTGCATCCGCGACGATACCAGCCATGGCGGACGAGCCGGCGCCGTCGCGCCCGCCCATCGACAAATGCGCCTGGGAAAAATTGTCTGACAAAACTGTCGGGCTGGCCGCCTGGACGCAGCGCTGCGATTTCGGCTTTCCGCCAGATCCATTTCGAATTCGCCGGCAAAGCGCTCGCCATCAAATACAGCGACGGCGGCGCGGCTGACCCTCTTGTCGAGGTCTTTGACATCAAGCCTGGCGAAACCGCCGAGGCTGCGTTGCAGCGCCTGTTCCTGGAAAAGACCGACAAGGCCGTCAGCGCCCGCTGTGTGCTGGCGCCTTACACCGAGGGCACGGTACCCGCCGGCGTCAAACGCTACACATTCAGCCCCGACGCCGCCTATGCGAAAGAGCTGAAAGCACTTGCCAGCTCCGACGAGATTCCCGAACCGCCCTGCGGCGACTGGGGTGAAATGCCTGACGGCATGCAGTATTTCGAGGTGCCCGCGGGTGAGGGGCACAGCCTGCTTTTTGTGCGCATCGGCCAGGACGAGCCATTGTTTGACGAGCAGACGCTACGCGTCTTGCCGAGGGGGTGAGAAGCGCTTTCTCGCCAGGTCAGGCGGATTCGGTCACCGCACCGATCCGCCGGTAGACGAATGCTTCTTCTCTCGAAGGAACTGTGGCAATGCGCCTGGCTTCGTCGATCAGCATTGCCATGCGAGCATGGATCGGCGATTTCGCGCAAGCCGGGTCCGTTGCAGCGGCATCGCCGGCGATCGCCATCGCCTGGCAGCGGCAGCCGCCCCAGTCGATCTCGCGCCGCTCACAGCCGCGGCATGGCTCCTGCATCCAGTCCGTACCGCGAAAGGCATTGAACGCCGGCGAATCGGCCCAGATTGAGGACAGCCTGTGTGGTTCGAAACGCTCGAAGCTGAGCGACGGGATCGTCTGTGCGGCATGGCAGGGCAGTACGGTGCCGTCAGGCGTCACCATGAAGGCGTCCCGCGCCCAGCCGCCCATGCACGGCTTGGGATAGATCGCGAAATAGTCCGGCGTCACAAAATCGATGTTGATGATGCCGGCCAACCGCTCCTGTGCCTCCGCGACGATCTCCGCCTGCCTATCGACCGCTTCACGCTCCGGCATCAGTTGATCGCGATTGGTCAACGCCCAGCCGGCATATTGCACATTGGCGATCTCGAGCCTCTCCGCGCCCAACGAAAGGGCGAGATCGATGAATTCCGGCACCTCCTCGATGTTATGGCGATGGATCGGCGCGTTGACGGTAAGAGGCAGACCGGCCGCGCGCGCGCGGCGTGCCGTCTCCAGCTTCTTTTCGTGGGCACCCTTGTGGTTGCCGATGCGATCCGTGGTCGCCGGCCGCGCGCCCTGAAAGCTCAGTTGCAGATGGTCTAGACCGGCTTCGGCAAATGCCTCGACACGGCCCTCGACGATGCCAACGCCCGCGGTAATCAGATTGGTGTAGACGCCGCGCCCCGCAAGCCCGGCGATCAATTGCTCGAGGTCGCGGCGCAGTGTCGGCTCGCCACCGGACAGATGCACCTGGAGCACTCCGAGATCGGCGGCCTCCGAGAACAGGGCGAGCCAGGTCTCTGTGTCGAGTTCGCGATTGGCCTTGAGCAGTTCGAGCGGATTGGAGCAATAAGGGCATTGCAGCGGGCAGCGATGCGTCAGTTCCGCCAGCATGCCGATTGGAGGGAGGAGGGGCGTGCTCATAGCCTCACCAGCAGCTTGTCCGACCATTCCTGCAGGAAGGCGATGACGTCGGTCGCCACGGCCTCCTGTTCGGCCTCATAATCGGCGGCAAGGCCGGCAATGATGTCGCCGACCGTGGACCGTCCATCGCAGCGTCGCAATATGTCGAGACTGACATCGTTCGGCCAGAATATCTTTTCCGGTGAAAGCACGGCAAATGCCTGCCGCAAGGGATCGTATTGTATGCGCACGTGCTTCGGCAGCGAAGGTACCGATCGCAACGACACCACAGCTCTTTCGCGCAGCGCCATCACAGGGCTGCCTCGGGCTGGAAGGCGCCGGGCGGTATGTTTCCCCGCTCGCCATAGGCGTGTTGAAGCGCGTCAAGCATGGCCCAGAGTATATCGCATTTGAACACCAGTGCATCGATTGCCTGCTGCTGGCGCTCCGCCGTATCGGCGTGGCTGAGCACGTAGTCAAGGGCGAAGTCGGCGTCACGCGAGGCCTGTTCGGGCCGTTGCTTGAAATAGGCCAGCGTATCCTCGGTGATGTAGTCGTATTTGGCCAGCATTGCCGGCACCCGCTCGCCGATGATGAGTGGCGAGAACATCTCGGTCAGCGAGGACGCGACCGCCTCGAACAGCGTCCGGTTTGTGCAAAAGGAAAGGTAAGCGCCCACCGCGAAGCGTGTCGCCGGCAGTGCCAGCCTTTCGCTCTTCACGGCCTCGGCGTCCAGGCCGAGCGAAGTTGCCAGATGCAGCCAGCGCGCGATGCCGCCGCTCCAGCCGTCCTCGCCGTCATGATCCTCGATCCGCTTGCGCCACGCGGCACGAAACGCTGGATCCTCGGCATGTACGAGTATCATGGCATCCTTGCGTGGGATGACCGCCTGATAGCAATAGCGGTTCAGCGCCCAGGCCTTCATCTCGGCCTTCGACAACGCGCCGCTGGTCATCCTGTGGTGAAAGGGATGGCGATTGTGATAGCGCTCGGCGCCAACCTGCCTCAGCACGGCTTCGAGAGCGCTCGTGGAGAGTCCGCCTTTGGCTGCATCGCGGAAGTCGCTCAAAATTCCATCTCCATACCGTCGTTTGCGATTTCCCAGCCTGCCGCCTTGACCGCCGCGTGTTCGGCGGAACTCTCGTCAAGGATGGGGTTGGTGTTGTTGATGTGGACGAAGACGCGACGGCCGACCTTCACATTGGCCAAGCCTGCAATCGAACCCAATTCTCCCGAGATCGCCAGATGCCCCATGCGCGCGCCGGTTTTCTGACCGACGCCGGCGACGATCATCTCGTCGTCGGTGTAGACCGTGCCGTCGAACAAAAGACAGGCGGCATCGGTGAGACGCGCGCGTAGCCGCGCATCGATGCGCGCGCAGCCTGGGATATAGAAGACGGAGCCGCGGCTGCCGATGCCGGCAATTCGGACTCCGATCGTGTCACCTGCGTCGGAGCTGAAATTGGCATCCGGATGGTCTCTATCCTCCAGATAGAGTGCTATCTTCCCGGGCACGGGAAAGGGCTCGATCATTACGCCGGTATCGCGGCCTTCTGCGTCGCAGATGGCCAACTCTTTCGCCGGCGGCAGGATGCGCCGCGGCACAAGCGCTGGATCGAGAACGTTGAAAATCGAATTCGCCTCCAGCGTCGCCAGAACCTGCGCCGTTGCATAGATGGCGAAAGGCTGCCGCTCGCGCAGGCTGAGCAGTCCGGCGATATGATCGACGTCGGCATTGGTCAGCACCACAGCGCGAATAGGTGTCGAGCGCAGCGGCGCATCGCCCGCAGGTTGTAATTCAGGTGTTGCAGCGATTTGCTGGCGAATGTCGGGCGAGGCATTGAAAAGAACCCAGCCCAACCCGTCCGCCGAGGCGGCGACACTTGACTGGGTTCGTGGATGCACGCTTGCCATGCCGTTGCGAGCCGCACGACTGAGACGGTAGTTGCAGTTCCATTGCGGAAAGCCGCCGCCCGCCGCCGATCCGATTATCCTCAAATGCATGAAAATGCCCGCGCGCCGGCTTCTCTGACCTGCAGGCAATTTGCAGTCACAAACGACAGTCCGCGCGCTTTGCGTGCGTCAAAATCTTTCACGGAAATTCCATGCGGGGAGGGGATGCGCGCCCCTGTCGCCAGGGACGCGCACCTCTGCGGCCTACTTCTTGGGAGTAATTTCAGCAGGCAGATACCGTGAAATTTCGAAGCCAGCGGCAACCTGACACATGGTCGGTTTTTTCCAGTTCTTCTTCATGACATTTCTCCTCTTATACCAGCCCGAAGGGACCGATCCTGTCGTTAGCCAACCATTGCAGGGCACCGACGCAATGGCTCGTCCATCAAGTTTCAAAAATGGACAAATGAAACAATAGGTTTTGAAAAATTGAAAACAAACTATCGAGAATAATTGCAGTCCTTATTTCAATTGTTCGTTGCGTAGGGTTTTTTCTCCTCCAGTGGAAGGTTTGCATCTTCCCATCCATCGGCGCCGAGCGGATACCAGATCACTGAACTGTAGCCCCACTGGACGGCCCGTTTCGCCGCATTCCACGACATCCAGCAATTCGTCATGCAGTAGAACAGAACCGTGCGCGACTTGTCCGTCCCGGCCTTGGCCGCGAGGCCTTGGCGAAAATAGCTGGCGGTCTCCTGCGAAATAGCGCCGTATCCCACATTGGCCAGCCATATGCTGCCTGGAATGTCCTTTCTGACCTTGTCTCTCCATATCGTCCCTGCCGGCAAATTGGCCGGTTTGGGCGTGTCCGGCATCACGTCGAAGAAGATCGCCTTTTTCGCTCGCCACAGCGCTTCCGCTTCCACCGTCGTCACCACCCTCGCGCCTTGCAGCGTCCGCGGCACCGGCGCCCGATAGTCGTCCATCCGGAAACCGCTGGGTTCGGCGATGTCGCCAGCCCATGTCGGCTCGGCCAGACCCAGAAGGCTCGCGGCGACCAGCACGAAAATAGTCTCCCTTCCATTCATTGGGTAATCAGGTTGTCGTGTTCGTCGATCAGCGGCACGTTGTAGCTCAGCAGGATCCTGGTGATCTCCGCCTGGTTTTCCCTGATCACCCGGTTGAGCGTCCGCTTCCATTCCTGGTCCGACGGACGTACGCCCATGGTGATGCGGTAAGACATGCGCGAGCCGGTTTTTTCCTTCACCAGTGGAACGATCGTCACATCAGCTCCGAGTTCCTTGGCGTAGTAACCTGCCATCGGTCCCCACAGCACCGCCGCATCGATCTTGTGTGCCAGCATGTCCTTGATCATGACCTCCCCCATTGATGGGGTGACGCGCGTATCCACCGCAAGCGGATAGATCTTGGCGGTCCGCAGAAGCTTGTTGGCGGCCATGTTGGCGGTTGGCGGCGTGCTTTCAACGACGCCGATCGTTTTGCCTGTGAGTCTGGGATCTTCGATCGTTTCCACGCCTTCCATATCGTGGCTTTTCGGATGCACCAGCACATAGGCGGAGCGATAGTAGGCGTTGGTGTTCTGCACCAGCTCATCGCCTTGAGCATAGCCCATGATGATGTCGCATCGGTTGGCCCCCAACGTATTGCGCACGAAGCCGGTGATCGTGGGAAACCAGGTGTAGGAGACGGACTTGCGCCCGGTTTTCGCGGCAACCAGTTCGGCCAGCTTGTTTTCGAAGCCTTCGCCGCTCTTGTCGGTGAAGGGCATATTCGAGGGATCGGCGCAGACGCGCAGAATGTCAGGGTCGACCAGTTCTCCCGCCGCGCCAAGGCCGGCGCTTTGCGCATGCGCGTTCGACGGCAGCAAGGCGAGCGTGCCGAGGATCGGCAGAACGACGCGCAGCTTCAATGCATCGCGGCCGATCATGTCATCCACCCATGCAGGATGCTTCGGCATCCTTCGCCGCCTGGGCCTTGTCTTCGTGCTTGGGCGGCCTTCCGCGGGGCGCCGCGCCATCTGCGCGCGCGCGCAGATAGACGTAGAGATCGTCCAGGTAGCAATAGACGTTCTTGTTGTCGCCAAAGGCAGGCATGACGTTTTCCTTGCCGCCGCCGACATTCTTGCGGCCTTCGGCGACGATCGAGAGGAATGTGGCGTAATCCATGGTTTTCAGGCTGTTGACCAAAGCCGGCGCATAGCTCGAACCTGTCGCGTCCTGTCCGTGGCAGACATGGCAATCGGAATGATACCGGCGGTAGCCGCTGAACGTGTACCAATCGACGGTTCCGTTTTCGATCTTGTAGGTCGGATTTCCATCCGCATCCAAATACTTGCCGCCTTCTTCCTTTACCGCCTTGGCTTTTTCCATGCTGTCGTCGGCCCGGGCGAGGCTCGAGCTTGCCAGAGGCAGCAGAGCCAGGACGAAAGCCGAAATTACAATGCGAACGGACATTCAAACGCTTCCTTCATTTGCCAATGGACACGGTTTTGCTGTCGCGACCGGCATTGATCGGTGTTTTTGGGTGCGTAACCGAATCGAGAGCCCGGCCATGGCTTCCGGATGTCCGGGCTCTCGTTCTTCAAGCCTTTGGTCTCACAAGACCTGAGGCATGCTCAAGGTTCCCAGCGCATCAATCCGGGAGACCGAAGACGGTGAGCTGACCGCCCAGCGTCGTGTAGTCGGCAAGTGCCGCGTAGCCGCCGACGGCACCCAGGCCAGCTGTACCAACGACAGCGGCTTGGTCGCCTTGCGCGCGGCCCTGATCGACGGCGCCATGCCAGGCAGCGGCGTTGTCAGGCGAAAGCAGGCCGCCTGCCAGGCCGATACCAGCCCATCCACCGACGCCCGACAGAACGGCGATATACTGCTTGCCGCCCTGCTCGTAGGTCGTGATGTTGCCGATGATGCCGGACGGGGTCTTGAACTTGTAGAGTTCCTTGCCGTCCTTATCGACCGCCTTGATGTAGCCTTCGAGTGTACCGTAGAAGACGACGTCGCCATCTGTCGCCAACGCGCCCGACCACACCGAGAACTGCTCGGGCTTCGACCAGACGATCTCGCCCTTGGCCGCATCCCAGGCAATGAAGTTGCCCATGTTGCCGTCGCCGCCAGGTGCGGGATACATCGACACTGTGGCGCCAACATAAGGCTGACCGGCGGTGTAGCTCACCTTGTAAGGCTCATAGTCCATGCAGACATGGTTGGTCGGGACATAGAACAGCCCGGTTTTCGGCGAATAAGCCGCAGGCTGCTGGTCCTTCGTTCCAAGCGCCGCCGGGCAGATGCCCGTCGAGTTGGTGTCTTCGCCGTTCTGCTGGGTCGAATATTTCGCCACGACCTGCGGGCGACCATACTGTTCGCTCTTGGGGTCCATGACGACTTCGGTCGCCCAGTTCACGGCCGGATCGTATTTCTTGGCGACGAGAAGGTCGCCGGTGGCGCGATCCATGGTGTAGGCAAAACCATTGCGATCGAAATGCACCAGCACGTCGTGCTTGGCGCCGTTGACCTCCATGCCATCGACGAGGATCATCTCGTTGATGCCGTCATAGTCCCATTCGTCATGCGGGGTCATCTGGTAGAGCCATTTGGCAACACCAGTATCCGCATCGCGGGCCATGATCGTCATCGACCAGCGATTGTCGCCGGGGCGTTGGACCGGGTTCCACGTCGAGGGATTGCCGGTGCCATAGTAGACCAGGTTCAGCTTGGGATCATAGGAATACCATCCCCATGTCGTGCCGCCGCCGGTCTTCCACTGCTCGCCTTCCCAGGTGTTCGTGCCGGAATCCTTGCCAACCGGCTTGCCGAGTTGCGTGGTCTTCTCGGGATCGATCAGGGTGTCTGCGTCCGGACCTTCCGAATAGGCTTTCCAGGCGAGTTTGCCATCTTTCAGATTGTAGGCGGCCAGCCAGCCGCGAACGCCGAATTCGGCGCCGGAGACGCCGATGAGCACCTTGTCCTTGACGACGACGGGGGCAGCCGTACCGGATTCGCCTTTGCCGCCATCGGTCTGGTCGCCGTTCTTGACCGACCAGACGACCTTGCCAGTCTTCGCGTCCAGGGCGACGACCGTGGTGTCGGCCTGATTGAGAATGATCTTGCCGTCACCATAGGCAACGCCACGATTGACCGTATCGCAACACATGATCGGAATGACGTTGGGATCCTGCTTGGGTTCGTACTTCCAAAGGATCTTCCCGTCATTCTTGAGATCGAGCGCAAAGACATTGTTCGGGAAAGGCGTGTGGACATACATCACATCGCCGATGATAAGCGGTCCACCCTCGTGGCCTCGTAGCACGCCGGTGGAAAAGGTCCACTTGACCTGCAGGTTCTTCACATTGTCCGCAGTAATCTGGTTGAGTTTGGAATAGCGGGTGTTGGCGTAGTCACCCGTCTGCATTGCCCAGTTCTTCGAATCCGAAGCCAGCTTTGCAAGGTCCTCATTAGCCGACGCCGTATAGGCCGCGCCGAGCGACAGAAACGCCGCAGTGGTTAGAATATAGGTAGCTTTCGTAAGTACACGCATCCGAATTCCTCCCGAGGTTCATAGTGATGAATCATTTGCTGAGCCCACAAGGGCTTGCCCAAGCGATTCACGGGGGGGAAATATTTCCGGCAGCGTGTCACGACCTAAGCCAGATGTGCAGAGGGCACCGTTACTGCCCACCTCACCTTGGCCTACGAAAGACTGTCGCCGCTCCCTAATGACGGTGACGCCCTTGAAGCCGGAAACAGGGTGAGGCTATGTCATCGTAAAAGGCTAGGCAAGCAAAAAAGCCTGCTGGTGTTTTTGCACCGCAATATCATAAATGATGCGGTGCAATATAAGAAAATAAGCAGGACGGTATTTGTTAGATAAAGTATTTATGACCGCGAAATAACGATGGGGCACATAAAATTTAGTTATTTTTTGATTTTTACATTTCGCCTAAGCGTTGATTTTATTTGGAGGTATTCGCTTCGATGTCTCGGCATGGTCATGCGCGTGCTCCATTGGGAATCGATAGTGGGCCAAGCATGAGATGATCGTTGGAGTCGGGGCGTGGAGCAGGCCACGGAGCCGCCATGCGGAACCACGGTCGACAAGCCCCGCATTCCTCCTTTGGTCGCATACGGAAGCCATGGGCGCTTGACTGACTCTGCTGCACGTTGCCAACTGCCACGGTGATCCCGACTGGGCGCATCGCGCCTAGGCTAACCGGAGGTTTTCCCGTGATCAGATATGTTGGATTTTCGACTTTGCCGCTGCTCCTTGCCGCGCCGCTGGCCTTCGCAAACCCCGCGGGCGCCGCGGGTGATTACCCGACAGCAACGATCGCCGACTACGTGCTCGGCTGCATGCAGACGAACGGCCAGACACGTCAGGCGCTGGAAAGCTGTTCCTGCTCGATCGACGTCATCGCCTCGATCCTTCCCTACGACCACTATGAGAGAGCCGAGACTTTCAAGAGCATGTCTTTGACCACAGGCGAAAGCGCGGCGCTGTTTCGCGAAAGCGCACCGGCGAAGGCAGCCCGTACCGAATTGAAGCGCGCGCAGTCGGAAGCCGACGTGCGCTGCTTTTAGAGCCTGCTCCATCCGGAAGCCGGATGGAGCTCCGTCCTCTGCCTGGGCGTGATCTTCCCGAACGAGCTCCATTTTCGGGATCAAGTGGCAAGCACCCGGCAGTCCAGCGCAAGATATCGAGACTTCAGAGTCCCGCTGTCTCGAGCGGCCACTGATTGCGAAATGTTTTGCCGTCCGTATCGATCGCTTCAACCTGGATTTCGCCATTGCCGTGCACGGTGAAATCGAATCGGAAGTTGGGGTCTTCCGAAATCGATATTCCACCTTCCATGGAGAGGATCGGCCGGCCGGCTTGGGAGATCGACAGTTTCTGGACAAAATGCGCCGGTATGAAATATTGGGTCAGCGGATCCCGCTGCAGCCCCGAATTGTTAGGGTGCCGGATCATCAACTGCAGTTCCTCGGTCTTGGTCATCGTCTCTTTGGGCGGGAACTGGCGCAGCTTCATCTGACCCATTGTCGCGTTGGCCTCGTCCTGGTTCTTGACCGCAGGGGCGGAGCAGCCACCTGACGCCTTGACGAAGGTCTGTACCATATGGAGTTGACCACCCTGCGTCTCAGCGATGGCGCGCAGATAGGAATAGTCGTTGACGCGCACGCGCGTCGACAGATGCGTCACGCCGGCATCCTTGCCGAGCTGGAACGTTGCCGCCACCGGTGCAGGGTTCGCATCGATGATCAAGGTAACGGATTTGATGCCGTCTGGCGCCTTGGCTGGATCGAGATAGATATCGACGGGCACGATGGCGGCATCCTGCGCCCGCTTCGGTGCTTCGATCCTGACGACGCCGGTATCGACCAGAATTGCCCGATCGCCGAACACGTCGCCCTTCAAGTCATGCCAGATTCTATCCGAGGACGCGGTTGTTTGCTGTGCGTTGGCGGCTCCCGAGGAGCCGAGCAACGTGCCGATGGTCAAGATGATCGCGGCGAAAACGGATGCGAGCTGCCGGCTCGAGTAAGCTTGATTTTGCATTTCGATGCCTCCACCAATGCAAGAGAGGTGGTGCCCAGGCTGGCGTTGAGGATAAGCCTTTGGCGACGCCTTGGCAAATCGCCGTGCTTTGCGGCCGCCTAGCGCATGTCGGCGTCGTCTATTCCCATTCGAGTTCGGCAAATGCGGCCGTTGCGTTGCGCTCGTTGTAATCGTCGAACAGGTGCCAATTGTCCCGTTCGCTTCCGCCTGCGGTTTTGACTGCTTCGCGCAGCGGCGTTCCGTCGGCGATCGCCTTGCGGATATCGCGCGCCAGAACCTCGAAATAGCGTCGCTCCCCCGCCAGTGCCTGTGGCCAGTCGGCCGTTACAGGACCATGACCTGGAACGACGCGCGCGGCGTCGATCGCGGTGAGTGCATCCATCTGGCGGAGCCATCCAAGCAGTGATCCGTCGAGCGTCGGCAAGGAGCCCATGAACACCAGATCGCCGGCAAAGAGCGTTCTGGTCGTGGTATCGAATACGGTCAGGTCGTTGTCGGTGTGCGCCGCCTTCCATGCCCGCAGTTCGATCGTGCGCCCGCCGAGGTCGAGTTGCAGGTGATCGTCGACCAGCCTGGTCGGCGACACGATCTCGACCCCCTCCATCAGCGCCTCGCCAAGCTGTTCGCGATAGTTGTGCAGATAGAACGCGCCACGCGCGTCGAGGGCGCGCGGCAGATTGCGGTGACCGACGATGGTCGCGCCGATCTCCCGGAATGCCGCATTGCCGAAGATGTGGTCGGGGTGCATGTGGGTGTTGACCAGGAAGCGAACCGGCTTTGCGGTTACCTTTCCGATCGCGGCGAGAAAGGCGTGCGCCTCGATCAGGCTGCCACCGCTGTCGATGACGGCAACCGCATCGGTACCGATGACGGCGCCCAGATTGCAGATCGCACCGTCGTTGGCGGCGGTCATCAATTCATCCGTGCCCTGGAAGGCGAAGACGCCGTCGGCGATCTGCCTGAGCGAGAATCCCAGGTTGCCAGCCGCGGCTCGTCCGAGGCAGCACGGCATCAAGGCGGCGCTGGCGGCGGTACAGGCGAAGCCACTCACAAGCCTGCGTCTTAGCCGATCGATCGACATGAAGGCCTCCGATATGCATTTCACCTGCAGGCGATCAGGTGACGTCCGGAAATCTATGATGGAACGACCGCAGAAGGTCGCTCATCACCTGCGAATTGCGATGTTGCCGTGGCAACCGTACGTCGAACACGCCGAGCACATGGGTTGGCCGCGGCGCGAGCACGATGATGCGGTCCGAGAGCATCAGTGCCTCGCGTAGATTGTGGGTCACCATCAAGGCGGTCGTGGGCCGTGCCGACCACACGGTCAAAAGCAGATGCCGAAGCCGCTCGGCGGTCTGTTCGTCGAGCGAGACAAAGGGTTCGTCCAGGAAAAGCACCGCCGGCTCCGTGGCGAAAGCCCTGGCAAGTGCTGCCCTGCGCGCAAGGCCGAGCGACAGTTCGGCAGGATAGAGCGAGCGCATGGCCGCGAGGCCGAGCGTGTCGAACAGCCCGTCGAGATTTTTCGCCCTCAAGCTTTTCGGCAACGCCAGCCTGACATTCTGCTCCACCGTTCGCCACGGCAGCAGGGTCGGTTCCTGGAATACGGCGGCGATGCGGTTCGAACCTCCTTGCGGCAACTGGAAGGAGCCGGAAAAGTCTTTGTCCAAGCCAAGCAGGATACGCAGCGTCGTGGTCTTGCCGCAGCCCGACGGTCCAAGCAAGCAGGCGAATTCGCCTTGCCGGACCTCGAAGGAAAGGTCCTGAAGCGCCGTGATCGAGACGCCTCGCGCGGACCTGAAGGTCTTTTCGGCGATGTCGACCTTAAGCGGGACGACGGCGCCAACGGGTTGCATGTCGTTCAACGGGCTGCACCAGGAGAAGTTCAATGACAAGCATCACCGCCACGAAAGCCAGCGTGTAGGCAAGAATGGCGGCGACATCGAAAAGCTGGAAATAGAGATGGATCTGGAAGCCGACACCGTTCGAGCGGCCGAGCAGTTCGACGACCAGGACGATCTTCCAGATGAGGGCGATGCCGGATCGCGACGCGGCGGCAAGATAGGGCTGCAGTTGCGGCAGCAGGATATGGCGGATGCGATCAAGGCGGCCGAAGCGATAGACGGTGGCCATTTCGGCGTAGCTTGGGTCAAGCGTCCTGGCGCCTTCACGCATCGTCACCACGACATTCGGGATCTTGTTCACCGCCACCGCGCCGATCGCCGCCGCCTCGTTGAGGCCGAACCAGATGTAGCCGAGGACGATGACCACCAGCGCCGGGATGTTGAGGAACAGGATCACCCACGGGTTGAAAAAACGGTCGACGCGACGATAGCTGCCGAGCAAAACGCCGATGACGGATCCGATGATCATTGCGACGATATACGCCGCGGCGACCCGGCCGAGGGTCACGCCGAGATGGTAAAAGAGGTCGCCGCTCGCAGCCTCCCTGAGAAGCACCTGCCAGACCTGCCCAGGTCCTGGAAAGGCACGGCTTGGCCAGACGCCTGCCGCAAGGTTCCACAGCAGGCAAAGCCCGAGCAGGGAAACCGCTACCGTCAGCGCGGGCGCCAGTGCCGTCGCCAGGCTGCGTCGGCCGGACATGCTCGGCGGGGCATCACGCGTGCCGTCGGTTTCCGATGCGGTCATTTCCAGGGTTCCTGCCAGAATGTGCCGGGCGCCATCTCCGGCGCGCTGCCGACCAGCTTCGCGCCGCCGATCGCCGCCAGCACATGGTATAGCCTGCCGGCGTCAGCCGCTTCCTCGGCGACCGACCGTCTGGGAATGCCCTGACGATAGCGATCGCGCAGTTTTTCCAGTTCCTTGCCTTCCGCGCGAATGATCGGCGCCAGGCGCAGCCATTCGTCATCGGATCTGGCCAGCAAGTCCTTGGCTTGCGCGGACGCTCTCACGAACCCCCTGACGGCATCGGGGTTCTCGTTCGCCCATTGGTCATGGAAGACGTAACCGAGCGCCGACACGGGTCCCAGAGCCCCAAGCGTCTTTGCCGCGTCATTCACGCCGATCAATCGACGGAAGCCATTGGCCTCGAGACGGGCGCAAAAATGCCAGAAATTCAGCACTGCATCGAGTTCGCCCTGTATCGCCTTTTCCGAAATCAGTGGCGGCGCGCCAAAGACGATGTCGCTGGTTGCCGACAGGTCGACGCCGAGATCGCGTCTGGTCAGCGCTTGTATCAGCAGCCAACTCTTGTCGAGCGGGCCGCCGGCGACGCCGATCTTCTTGTCCTTGAGATCGGCGACCGTCCGGATCGGTGAACCCTCCTTCACCATGATCGCGCCCACGGCGGTGGAATAGGGGAACAATGTGAGGTCGCCGCCTTCGGAGCGCTGGCGCGAGACCCATAGCCAGTCGGAGACGATCATGTCGATCGCGCCAGCCTGCATCGCGACGTTGGTTGCATCCTCGCCGGCGAAGTCGATGATCTCCAGATCGATCCCGTTCGCGGCATCGAACTTGTGCTGCCGTAGCGTATCGAGTTCCCAACTCACGGTTCCAAACTTCAGCACACCGAGGCGAATCCTGGCTGCCGCAACGGCTGGCCTGGTAGCAAGAACAGCGGCTGTCCCGAGAACCGCCAGACGCAACGTCATGCGCCGTGAAACCATCATGACACCTCCTCCCCAGGGTTCCGCGCTGCCAAATCAGATGGCTCGTTCCTTGCTCGGAAATGCGCATTTCCAGCGCATGACCTTGAGGGTCGGGTGTTCTTGAGACCATTTCGCGATTTCGCTGGGGGCAAGGAACATGCATTGGAACAGGGTGCCGCGGCTCTCGAAATAGAGATGTTCGTCTCGGCAATTGCTCGGATTGGCGCTGAGGCAAACCGTCAATATGAGATCGACCATGTCCATTCAGCACCTCTTGCGCGTTCCCAAACGCCCATCTCGGCGAGTCCAGCCCAACCAGGAGCCAGGACAAAACCGCCACTTGCCGGATTTCTCAAGGTGCCAATGGAGAAACCGGAATGAGGTCAAGCTACGCGCTCGCCCAATAGCCGTCAACAAAGACGAATGGACAGGATCCTTGAGAACCCAGGCCTCTAAACCTTTGTACGATTGACTTTCACAACATGCCGATTAGCTTCCAGGTGACGCGGCGCGGCTCCACGGGAGAAGCGGAATTTCCACGCCACCGCGTAAGGCGCATGCCGACGGATCAAAGGATCGGCATGCGCAAATCGTCCAGGGCACCCAGACGATCAATGAGGAAATACCATGCGCGCAATCGCATTTTTCGCAGTCATGTCCGTTGTGCCCTTCATCGCGAGCCAATCCCAGGCACAGGACGCGGCGGCGGGTGAGAAGGTCTTCGCCAAATGCAAGGTCTGCCATGTCGCCGACCAGGACAAGAACAAGGTCGGCCCGTCGTTGAACGGCGTCATCGGCCGAACAGCCGGCACGCACCCGGGGTTCAGCTATTCTCAGGCGATGGTCGCGGCAGGCAAGTCCGGCGTCAAATGGGATGAACCCACGCTGAAGACTTACCTTCACGATCCCAAGGCCATGGTCAAAGGAACAAAGATGGCGTTTGTCGGCCTCAAACAGGACGAAGACATCGCCAATGTCATCGCCTATCTGAAGCAATTCTCGAAATAGCGCGCCGCCGGCCGTTCGAACTTGCGTTCGGCCGGCGTTCGCCTACGCATCGGCTTGCAGCCCCTGCATTGCCGAAGGCAGATCGAAAAGGCTGTCGCAAACAAGATCGGCGCCAAGCTCTTCCACCGGAATGTGGCTGTAGCCGCCACGCAGCAGGATGACGGGCATGCCGGCGGCGCGTGCGGCGCCCAGGTCAGCGCCACTGTCTCCGACCAGCAGCGCGTCACCCGGGTCGACGCCTAGCTGTGCCAACGCCAGCAGCAGGGCATCGGGCGCCGGTTTCAGGTATGTCACCGCGTCTCCGCCGACGATCGCACCGAAATATTCCGTCAATCCGAAATGAAGCAGGATTTCGCGGGTCGCCAACTGCGGTTTGTTGGTTGCCACCCCCATGCTTACTCCGCCCAAATGAAAGTGGGTGAGGGCCTCCCTGACGCCAGGCATCAGCCTTGTCAGGCCGGTCAGATGCCGGCGGTAGATAGGCGCCATGACGCGGTTTGCCTCATCGAGAGCGTTGCCGAGCAGTGGCGCTCCCGATGCCGCGAAGGCTCGCTCGATCAGTTTCCTGACACCGCCGCCGATCATGGCCTTGACCCGGTCCAGGCGCAGCGGCGGCAGATCGCGGCTGGCCAGCAATTCGTTGACGGCGGCCGCTATGTCCGGTGCCGAGTCGACCAGCGTGCCGTCGAGGTCGAACAGGATCGCCTTCGGCGATCGAAGCGGCCTACCTGCGCCGACGTTCATGCGTCATCCTTCCACTTGATCGAGCAGCCGATCGAGGCGACCTGGTTCAGCGGCCCGTCGCCGGTTCGGGCAACCTGCTTCATCGCCTCGAACAGATCGCGTCTCAGCCCGGGCGCTCCGGCTTCTCGTCGCGAGGCGTCCAGCCGACCGCGATATTGCAATCCCAACTCGCTGTTGAACCCGAAGAAATCGGGAGTGCACACCGCCACGTAATCGCGCGCTACAGTTTGGCGCTGGTCGTGCAGGTAGGGGAAGCTGAAGCCGTTCGTCGTGGCGAAGAGCTTCATTTGGTCGAAGGAATCCTCGGGGTAGGTGTCGGCATCGTTCGAGTTGATCGCAACGAAGCCGATACCTTCGGCCTTGAGGTCGTTGGCATCGCGCACGATACGTGAAATCACCGCCTTCACATAAGGGCAGTGATTGCAGATGAAGGCCACGACCAGGCCGTTCGGGCCGGCCTGGCTGAGGATCGAATGCGACCTGCCGTCGACGCCGGGCAAAACGGCATCGATCGCGCGCCAGCCGAAATCGCAGACAGGGGGAACGGCCGCCATGCTTGCCTCCGATGAAATGGTTTACGCGGCTTTCCGGATCGCACCGTCGGCCGCCTGTCGGATGGTTCCAATGTTGGCGCGGTAGGCCGCCTCGGCGCCTCCCTTGAACACGGCCGACCCGGCGACCAGCACATTAGCGCCGGCCGCGGCGACCAGCGGGGCGGTTTCGGCCGTGACGCCGCCATCGATTTCGATGTCAATCGGGCGGTGGCCAACCAATGCCTTGATTCGCCTGATCTTCTCGATGACCGCGGAAATGAAGGCCTGGCCGCCGAAGCCTGGATTGACCGTCATCAGAAGCACCAGATCGAGCCTGTCGAGCACATACTCGATGACGCTCTCCGGCGTCGAAGGATTCAGCGATACGCCGGCCTTCTTGCCGAGATTTTTGATCGCCTGCAGGGAACGATCGAGATGCGGCCCGGCCTCTGCATGCACCGTGATGATGTCGCAACCGGCGTCGGCGAAGGCGGCCAGATAGGGGTCGGCCGGCGCGATCATCAGATGGCAGTCGAAGATTTTGTCCGTTCGGTCGCGGATCGCCTTGATCACCGGCGGACCGAAGGTGATGTTGGGCACGAAGTGGCCGTCCATCACGTCGAGATGGATCCAGTCGGCACCCGCCCGCACGACAGCTTCGACCTCGTCGCCGAGCCGCGAGAAATCCGCGGAAAGCACGGAGGGTGCGATGATTGTCCCGGTGACCATGGTCGTCGTCTCCAATTCTGTCTGCGGTGTTGGTCGCTGCGCCGGCCGCTTCGTCCTGTCAGCGCATCTTCGTCTCCGGTTCGCCTTCGAGTTTCCCTTCCGCGAACACGCGGCTGCCGCGAATGTCGGATTCCTCGATGGTGATAAGATCGGCCTTGGTCAACACCCGGCTGCGCGATGCGAAAAGCCGGTTGGCCTGCCGCAGCCGCGCCCGGTCGAGCCCGTTGCGAACCGAACGCGCGTTGGAGAAATGCGGCAGCCTCATGCGGATCGGAAGATACTCTTCGAGCGCCTGGGACGCCGCCTCGCTGAGGCGATAATTCTGCTCCGCGAGCATAATCTCGGCGATCGATTTCAGTTCGCTGACGCCATAGTCGGGGAAATCGAGGTGGTGGGCGATGCGCGAACGCATGCCGGGATTGCTGTCGAAGAAGCGGTCCATCTTGTTCTTGTAGCCGGCAAGGATCACAACCAGATCGTCACGGTTGTTCTCCATGCACTGCAGCAGGATTTCGATCGATTCCTGGCCGTAGTCGCGTTCGTTCTCTGGCTTGTAGAGATAGTAGGCCTCGTCGATGAAAAGCACGCCGCCCATGGCACGCTTGATCACCTCGCGGGTCTTGGGCGCGGTGTGGCCCACATACTGGCCGACGAGATCGTCGCGAGTCACGGCGACCATGTGGCCTTCGCGGACATAACCCAGACGATGCAGGATTTCGGCCATCCTCAGCGCCACCGTGGTCTTTCCGGTGCCAGGATTTCCCGTGAAATTCATGTGCAGCGTCGGCGCGCCCGATGTCAGTCCGAACCTGCGGCGAAGCCGGTCGACCAGGAGGAGGGCGGCGATCTCGCGGATGCGGGTCTTGACCGGCTTCAGGCCAACGAGTTCTCGGTCGAGCTTGTCCATCACCTCGTCGATGTTGGACGCCTCGAACTCGGCCTGCAGATCAACCGTCGCGTCCTGTGCGGCAGCGTCCTTTGTCATCGCGTTCAGCATGGTTCGGCTAGCTCCGCTCGCCCTCGGGCCTGTCGGTCGCATAAGGCACGATCGAATAACCCTGGCTGCGGCCGTCACGCTCCTGGCGCAGCAGCCGGAACCCGGGTTCGCTGGGCGGCCGGTTGACAATGAACGACATGCGCGGCGCTTCCCAGCCCTTGGTCGAATCGAAGGCGGTTACCCGCACATACATGTTCGGACAGGCTTTCCGGCAAGCATTGACCTCGAGCAGTATGCCCGCCGGATCTTTCAAGTCGAACATGGGGTTGCCGTACATTTCCCAATAGGTGTTTCGCGGATGCGGATCGTCCGTGTACTCGACGCTGACCGCCCAATGGTTCTTCAGCGCGTATTTGATCTGCGCCGAAATCTGCTCGTCGGTCAGGTCGGGCAGGAACGAGAACTGCCCCTGTGTGACCTTGTTTCCCGGATTGGTCATCATGACGACGGTTCCTTTCGTCTAGAAGCTGGGCGTTGCGGTTGGCACGAAGTCGGCCGTGTCGGTCGATTCGTAGTTGAAGGTGACGTCCTTCCAGGTCTCCAGGGCAGCCTTCAGCGGCGTGCACCATCTGGCCGCCTGTTCGAGGATCTTGGTCCCTTCGCGCAAATAATCGCGCCCCTCGTTGCGGGCCAGGATCATCGCTTCCAAGGCGACGCGATTGGCCGTCGCGCCTGCCTGGATACCGTCCGGATGGCCGATCGTGCCGCCGCCGAACTGCAGGATGACATCCTCGCCGAGATAGTGGATCAACTGGTGCATCTGGCCGGCATGGATGCCGCCCGAGGCAACGGGCATCACCTTGTTGAGCGAGGCCCATTCCTGATCGAAGAACAGCCCGGTTTCGAGGTTCTGCGGCGTGCGCTCCTCGCGCAGCGTGTCATAAAATCCCTTGATCATGAGCGGGTCGCCTTCCAGCTTGCCGACCACCGTGCCGGCATGGATGTGGTCGACGCCGGCCATGCGCATCCATTTGCAGATGACGCGGAAATTCATGCCGTGGTTCTTCTGGCGCGAATAGGTCGAGTTGCCGGCACGGTGCAGGTGCAGGATCATGTCGTTGCGGCGTGCCCACTTGGCCATCGACTGGATCGCCGTGTAGCCGATGACCAGATCGATCATCACAATGCAGGAGCCAAGTTGCTTGGCGAATTCGGCGCGCTCGTACATCTCCTCCATCGTGCCGGCGGTGACGTTGAGATAATGGCCTTTGACCTCGCCGGTGGCGGCCGACGCCTTGTTCACGGCCTCCATGCAGTAGAGGAAGCGGTCGCGCCAATGCATGAAGGGCTGCGAGTTGATGTTCTCGTCGTCCTTGACGAAGTCGAGGCCGCCCTTCAGCGCTTCATAAACGACGCGCCCGTAATTGCGTCCCGACAGGCCAAGCTTCGGCTTCGTCGTCGCGCCGAGCAGCGGCCGGCCGAACTTGTCGAGCCGCTCACGCTCCACCACGATGCCGGTCGCCGGCCCCTGGAAAGTTTTGAGATACGCCACCGGGATACGCATGTCTTCCAGCCGCAAAGCCTTGACTGCCTTGAAGCCGAACACATTGCCGATGATCGATGCGGTCAGGTTGGCGATCGAGCCCGGCTCGAACAGGTCGAGGTCGTAGGCGATGTAGGCGAAGTACTGTTGCTCGGTCTTGGTTCCGGGACCGGTGTTCGGCACCGGCTCGGATCTGAACGCCTTGGCGCGATAGAGCTCGCAAGCTGTCAGCCGGTCGGTCCACACCACGGTCCACGTCGCGGTGGAGGATTCACCGGCGATGGCGGCTGCCGCCTCCTCGTGGTCGACACCGGGTTGCGGCGTGATCCGGAACATGGCGATCAGATCGGTTTCCTTGGGCCTGTAGTCAGGCTCCCAGTAGCCCATCTTCTTGTAGGGGATGACCCCTGACTTGTAGCGCTCCTTGCCTTCCTTGAGCGTCCCCGCTGGCAGTATGTCGATCTTGTTCATGACAGGTCTCCTGTTTGTTGCTCAGGCGGCTTTCGCGGTTGCGATTTGGGGGTCGAGTTTTCCCGCGGCGTAACGTTTCGCCATCTCGTCCATGGCGATGACCTTGATCTTCGAGGCGTTGGACGCCGTGCCGAAACGCTCGAAGCGGTCCCGGCAAAGGTCGCGCAAGGCATCCATGGCGGGCTTCAGGAATTTGCGGGGATCGAACTCGCGCGGGTCTTCCGTCGCGACGCGGCGGAACTGCCCGGCCATGGCCATGCGGCAATCGGTGTCGATATTGACCTTGCGCACGCCGTAGCGGATGCCGCGCTCGATCTCCTCGACCGGGACGCCAAAAGTCTGGGGCATCTCGCCGCCGTATCTGTTGATGATGTCCTGCAACTCCTGCGGCACAGAGGAAGAGCCGTGCATGACCAGATGCGTGTTGGGCAGCTTCTCGTGGATCGCCTCGATCACCTGCATGGCCAGGATGTCGCCGTCCGGCTTGCGGGTGAATTTGTAGGCACCGTGCGAGGTGCCGCAGGCAATCGCCAGCGCGTCGACTTGGGTTGCGGTCACGAAGTCGACCGCCTGATCGGGATCGGTCAGGAGCTGGTCGTGGGAGAGCGCGCCCTCGGCGCCGTGGCCATCCTCGGCCTCGCCTTGGCCGGTTTCCAGCGAGCCGAGCACGCCCAGTTCGCCTTCGACGGAAGCGCCGACCCAATGCGCCATACGTGCGACGCGTTCGGTTATGGCGACGTTGTAGTCGTAGCTTGCCGGCGTCTTGGCGTCCGCCATCAAGGATCCGTCCATCATCACCGAGGTGAAGCCGTGGCGGATCGCGGAAAGGCAGGTGGCCTCGCTGTTGCCGTGGTCTTGATGGATGCATAGCGGGATGGTTGGGTGGATTTCGGTCAGCGCCTCCATCATCTTGGCCAGCATGATGTCGTTGGCATAGGACCGGGCGCCACGCGAAGCCTGGATGATGACAGGCGCGTCGCAGGCCTTGGCCGCTTCCATGATGGCGAGGCCCTGTTCCATGTTGTTGATGTTGAATGCCGGTACGCCGTAGCCGTGCTCGGCGGCATGGTCGAGAAGCTGGCGAAGGGTGATGCGAGCCATTGTGAATCCTCCTAGATGATGAGCTTCAGCGCCGCTGCAGCAACCGCTTCGGACGTTATGTTGAAATGCCGGTAGAGGTCGGGGGCAGGGGCGCTGGCGCCGAAGCCGGTCATGCCGACGAAAGCGCCGGTCTCGCCGATCCAGCGGTCCCAGCCCAGCCGGGCTGCCGCTTCGACCGCGACGCGCGGCGCCGAGCCGAGGACGGCCTTGCGGGTGGCGCTTTCCTGCTCCTCGAAAAGCTCCCAGCACGGCATCGACACGACGGCGGCGGCGACACCATGCTCGGTCTCCAGCCTTTCGGCGGCAGCAACCGCGATCTCGACCTCCGAGCCGGTGGCGATCAGGGTGACGGCACGGTGCTCGGCTGGTTCGCGCAGGACGTAGGCACCTTGGCGGGAGCGGTTCTCGTCACTGTGCGACCGACGCAGCATCGGCAGGTTCTGGCGCGACAGCACCAGGACGCTCGGCCGATCCTTGCTCTTCAGCGCGAGTTCCCAGCACTCCGCCGTTTCGATGACATCCGCCGGACGGAAGACGTTGAGATTGGGCGTGGCACGCAGCATCGCCAGGTGCTCGACCGGCTGGTGCGTCGGGCCGTCCTCGCCGAGGCCGATGGAATCGTGTGTCATCACATAGATGACGCGCTGGCCCATGAGCGCCGAGAGCCGCATCGCGCCGCGCGCATAATCGGCGAAGCACAGGAACGTACCGCCATAGGGCACGAACCCTCCATGCAGCGCGATGCCGTTCATGGCGGCCGCCATGCCGTGCTCACGAATGCCGTAGTGAATGTAGCGGCCGGCATAGTCACTCGGCGCAATGCGGTTCATGCCCTTGGTGATCGTCAGATTCGAGTGCGTCAGATCGGCCGAGCCGCCGACGGTCAATTCCGTTGCGCCGTTGATGGCCTCCAGCGCCATTTCGGAGGCTTTTCGCGTCGCCACCTTGGTTGCCTTCTCGACATGTTCGCGACGAAAGGCTTCGAGCGCGTCGAAGACCGTGTCGGCCAGTTCGGCGGCGACGGCGTTTTCAAAAGCCTCGCGTCGCGGCGAGGCGGCAAGCCGCTGCTCCCAGGCGCGCCGCATCGCTTCGCCGCGACCGGCAATCTCGCGCCAGGCGAAAAGGATATCATCCGGCACCTCGAACGGCGCGTGGGCCCAGCCGATGTTTTCGCGTGTCGCGGCGATCTCTGCTTCACCCAGCGGTGCGCCGTGCGTCTTTTCCGAACCGCCGAGATTGGGGGCACCCATGCCGATCACTGTGCGGCAGGCAATCAGCGATGGCCGATCCGACCGCCGCGCCGCCTCGATTGCCGCGGCGACTGCTGCCATGTCGTGCCCGGCGACACTTTGGACATCCCAGCCGGCGGCCTTGAAGCGCGCCGGCTGGTCCATCGACGTGGAGAGGGAGGTCGGCCCGTCAATGGAAATCGCATTGTCGTCCCAGAAGACAATCAGGCGGGAAAGCTTCAGGTGACCAGCGAGGTCTATCGCCTCGTGACTGATTCCCTCCTGAAGGCAGCCGTCGCCCGCAATCACATAGGTATGATGATCGACCAGATCGGCACCGTAGCGGGCGGCAAGCATGCGTTCCGCCAGCGCCATGCCGACCGCCGTGGAAATGCCCTGTCCAAGCGGTCCGGTGGTGGTCTCCACGCCAAGCGCATGGCCGTATTCCGGATGTCCGGCGGTGCGGCTGCCCAGCTGCCGAAATCGCTGCAATTCCTCGACCTGCATGTCTTCGTAGCCGAGCAGATGATGCAGCGCGTATTGCAGCATCGAGCCGTGGCCGGCTGAAAGCACGAAACGGTCACGGTCGGGCCAGTCCGGTCTCGACGGATCGATATTGATGAAGCGGTTGAACAGCACCGTTGCGACATCGGCCATGCCCATCGGCATGCCGGGATGACCCGAATTCGCCTTTTGGACGCTGTCCATCGCCAGCGCGCGAATGGCGTTCGCCATCTCGCGCTCCGAGACGGGAGCGGTTGTGGTGACGGGCTTCAGTGCTGTTTGGCTGGTCATTGCATCCTCCTCACGACACACGGCTCTTGCGTTCAACCAATTGCAGGATGAGCGGCGTCAGGATCAGCTGCATGGCAAGATCGAGCTTGTTGCCTGGCACCACGATGGAATTTGGCCGCGACATGAACGAGTCGTGGATCATCGACAGCAGATACGGAAAATCGATGCCGCGCGGATTGGCGAAGCGGATAACCAGCATCGATTCGTCGGGTGTCGGAATCCAGCGCGCGATGAACGGGTTGGACGTATCGACGATCGGCACGCGCTGGAAGTTGATGGCGGTCTGCGAGAATTGCGGGACAATGTAGCGGACATAGTCGGGCATCCGGCGCAGGATCACGTCCATCACCGCCTCGGTGGAATAGCCGCGTGTCGAACGGTCGCGATGGATCTTCTGGATCCATTCGAGATTGATGACCGGCACGACGCCGATCTTGAGATCCGCATGCTTGGCCAGATTGATCGTGTCGGTGACGACACAGCCGTGCAGCCCCTCGTAGAAGAGCAGGTCGCTGGGAGCGAATTCGCGCCATTCGGTAAAGGTTCCCGGTGGCGTGCCGTGCTGCTTTTCCTCTTCCTCATCATGAATGTAGGTGCGGGTCTTGCCGGTTCCGCGGCGGCCATATTCCGCGAACACCTCTTCGAGAATTCCGAGTTCGTTGGCCGCGGCATTGAAATGGGTGAAGTTCGGGTTGCCGGCCTTTTCCTCCTCGGCCACCTTTGCCTTCATCGCCGCGCGGTCGTAGCGGTGAAATGCGTCGCCTTCGATGAAAGCGGCCTCGATGTTCTCGCGCCGGAAAATCAGCTCGAAGATGCGCTTGACCGAGGTCGTGCCGGCGCCCGACGACCCGGTGATGGTGATGATGGGGTGCTTGGCTGACATGGTGCAGCTCAGGCTCTGAACAGGCCGCGGCGGCTGAACAGCGGCGCACGCTCACCGATGTTGCTCGGCTCTGTGTGGTAGCGCGTGATGCGCGCCACTTCCCGCGCCGACCCGAAGATCATCGGCACGCGCTGATGCAGGCTCTCGGGCTCGATTTCCAGGATGCGGGTGATCGCGTCGGTGGCGGCACCACCGGCCTGCTCTATGAGATAGGCGATCGGGTTGGCCTCGTAGACGAGGCGCAGCCGTCCCTGACCATAGCCCTTGCGCCGATCGCCGGGGTAGAGAAAAACGCCGCCGCGCATCAATATGCGGTAACAGTCGGCGACCAGAGAGGCGATCCAGCGCATGTTGAAATCCTTCTCGCGCGGTCCCTCGGTGCCCTCCAGGCAGTCGTCGACATAGAGCCGCACAGCCTCGTCCCAGTGCCGGTAGTTGGCGGCGTTGATGGCGAACTCCTGAGTGCGTTGCGGAATGATCCGGCTTTCATAGGCCTGGACGAAGGTGCCGAGCCTTGTCGAGAAGACGAAGACATGCGTGCCGCTGCCGAGCGACAGGACGAGTGCCAGCTGCGGCCCATAGATGAAGAAACCGGCGCCTAGCTGGTTCACGCCCGCCTGCAAGAAAGAGGCGGCCGGATCAGCGTCCGGCGCGCCAGTTGCGGTCAGGAGCGAGAAGATCGTTCCGATCGACACGTTGGTGTCGATGTTGGAAGAGCCGTCGAGCGGGTCGATCGCAATGGCGAGTGGCGCTTGCCTGTCGAGCAGGACTGGCTGCTCCAGCTCCTCGGAGGCGTAAAGTGCCACCGGCGCACGGCGCATGGCGTCGAGGAAGATGTCGTCGGAGAAGACGTCGAGATCCTTCTGGACGTCGCCGTCGGCATTGGCGCCACGGGTCTCGGCAAAGGCGGCGCCGAGCACCCCTTGGTTGATGGTGTTGCGGACCTTGATGGCGGCCTGTGTCAACTGACGAACGGTCGTCACAACGGCCGAGCGGAATTCGTCTGGCTGGCCGAGATAGGAGTTCAGAAAAGCGTCGAGCGTTGCCGCTGGCATCGTAACCTCCCCTCCCGCCGCATCTCCTCGGAGCGGCTGGACTGGAGGAATGGAAACAAACGTGGACAGATAAGTAAAATTCAATAACTTTACCTAGTCAGTAAAAATAATTTAGTATGTGGCATGAGAAATCTCACGCTCAAGCATTTCAAGACCGTCCAGGCAATCATCAAGTGCGGCAAAATTGTCAGCGCAGCCAAGATGTTAGGCCTGTCTCCTCCAGCGCTGACAATCCAACTGCGACAAGTGGAGGAAGAATTCCAGCTGGCTCTGTTCGACCGAACGTCGGACGGCATGCGTCCCACTGCCGCAGGTCTGGCTTTCGTCGAGACAGCGCAGGTTATCGAGGAGCATCTCGGTTTGCTCGAAGACAAGATGGATGCCATCAAGGGCGTACGCACCGGCAGCTTGAGGCTCGGCGTCGTTTCCACAGCCAAATATTTCGCGCCGCGGCTGATGGCTGCGTTCATGAAGGACCATCCCGACATCGACATGCGGCTTGCCATCGGCAATCGTGCCCAGACGATCGACAACCTCAGGAACCACGACATCGATATCGCGCTGATGGGGCGTCCGGCGAAAGAGGTTCCGGTGCGTGCTTCGGTCTTCGGTGATCATCCGCTGGTCATCATCGCGCCGCCCGACCATCCCTTGGTGGCGGCGCGCGATATCTCCAAGGAGCGGATTGCCGAGGAGCATTTCCTTATTCGCGAGCCCGGCTCCGGAACCCGTATCTCGTTGGAAATATTCCTGAGCGACGTGCCTGGGCGCATCGACGACCTCGGTGTCGAGATGGCCTCGAACGAAACGATCAAGCAGGCGGTGATGGCTGGTCTGGGCATCGCCTTCATCTCTGCTCACACCATCGCTGCGGAAACCGAGGCAGGCCGGCTTGTCATCCTCGACGTTGTCGGCATGCCGATCCGCCGACAATGGTTCTCGGTGATGCGAACCGATCACGCAATCTCGCCGGCGATGGCCACATTCAACGATTTCCTGATGCGCAAGGGCGCAATGTACCTGCCCCTTTTCGGAAAGCTGTATCCAGACAAGGCTGGATGACACTGCACGAGCGCAACGGATGAAAGTCCGGTGGAGAACGCCCGCGCTCGTTGGTATTATATAAGCGATATGTTATGTTGCAGTGCGAAAGAGCGGGGGCCACGTCCTTTCACACCGTAAGCGATCTGTATGTGCAACCCCTGCAGACTGTTCGGAACTCTCCCGGGTATGGGTTCGGGAATTCGATGGGGAAAAGGGGTAATGCTTTACACACTCGTTATGATGGTCTGCCTGACGGATGGACCGCGGACCTGCGAACAACGCGAGGAAATGGTAGACGGTCTGGCGATGAATCCCGGAACTGCCTTCATGCAGGCGCAGCCGCTGGTGGCAAGGTGGATCGAGACGCATCCCGGTTATTTCGTGCAGCGCTGGCGTGTGCTGCCTGGCAGAGAGTCGTGAGACAGGCGGCCAAGGTCTATTTCTTCACGATGAGCGTTTCCGAGACAGTCTTCGACAACTGGTAAAGCCGCTGCTCGATTATCGTCGGCACATCGCAGACATAAGTCAGCGACTGGACGCGTTCGTTGAAAATTCGCGTCGCGAAATTCAGTTGATCGGTTCGCCGTTCTACTTCGTCCGGATCCGCATCGGCCTTGGCGCGCAGCGCGTCCACTTCGGATGCTTCCTTGCGCAACTGTGCCGCCATTTCCAGCTGTTTGTGGGCATAGCGGGAGATGCCGGAGATCACGTGCGAACGCTCGGCGTCCATGTGATCGAACATTCCCTGCACCAGCATCGTCATTTTGGTTGCGACCTGCTCGGGCGGTAGGGAAGTCGCGAAATCCTTGATCTCTTTCTGGGCTTGTGCAATCGGCGTCCGCCGGGCCGCCACAGCATCGACAAGCGCCGACACGCCTGGATCCTTCGCCCAATCCTTCGCGGTCGCCGGAAGCTCCGGCCCATTCCAGATCTGGCCAAGCGAGAGCTGTGGCACCTTACGCTGCATGCAGGGCCAGTCGGGATCGGTGTTTGCCGCGGCGGCGCCCTCCATCGACGCAAGCGTGGTGACCAGAACCAGAGTGTGAACAAGTCTCATTCGCGCCATCAGGCGTTTCCTCCCATGTCCTGTTTGCGGATCACCAAACCGCGCGAAGGGTCGTATGCGATGATGGCGCCGCCCAGGAACAGCAGCGTGCAGCCGGCGACGGCGCCCAGCGACAGCCATTCGATCTGCCCGTAGAAGGCAAAACGGATCAGTTCGACGGCATAGGTGAACGGGTTGCAGAGGCAGATCTTGTAGAGCAGGGGGCTCGCCTCCTGGATGCGCCACAAGGGATACAGCGCCGGAGACGCGAAATAGCCGGGAAAGATGACGAAGTTCATGATGCCGGCGAAGTTTTCAAGCTGCTTGATCAGCGAAGACAAGAGCATGCCGAGCGCGCAAAGCATCATGCCCGACAGGAACAGTGCCGGCAGAACATAGAGATAGCCGAGTGGCGGCGCTTTGACGCCCCACAACCAGGCAACGATCAGGAACGCGTAGACCTGCACGATCGATACGGCCACACCGGCCAGCATCTTCGACACCAGCAGGAACCAGCGCGGAAACGGGCTGACCAGCAGGATGCGCATGTTGCCCATCTCGCGGTCGTAGACCATCGACAGCGAAGACTGCATGCCGGAAAACAGCAGGATCATGCCGCAAAGGCCCGGCGTGATATAGACCTCGTAGAGCACATAGGTCTTGTAGGGCGGGATGATCGACACGCCAAGCACCTGGCGAAAGCCGGCCGCGAAGATGAACAGCCAGACGAGCGGCCGGACCAGCGAGGAAATGAAGCGTTCGCGCTGGTGCAGGAAGCGCAGGCACTCGCGCAGGACGACGCCTTTCAGGCAAATGAGATAGTGGCGCAGGCCGAATGGCTCGGACCGCACCGGCATGATGCCGGCGACCTTTCCGGGCATCGCAGGAGCGCTCATGGCGACGTCTCCGTCATGCCCGCCGCATCGACGCGGCTGAGCTTCGAAAAGGTTTCGCGAATCGAACTTCCGCCGTTCGCACGGATCACATCCGACACCTTGCCGCTGGCGACCAGGTCACCCCGCCGCAGTATGACGACATGGTCGGCGTCTTCGACTTCGTCGATCAGATGCGTGGCCCAGAGCACGCCGATGCCCTCTGCTTGGACGAGCTTGCGGATGGTGGCGAGGATGCCCGCACGAGATTCGATATCCAGGCCGACGGTCGCCTCGTCAAGCAGGAGCAGGGAAGGTCGGTGCAGCAGCGCCCTGGCGATTTCGATGCGCCGCATCTGACCGCCGGAGAGGCTGCGTGCCTTGTCATGCTGGCGGCCCTGCATGTCGACCGTTTCCAGCAGCGCGGCAATGCGCTGGCGAGCTTCGCGTCCGCCAATGCCATGCAGCGAGGCATGGTAGGAGAGATTCTGGTAGACGCTGAGGTCGAGATCGAGCGTGCGTGCCTGGAACACGATGCCGACCCGTCTGAGTGCTTCGCCGGACGCGCGGCGAATGTCATGGCTGAAGATGCGGATCGATCCGTGACGCGTGTCGTAGAGGTGGCTTATCAGTGAGAACAGCGTCGTCTTGCCGGCCCCGTTGAGGCCGAGCAGAACGGTGAAAGTCGCCGGCGCGATCGAGAAGGAGACGTCGTTGAGCGCCCGCTTCTGGCCGTAGGAATGGCTGACGGCTCGGACATCGAGCGCCGCCACCTCGTCTCCCGGTCCGCTTGTCCTCATATGCTGCATGCCGGGTCGCTCCTTCAGGACGCGTTGGCCTATTGGCGCCCCTGATCGCCTTTTGTCTTACTTGATCGTAATCTTGCCCTTCAGTCCCTTGTCGGCAAGGTCGGGAACCGACCAGGTATATTCGCCCGGGCGAACGGTATGGAACTGCACCTGGATCGTTCCCGCGTCGTCGAATTCCAGCCAGGCCGGTCCGCCGTCCATATGCACTTCCAAATCGTTGATGACGATCTGGTCCATCCAGACATTGCGGAAGAGATCGGTCACGAACTTGTACTCGAAACCGCCCTTGGACGTGATCTTCCAGCGATAGCCCTGGCCGGCGATCAGCTCGAAGTCCTTCTGATTGACCGCATAGGTGGAATCGGCCGAACCGATAATCAATTCCGGCAGGTTCTTGCTGGCACGCGACGGTTTTGACGTCGCATCGTCGGCGTTTGCTACGATCGGAGCAAGGACAAATCCGGCGAGCGCGGCGAAGAAAAACCTACGGCAAAGTTTCATGTCTTGAGCCTCCCGATGATCAATGTCTGCTATTTGGGCGAAATGACCACACCCCAGGGCTGCTGGCCCACAGTGAGCGATTGGACCGGCTCGTCGGTGGCCGTGTCGATGAAGGTGATATCGTTGGAATTGCCATTCGTGGTGATCAGCGTTTTCTGGTCGGGCGTGAAGGCCAGATGCCAGACGCGCTGGCCGACGAGGATGTATTTTTCCACCTCATAAGTGTCGGTATTGATCACCGCGACATGGTTCGCCGGGCCGAGCGCGACATAGGCTTTCTTGCCATCGGCGCTGATGGCGATGCCTACCGGCTGGATGGTTTCGGCCCGCAGTCCCTGAATCGCGAACTGGATCTTCTTCACCACTTCGCGTTTGGCGTTGTCGATGACGCTGACGGTGCCGCCGACCTCAGCGCTGACCCAGACCTGCGAGCCGTCGGGCTTGAATTCGGCGAAGCGAGGACGCGTGTCGACCAGCACATTGTCCGTCACCTCATGCGTGCCGGTGTCGATGAAATGCGCCATGCTGGTGGTTTCCGAGGTGTTGACCATGGTCTTGCCGTCGGGGCTGACACCCATGCCTTCCGGCTCCACGCCGACTGGTATCTCGGCCAGGACCTGCTTGCTTTCGACGTCGATGGCGGTGACGAGATTGTCGTCCTCATTGGCGACATAAAGCGTCTTGCCGTCGGGCGAGAGGACGAACAATTCGGGATCGGGGCCGGATGGCAGCGTACCGACGATTTCAAGTGTCGCGGTGTCGATGATTTGGATCGTGTCGTCATCGCTGGCGCATAGATAGACGAATTTGCCGTCATGCGAGATGGTGATGCCGCGAGGTCTCTGGCCGACTTCGACGGTCTTCACCACCTGCATCGTCGCCGTGTCGACGACGGTCATCGTGTTGTCCTTCTCGTTGGACACGTAAGCCGTATAGGCCGATGCCGGGCTGGCCGTGAAGCCGGCCGCGAGAATAGCGAATGCGCAAGCTCGTTTCTGCACGCAAATTCCTCCCGATTGACTCTACTTGAGAGCGCATTTCGTTTCCGGCTGATCGACACCGAGAGTGTCGAGTTCGGAGACCTGGTGAAGATAGCCCTCCTGTGGCGATGTCGAGACGACCGACTTGGTATCGCCAAGCAAGATCGGCTGGCGAAGCTGGAGGTTCCATTTGCGGAAGGTCAGCTTCTGCCCCTTGAAAGCAGCAACCGAAAAATCGTCAGAGCGTATATAGTCGCTGATCTTTTTCGCATCGTCGCCCTTGGTGCGCGTGGTGGCCTCGCCGACCGCACGCACCGCGGTCCAGGCCGACATGTCTTTGGAGAGCATCCGCCGGCTCGTCGTCTTCAGGAAGCGGCTCTGCATCTGGATGCCGCCCCATTGTTCGCTGGCGGGATGCCATGACGATGCAACCAGACCGGCCGTGCCGGCGACCAGCCGCGGCGTCCAGGTGCGGTAGGGCACGTAGGTGCCGAAAACCTCGCTTTCGTCGGCGACAAGCACCACGTCGTGCTCCGGGAGGTCTTGCGTGAACACGGAAATCTGCTGCTGTATCTGCGTGGCGCCGGTGTCGGTGCGCCTGGCTGTGCCGGTATCCTTGAATTCCTTCTCGGCGACGATCTGGCCGCCGAAGCGGGTTGCCGCGCGGCGCAGCGCATCGGCGTAGAGATGGTCCTGCTCATGTGATCCATAGAGCAGCACCCAATTCGGCCACTTCTTCACCATGAGATACTGCGCCAGCGCGTCGGCCAGCATGCTGCGCGTCGGCGCGATATGGAAAACGTTGATGCGGCAGTCCTCCTCGCGAAGGCTGTCGTCGGTGGCGCCGACGTTGAAGATCAGCACGCCTTTGTCGCGGGCGATGTCGGCGATCGACAGCAATTGTTTGGCTGAAAGATCGGCGACCACATAGCGGTCGCCCTTGGCGATCATGCCTTCGAATGCCTGAACCGCGTCGCCGTCGGGCTTGACCTCGGTCACGTCGAGGCTGAATTTCTGGTTGGTGAACTTTCCCGTCGTGTTGTTGTCGCCGATCGCCACCTCGGCACCGGCGACACCTTCGTCACGTGGCGGCAGGTCGAGCATGGAAAGCGTCAATTGCGGTGCGTAGGCCCGCAAATAGCCTATCTTGATTTCAGTTATCTTTTTTTCCGGCTTCGCCACCGTTTCCTGGCCTGTCGCGTCGGAAACGTTGACGGTCAGGGAAAAAAAGCACAAAAAGGCAGCGAGAGTGCCTGGCACCGCGCTCGTCATCGATAGTAATTACCCATTCTTGCGCAGAGGTTCGACGGTTGCCGGACCCGCGCCAAGTCAAGGTGCCCATGATCAACTTAGCCGACCCGCAAAATTTATCAAACCCTGTAGGACGACTTTTCGCGCCTGCCAGAACGGTGCGGAAGGTCGCCAGCGTCGATTCGCATGGCAACACCGGCGAGACGTGGCGCAGGGGGATCGACCGCCTCTATAAAAGCGTCTTGTCCTCCAAACTGGAGAAACTGTTCAAATGACCAGAATGCTGGCAAGCGTCACCGGCATCGAAGAGGCGGAGATCGCTCTTTCTGGAGGTGTCGATATCGTCGACCTGAAGGACCCGAAGGCGGGAGCCCTGGGCGCGGTGTCCGTGGAAACCATGCTCCGAACGATCTCTTTCATCGCGGGTCGGGCTCCGGTCAGCGCTGTCTGCGGCGACCTGCCGATGGAACCCGAAACGATCCGCATCAAGGCCGAAGAGATCGCGGCGACCGGCGTCGACTATGTGAAGATCGGATTTTTTCCTTCGGCAAATATCTCTGCCTGCGCACAGGTGCTTGAACCGCTCGCCGCACGAACGAAGCTAATTGCCGTACTGTTTGCCGATCTGGCGCCGGACTTCGAGCTTCTGCCGATGTTCGCCCGGCATCGCTTCCACGGCGTGATGGTTGATACCGCGCAAAAGGGGAAGGGCCGGCTGCTCGATCATCTGCCGCCGGAGCGTATTCCGGGATTCGTCGATCGAACGAAATCGCTCGGTCTGATGGTCGGCCTGAGTGGATCGCTGGAAGCTCCGGATATTCCGCGCCTATTGCCTTTCGCTCCCGATTTTCTCGGCTTTCGGGGGGCGCTGTGTGGCCATTCCGGCCGCACGAGTTCGATCAGCGCCGAGGCGGTCTCGCAGATTCGCGAGTTGATTCCAGCGGAATCCGGGACCGGCGATCAATCGAGTATCGACTATCGCCTGTTGGCAGCGAGAGGCTATTCGCCGGACACCGACCCGACACTGGGCACGGACAGGATTTTTGTGCGGGATTTTGTTCTGCCGGCCCAGATCGGTGCCTACAGCTTCGAGCATGGCCATACTCAAAAAGTGCGCTTTGATGTGATCGCCGACGTGCTGCAAATCACCGACCATCCCGAGGACATGCGCCATGTGTTCTCCTACGACATCATCATGGACGGCATTCGCACCATCGTCGCGCGGGGCCATATCCAGCTCAGCGAGGCTTTGGCCGAGCAGGTGGCAGCGCACGTGCTGGAGAACCAGCGTGTCGTGCGCGTCACGGTTAGGGTGGAAAAGCTCGAGCTCGGCCCTGGCGGCGTCGGCGTTGAGATCGAACGCAAGCGCCAATCGGCGGGACGCGGTGCTGCCTCCGGCATTGCTGGCCGAAAAGACCGAAGCGTTGTTTTCCGGCCGCGCCAGGAGCGCCCCGAAATGCTTCGACGGGCCATCGTCAAGCTTGGCGGCAGCACGGCCCATGCGGCGGAGATGAAGAGCTGGATCGCAGCGCTGGCGGGTTCCAGGCTGCCGATCGTTATCGTGCCCGGCGGCGGGCTCTTTGCCGATCATGTGCGCGAGACGCAGACCAGCATGGATTTTTCCGACACCGCCGCTCATGCCATGGCGATCCTGGCCATGGAGCAGTTCGGCCATGTCATCCTCGACCGGGACGAAAGGCTGGCGCCGGCACGGTCGCTGGACGAGATCGGGCGAGTGTTGGAGGCGGGGAAGGTTCCGGTGTGGCTGCCGTCGTCACTGGCACTGGCGGCGCTGGATGTTCCGGCCTCCTGGGACATTACCTCCGATTCTCTGGCCGCCTGGCTTGCCGGCAAGCTTGGCGCAAACGCGCTGTTGCTTGTCAAGCAGACCGGTGCATTCTTCGACAGCGATACCGCTGACAGCCTGAGGGCCCGAGGCATTGTCGACCCAGGCTTTGCCGCCATGCTGCCCGACGGCATCGATTTCCATCTCGCCGGTCCGAAGGATGCTGCCGGGGCCGGCGCGATGCTCGCGTCGGGCAAGCTGCCCGGCATCCGGATAGTGGCTTCAACAGGGTCGTCGGCAAAGAAGGCGGGATAGCCGATGGTGAAGCTGCATGTGCCGCGCTGGGCGTGGGTTTTGACGGGTTCCGGGCATTTTTTTACGGAGAGCTTCGCACTTGTTCGCCAGCTCGAACATTGCGATGTCTTCATGTCTAAGGCCGCCAACGAAGTGCTGCGCATGTACAAGCTTAAACTTGATTTCCCGGAGACGACGCGCGTGCTGCACGACAAGACCGCGAGCGCGATCCCGGTCGGCGAATTCTACCACGGTGTCTATCACACGGTCGTGGTGGCGCCGGCTACGTCCAACACGGTCGCCAAATGCGTGCATGGCATTTCCGACACGCTCGCCACCAATGTCTTTGCCCAAGCGGGAAAGTGCCGTGTGCCAGCCATCGTCTTTGCTTGCGACACCGCGCCGGAACTCGAAACCCAGGCACCGCACGGGCTGGTCAAGGTCTATCCGCGCAGGATCGACCTGGAAAATACCAAACAGTTGAAGAGTTTCGAGCGGACCCTGGTGGTCGAGTCGCTCGCTGATCTCGAAGCCTCGCTCACACGGCGCCAGGCCGAACTCGCAAGCGATGGCTGAGCGGCTGGTTTTTCTTACCGGCCATCTGGCCAAGGCGCGGCTGGAACGGCTGCTGACCGGGCTGGGCAGAACCGAATTCGCGTGGGAAATCGTCGACGTCGGCGTCAAGGTCGCCGCGCTGATGAGCGAGGACATCGTGAAGCGTCGGCTCACTCTGACAGGAGACGTCGACCGCGTCATCCTGCCCGGACGCTATCGGGGAAACATCGAACACCTGTCGGAGCATTTCGGCGTGCCCTTTGTGCGCGGCCCCGACGAGATCGCCGACCTTCCGGCCTTCCTTGGCCGGGCGGGCAAACCGCCGGATCTGACGCGTCACGATATGCGCATCTTCGCCGAGATCGTCGATGCGCCGATGCTGTCGGTCGAGGCCCTGATGGCGAGGGCCTCGATGCTGGCTGCGGCCGGCGCCGATGTCATCGATCTGGGCTGCCTGCCGGAGACGCCGTTTCCGTTGCTGGCTGAGGCAGTGCGGGCACTCAAGGCACAGGGGTTTGTGGTCAGCGTCGATTCGGCCAGCGCAGACGAACTGTCGATCGGTGCGCACGCCGGCGCGGACTATCTTCTCAGCCTCGATGAGAACACGCTGCCGTTGATCTTCGACCATCGGGCTACGGCAGTGTTGATACCCTCCATCCCCGGCGATCTGGATTCGCTCGGCCGGGCGATTACCGCGGCACAAAAGGCCGGCGTCGCCTTCATTGCCGATCCCGTGCTCGACCCGATCCATTTCGGCTTCGCCGTTTCACTCGGGCGCTTCATCGAGGCGCGGCGCCGTTGGCCGGACATCGAATTGCTGATGGGCACCGGCAATCTCACCGAATTGACCGACGCCGACAGTTCCGGCGTTACAGCCGTTCTAGCGGGGCTCTGCTCGGAACTCCGGATCCGGAACGTGCTGGCGGTGCATGTCAGCCCACACACGGTGCGCACGATCGAGGAGCACGATATCGCCCGCCGCGTCATGTTGGCTGCTTGCACGGACGGCGCGTTGCCGCGCGGCTATCACCCAGGCCTGTTGCAGGTCCACGATCGCAAGCCTTTCACAGCCTCAACCGACGATATCGAGGCATTGGCGGCCCAGGTGCGCGATGCCAACTTCCGGATCGCGGTAGCGGAGGACGGCATCCATGTTTTCAATAGCAAAGGGCATGCGGTTGCCACGGATGCGTTCGAACTTTTTGCCGGGCTGGACGTCAACGCCGACGGCGCACACGCTTTTTACCTCGGCGCGGAACTGATGAAGGCGGAGATCGCGTGGCGCCTCGGCAAGCGTTATGTGCAGGACGAGCCGCTCGCATGGGGCGTTGCCGCGCCGGCACCCGAAACCGACCGTACCCGTCTTGCCGAGCCGGGCAAGACGCTCCGCGCAAGGAAAGAGCACTAGGACCATGCCCTATATTCGCGAATCCATCATCACGACGGTCAACAAGGCAGGCAACGTCCACATTGCGCCGATCGGCATCATTGCCGAGAATGACGGTTGGGTTATCGCGCCGTTCCGGCCGTCGGTCACGCTCGACAATCTCGCCGAAGTGCCGTTCGCCATCGCCAATTATACTGACGACGTGCGTGTCTTTGCCGGCTGCCTGACAGGCCGCAAGCATTGGCCAACCGTTCCGGTTGACGGGTTCCCGGTGCCGAGGCTCGAGGCGGCGCTGGCGTATTCGGGCCTCGAAGTCCGGGCGGTCGATGACAATGGTGTGCGCCCCCGCCATTTCTGCCGCGTGGTGCGGGAGGAAACGCTCGCGCCGTTCACCGGCCTCAACCGAGCCAAGGCGGCGGTGCTTGAGCTGGCCATCCTGGTCAGCCGGCTCGGCATGCTGCCGCGCGACAAGATCGAGGCGGAAATTGCCTACCTTTCAATTGCCATCGAAAAGACCGCAGGCGAGGGCGAAAAGGAAGCCTGGGGCTGGCTGATGCAGCGTGTCAGCGATCACTTGACCGCCAAAGGTTCGGGTAGCGAGGACCCGCGAGCATAGGCGCGAGCGCCGCAACCTGCTTACGAAGGATATCCCGCCAAAAGCGCTACCGCAGACGCGGGTGCCGCGCTGCTCGCTTGCCCGCGAACAGTGTCATCGGCGGGGATGATGTCGGCGAAATCGACGTAACTGCGTTCCATGCGTTCGGCCAGCCGCCTGATCTGCCAGCGACCGCTTCCGGCGCCGACGATCGGGACATCCCGAGACAGGGTTCCGGCAACCAGCGCCGCTGCATCGTGCACTTTGCGCAGTTGCTGCTCGCTGAACCAGCGCGCGACGTCACCCCATTCCGGCGGGGTGAGGTCGGTGGCGTCGCGCCCTACCATGCGCGCCAGCCGCGCGATCGAGCCGTCCACAGTCTTTTCCTTGCCGTCGGCGGGAGGGTGCCTGTCGTCGTCCTCGTCGAGCACGCCCAGGATGCGGTGAGCGTCGGCGATCGAGGCGAAATATTCGTTCATCAGCGGCGTTAGCCTGCCATGAACGGGAGCCGACGAGGCTACGCCGAACAGGAATGTCCTGGTAAAGCCGGTATAGACCAATTCGCCGGTTAGAAGCCGTCCGGCATCGGTGTAGCCGTCATTGGCCACGGCGCCGTTCTTGATGGCGATAATATCGGTGGTGGTGGAGCCCATGTCGACGAACAGGGCATCGCCGGCGAGTTTTGCTACCAACAAGGCTGTCGCGTGCCAATTGGCGGAAGCCACATCGGCGGTCAGCTGCGCTGCCCGCTCGACTCCGACGAAACCGGATGGTCCGGCATAGACCAGCTTTTTGTCTGCGGGGAAATGGGTAGAAATCTGACCCAGCAGAGCCGCCACGCCGGCATCGCGGGACGGAAAGATGTCCGACAGTTCGCCCGTCATGGTGAATGCGTTGAGATCCGCACCCGCGTAGATCGGAGCCGTTTCGTCGAGGGCTGAAGCCAGCTTGTCCAACCCTTGCCAGAGCGGCGTTGCGATCGTTACCGCCTCGACGATGCGACCGTCTTGTGCGCGGGTCACCTTCAGATGCGCGCCGCCAATGTCGAAACCGGCAATGATGCCCTTTCTTTTTTCCACGCTTCAAGCTTTCATGACGGTGGCAATTGGTCGGTGAAAAAAGCGTTGCGTATCATTCCCGTTCTCGACCTGAAAGACGGCGTGGTGGTTCGCGCCCAGCAGGGAAAACGCGATCGCTACAGGCCGATCGTTACGCCGCTCAGCCGAAGCCCTGATGTGGTCGCGGTCGCTGAAGGACTGCGTGGGCTTTATCCTTTTTCCACCTTCTACATCGCAGATCTGGACGCTATCGAAGGCGGAGCGCCAAACAGCGACGCACTCGCCCGGCTGAGGACGATGGCGGAGCCGCCGGAACTTTGGGTCGATGCCGGCGTGGCCGACGAAAAGACACTTTTGGCGGCGCTTGCCGAACGCTCGCTGTCTCCTGTTCTGGGCTCTGAATCGCAGCGAGACGACATGTTGCTGCGGCGTTTTCGCGATCATCCCGATCTCATCCTGTCCCTTGATTTCGTCGGCGATAGTTTTTGCGGGCCGCGTTCTCTTCTCGATGAGCCCGAGCTTTGGCCGCAAAAGGTGATTGTCATGACGCTGGCCAAGGTCGGTGCGGCCGCCGGTCCCGACTTCGGGCGGTTGCAGGAGGTCAAGGCCAAGGCCGGAAATCGCGCTGTCATTGCGGCCGGCGGTGTCCGCGACGAGAACGACATCAGGGCCTTGTCCGCCATGGGCGTCGCCGCGGCACTGGTCGCAACCTCATTGCACAACGCTACGCTCACGCCCGGCCGCCTCGCGTCACTCGGCGCCTGATCATCGTTGCTCGTCAGCTCCCGAAGGGCGTGCGCCCTTCGGGAGCTGACGTTTCAAAAGCCCAGAACCTTTTTCAGCCGGCGCAACAGACCATCCGTCTCAGAAGAGGGTTTTTCCTGTGCGGGGCTGTCTCTTGTCTAGGCTGCGAACGGATGCTTGACCTTGTCGCGCTGGGCCGTTGCTTCGGCGGCGGTCGGGGTTCCTGCAACGGCGCGCTGGATGGCTTCCTTTGTCGCCTCGTAATTGTATTTCTGGATCTTGGCGTCGTCCGCCGCGTCCCAATGGATGAATACCCCGACGCAGATGAACACGTCGTCTGCTTCGTTGGCCGGAATGGTCCCGTCCGCAACGCTGTCCTGCACGGCCTTTGCCACGGCGTGCTGCGCCGGGCCGAACATCTGAACCGCCTGTTTGGCACCCTTGATCGTGACCTTGTTGAACATCACGGTGTTGGGTTTGCATTGAAGATTGGGCGCGATCACCGCCAAAAGCGAAGTAAAGCCGTCCTTGTTGTTGGTAAGCGCGTTGCAAAATGCCGTTTCGACCGCGCTCCCCCGCGGGCCGATGAGCAGGTCGACATGCGCGACTTCGTTGCCGTCTCCCACCAGCGATTCACCGACCATAACCTTTGATATTTTTGCCATGCCAATTTCCTCCAAGACACAATTATGATGTCCACGGACGCTGCAACCGAGCAGGCGCTCGATGGACAGCTATCCTTGTTGGCAGCGTCCGGATTTGCCCGGACCGGTTGGCTAGATAGCCGCGGAAGCACAGCTTCCGCTTTTGGAAGTCAAGCACCAACGCCGCGATTATGCAAGGTGAGGGCGAGGGTGTGGACTAAAAGAGTAGCCACGGTGAGGTCGGCCGAGGTGCCGGGGTTGATGTTGTCGGCCTTCAGCCGGCGGTCGAACTCCATGAGCAGACGAATGCGCGACGGTTCGTCGCCCTCGGCATGGAGCGCCGCCTGAACGGCAACGGCTTCCTGCCGCGCCTGATTTGCGACGTGAACGCCGTGCTTGCGCATCACATGGCTGTCGGGGAAGTCGGCGAGAAACGCCATGTAGACGAACACCGTCGGCCACATGCCGTCTTCTTCACGTGCCAACGCTCCATCCAGCGCGGCGAGCCCGACCCCGAACACGTCGCCGAAACAGTTGCTGTACTGGCGAGCGATCATGTCGCGGTCGGCAGCCTCCCTCATCGCGTCCAGCAAATGGACCTTCGGCTCCTGCCGCACATCGTTGGCGGCTTCTCCGAGGCCGCCTGGCGCGGCCGTGACGATCGCCTCGAATACCGCCTTGGTATCCTGCACGCTCAAAGCCCGAAGCAGCGAATCGAGATTGTCGCGCAGTCTGTCACCGCCCATTTCGGCAGCGCATATCAGAGGCCCTGCCAGAAGGATGATTCCGAGATTGGTGTTGGTTGCGACCGCCAGTCGTGTCGCGCGCACCGCCTCCAGCATCCGCTGCCCGACCGGCAGACGAGGATCGGTCAGCGGCCCGGAGGAAACCTCCGCACTTGTCATGAACTGGGCGGCGGACATGCCGTGTCCGTCGGCGAACAGATGGACGTTGCCCGGCTTTAGGGCTTCGATCTCCATCCTGCAGGCATTCTTATAGCTGGCCCGGAGGCGTTCACGCGAAAGCGCCAACTTGCCCGCCCTCACGAATTCGCAGGCGCGGCAAAACGGTAGGGCCGCGGTGCGGCGGCCGCCTCGGCGCGGTCGGCCAGAAGTTTCAGCAAGGCATCGGCGATTGCTTCGGCGATGTTCACGGCGACCACCGACTGCAATCCCGACCATGCGGGCATGCTGTTCACTTCGAGTATGAACAGATTGCCGTCGTCAGCCCGCACGATGTCCACGCCGGCAAAATCCGCGCCGACCGCGGCTGACGCAGCGACGGCCAGCGATGCCAGTTCCGCCTTGCCATGTTCGGAAACCTGTTCCGGCACGCCACCCCGGTTGACGTTCGTGATCCAGTCGTCGCTGATGCGGCTCATCATCGCCACGGTCTCTCCGGCGCAGACAAACACGCGGAAATCCCGGAAAGGCGGACCGGCACGCGACACATATTGCTGAAGGTAGTAGACGCTGTTCACCTCTTCTGCGGCCGGCAGGTCCGAGAACGTGCGGATCAGCTTTATGCCGCGGCCTTGCGCCCCGAACAATGGTTTCAGCACCAGCGATCCCCGCGGAAGCTCTTGCGCCGCGACCTCCTCGGCGACGGCAAGTCCTTCTACGGCAAAGGTGCGTGGCGTAGGCAGGCCGGCATTTTTCAGGAGGAATGTCGTCATCGACTTGTCGACGCAGCGCTCGATCGCCTGCGCGGAATTCCATACGGGAACCGACAGTCTGCTTAACGCGTGCAGCACCCCGAGGCGCCGGGTAACCGCTTCGAACGATCCGGCGGCGATCGAACGGACGAGCACGGCGTCGGGCAGCGTGCCGCCGAAGCCGGGGATCGCAAGTCCGCTCGGGCTGCTGGTATCGAATGCGATCGCCGCCAGCGGCACGGCTGTAACGGCGGCGCCCCCCCGACCAAGTCCTGCCGCCAGGCCGTTGGAGCCGGTGTCCACTTTGTCGCTGACGATCAGGATGCGAGGGATCATGTGGCCTCTCGGGTGCGGGAATGTCGGCGGCGCGAGCGATTCCAGGCCCTCATGGCAGCGTCCGCGGCAGGGCTGCACGGAAGGCAGTCGCCGGGCGGGCGAATGACAGACGAATCCCTTTGCACCGCCATGTCCTAGCCGAGACTCCGTTCGAGCATCTTCAGATCACGCCGACCGGCGCGAAAAGTATCGCCGGTTTCGATCGCTGTCACGATCACTTCAGCCGGGCTGAACAGCAACGGGTCGATGGCATAGAAATCGCCCTTGAACCGCGTGAAGATCTCGGCGAAGGGTTGGCCGTAGTCCCGTGAGGCGCTGCTGGGAAGTTTTTCCGCGAGTTTGCCAGCCTCCTTTGCCGATCCTTTGACGAAGAGCTGGACGCTGCCGCCATAGATGATGGCATCGTTGGTTCGGCCCATAGCGGTCAGGAAATCCGGATGGGGGGCGGGGATCGGCGCCGTTCCGATGCCGTCGACAACGTTTTCCAGCGGGAATTTGAGATCGTTGATCTTGTGCAGGGCAACCTCGAGCGCGCGCGCCACGATCTGCACGCCGCCGGCAAGGCTTTGTGTCGGCGCATAGAGGAAGGTGAGCTTTTCCGTCGCCAGTCCAGTTGCCTTGCCCACTTTCTCAACGGTCGCGCGGGGAGGCGGTTCGGCCGTCTCAAGGATAAGCACCGCGGACGATGCGATGTCATGATAGGAAAGTGTTTCGAACAGCGGTTCGACCCGGGCGAGGGCCCGCGCAGGCCCAGATCCCATCGCGAAATAGTCCTGGCCAGACAGGTTCCAGCCCGCATACTGGCTGCCCAGGCAGGCCAGCACCGGCTGCGAAGATCGCGCTTCGACGGTGAACGGCCATTGCTGTGACGCGCGATCCATGAATACCGAAACGCCGCCGAGACCGCCCATCGCAGCCTCAGCCATGCGCATCCCGGCCTCGACGCTGCCGACGGTCTTGGCGCCGGCATCGATCAGGCGCTCGCCCAATGGTCCCCTGGAAACGACGATACGCAGGCGTTCGGCGTCGCCGATCATGCCGTCAACGATGCGCTGTGCATTGTCGTTCAGGAATGCCGAACCGTCTTTCATGTCCGGTCTCCTTCCCATTGGAGTTGCAATTGGCTGGCTTGTCCCTTGATGAGCCGCTTGGTCGATTGGGCGCTCGGACCGCGCGCGAAGACCGTGCAGACAGGGTCGCCGGCAATCAGACGGGTGCCAGCCGACTGTTGGTCCGCTGTCCATTCAGGCCAGGCAATCGACGGAAAGTGAGTGATTGGCGTCGCGGCGTAGGTCACCATCGACGCCATCGAATCGACGAAGCGCGGCAAGCGGAAGACCTGACCCGTCGCGGCGCGCAGATGCGCTTCGATCAATGGCGCGTCAACATCGTCGAAAATGTCGAGGGTGGCGCCCGGCCTCGGATTGATCTCGATGAACGTGTAGCCATCCGGTCCGCGGATCAGATCGGCGCTGCACAATCCAACCAGGCCGGCGCGCCGCGTCAGACTTGAGAGCCAGCCGCCGATGACCGCCGCCTGTCTGCGATCGAAGCGTCTCAACCGTACGGCGCCGCCGTAGCGATAGGGCGCTGTGGGGGCGGGAGACGTCCATTGTTGGCTGAAACCCACGAGGTGCGCGGTTTGACCATTGCCGACGAACAGGGCCGAGATGCTGCGACCGGCAACGAAGCGCTGGAAGTAGCGGCCGGCGGTCGGGCTTTCTCCGGCTGCTCGTCTGACGTGTCCGCCGCCGGCGCCCCCCGCGGTCTTGACCACCCAGTTCTCCGGGTCAGGCGGCTGGTCCCATCGCAGTTGCGGATGCGGGATGCCGAGTTCGGCACAATCATCGGCCAGCAACTGCGGATCCTTGATCCTGCGGATCGCGGCGCCGCCATTGCCGGCGAGCCGAAAGTGTCGCGCGATTTCGTCCACGGTCTCAGGCATCCGCTCAAACCCTGGGCCCAGGACAATGGCGGCCGGCAGGTCGTCGCCAGCCAATCGCCGAAGCGTGTCGATGATGCGCTCACCGTCGATGCCTCCTTGCAGGTCGCCTGGCAGCATTGTCGCGCGTTCTGCGAGCGCGACGGTGTCCGTATCGCAAAAGAAATCGGCGACCAGCGGACGATAGCCGGCGCGACGCGCGGCGGCGGCCAGCGCCCGGCCTGAAATTGCCGCGATCAAGAGAGATCCGGCGTTACTTGGCAATCTCGCGTGCAAGGGAAAACGCTTCCTGAAAACCGAGCGTGATCGTCTTTTCGGATTCGATCATTCTTTTGAAGAGACCGAATTCGACCTTATATTTGACATTGCCGATGGCAAGCGGACCAATGCCGACAGCTTTTGCCGCATCGAGTGGATCACCATTGGCATTGACGGCCAATCCTTCGATGCCGGCCGGGGGAACGGCATTGACGTCGGCCGCAATAAGCAGGTCATTGCCTTTCAATTGGGCTTTGGAGACCACCTGGACGCCAGCTTTGGCGCAAGCCAGGATAATTTCGTTGGCTTCGACCAGCTTTGTCTTGCGGGCGTCGCTCGATCCGTCAGCCGCATCGACGGTGAGGTGGAACCTGCTTTCGATCTCGGCCGCGATCTGCTTGACCCGTTCGATGCCGTCATGTCCGACAAGTGTGACCCGGGCACCTTCCCCTGCCACGATGACGGCGGTGCAGAAGCCGACGACGCCGGTGGCGCCGAAAACAGCCACCCTCGTATCCCTGAGCGCACGCTGGAATTTCTTCTCCAGCGCCTTTTCGACCTTGGCCACCATCGCCGCGGCTGTGGTGAATGAGCCGGCTGGATCGGCAAATACCGAAATCTGGAAAGGCGGCACCATCGCCTTCTTCGCGGCGTCGAACATGTCGAGCGCCAACGAGGCATCCTTCCCGGCGATGAAGATGCCGGTGTCGACACCCGCATCCGGCGGGCGTGAAAAGATCGCGTCCTGGACCAGTCCTGTCACTTCGGCCAGGCCCACATCGACATAGGGGACGACGGCGTCGAAACCTGCGTCGAGCGCCATGTTCACGTCGAAGGGGCTCATCTGCTTCAACGGTGTCAGCATGTGCAGGATGTGTTTGCGGGCCATTTCTTGCCTTTCTGCCTGAACCTGAAGCGTCAGCTGCCGACGAGATCCAGCTTGGTTGAACTGATCTTCGCGCCGGAGTTCCTGCCCTTGACGATCTTGACCTCAAGGCCGCCCTCAACTGTCGTCTTCCGAACCGCGTCGACGAACTTGAGTGCGGCGTCCTGCGATGGCGCGAAGGCAAAGCCTGTCGGCCCCCAGGAACTCTGGCCGATGCCGACGGCGCCTGCTTCATTGAGACAGTGGGCCACCATCTCGACTCGCTTCGAGGTGAACACGCCGCCCTGGGCCGGGGCGAAATGGCTGCCGATCAGCATCTGTATCGCGGTGACGGCGGCGCCGAATGCCGGAAGGTCCCGCTCGACCAAAGCCGGCATTATGCCCATCAGCACCCTCCGGCAGATCTCCCCACTGCCTGCCGTCGGGAATGGCGGCAGCGAGCGAAACGCCGCAACCTCGGCTGCTCCATGCAGTCCATGACCGGAATGGTCGAGGATGAGGAGGACGCGCCACTCTTCCGGAAACGGCAGCCGCGCGACGACCGGAGGCGTTCCGCCGCGGTCGTTCTTGCCGGCGTCGACTATGACGCCGCCATCTTCGAAACTTGCGATGCCGATGCCGGATCGGCCGCCCCGCTCGAGCAGGTTAGCGTCGCCGGCGATATCCAGAGGCAAATTATGGAGAGTGCGCAACGCCGAGGCGACGGCAAGGGCGATCTGCGTGCCGGAGCCCAGACCCGCATGACTGGGGATCGACTGCTCTACCACCAGATGGTGCTGGCCGCGAATGCCGAGATGCTTGCAGAGCGTCGACAGATGCTCGCTGGCGCGGGTGCTCTCGGAGCCTTCGACGATGGTCTCGCTGGACCGCGACAGGGTGACGACGGTTTCGGGTTCGCTCAATGGAAGCCCGACGCTGCCGAACCGCCGTCCAGCATCGCCATTGAGATCAAGGAAGCCAAGGTGCAGGCGAGCGGGCACTCGTATGGTAACAGAATTCGACATCTGCCCCCCGATGGGTGCATCATGGATGCATCATGGAAGTTTAGGTGCCCGGTACCATGATAACTGTTTTCGTCGATGGGGCAAGCCAAAGAGAACGCATACGTGTTTGCCGGCTCCGGCGTGTGACAGACCGAGCAATTCGCGGAGGTCGAGATGAACGAGACAGTCAAGGAAAAGGTCTATTCGGAAGCCGAGATCGCCGACCGGCTTGAGAAGGAGCTGCCGAAATGGCGTTATGAAAACGGCTGGATCCGGCGCAAATACAAGACCCACAGCTGGAAATCGACGCTCATGGTCATCAACACGGTTGGTCATCTCGCCGAGGCGGCGTGGCACCATCCTGATATCACCGCCTCCTATGCCTGGGTCGAGGTGCGCCTGACGAATCACGCGGCGAAAGGCATTACCGACAAGGATTTCGAGTTGGCGAAAAAGATCGAGGACGTTGTCCAGTGGCAGCCGGCCAAGGAAGGCGGGGCACTGGAGGGCACTCCACTGACCGATCAACGCTTCGCTTACGTCAAATATGACTAAGCAGGGTCGGAATTTGTTGACGCGTATGAAAACATTCGCTGATCCGCTGCAGGGTGGGGTTCACGGCCAATCCAGTTTCGTCTAGGATCGAGCCGGCACCAGAAAGTAGTTTAGCGAATGGCGGTTGCTTGGATCGGCAACCGGGAAGCGCTGATTGAGCACGCGGCTGCGCATGCCGCGTCGCTATTGTCGTCAAGTCGGTGCCCGGTTTTCAGCTTTGATACGGATATAGATGGCACGAGGGCGGCGATCGCGCTGGCTGAGCGGGCTGGCGCGGCATACGACCATGCCGATGGTGCGGCACTTGCCCGAGAGACCGCGCTTTTTACCGACAAGGGGGCAATGACCGTCGCCCCCGGAGAGACGCGCCGGCGTGCCGATGTCGTGGTGATCGTGGGCGAGCTCCCGCGGACCCATCATGGTCTTGTCGGCGAACTTGCCGGGACGGTTCCCGACCTCTCGACCGGCAACCAGCGCGCGTTCTTCGTGGTAGGCCCAAACGGGATGTCTGTGCCGCCGCTGAACGGCGGACGCAAGGCAACACAACTTTCCTGTGGCCAAGCTAGCCTCGCCGCCACGCTGGCGGCACTGAGGGCACAGTACAAAGGGCGGCATACATCGCAACCGGTGTCGAATTTCAATGATTTTGCCAAAGCTCTGGCGGCCGCGCATTTTCCCGTGTTCCTGTTTTCAGGCCACGCCGCCGAAGGCTTGGCATTGGAGATGCTGCAAGGACTGATCGCCGATCTCAATCGCAAATCGCGCGCATCCGGCCTTTATCTGCCGGCGAGCGAAAACGGGTGGGGAAGCGCGCTCGCCTCGGCCTGGATGACAGGTTTTCCGCTGCGCACCGGCTTTGCGCGCGGCCTCCCTGAATTCGATCCCTGGCGCTGCGATGTGGAGCGCATGATCGCTGCCGGCGAAGCTGACCTGCACCTGCGGATCTCCGCCGCAACGGCCCAACTACAGAAAAAAAGGGCACGCATGGCGCTGATTGTGCTGACGAAAACGGAAAAGCCGGTTGCCGGCGCCGCAGTCACCATGGCCATCGGCGAGGCTGGGGTCGATCACGATGCGGTTGTCTACTCCAGCCGCACGGGCTCGCTCAGGTCGATCGATGCGCAAGCGGCCTCGCAATTGCCCTCCGCCGCGACGATTATCCGCCTGATCGCTACCCACGCTTTCCTCGAGCCACTGCCATGCTGACGAAAATCGCCGACGGCGACATCATCGATCCCGTCAACGGCCGTCTCGGCAAAGGCGACCTCTGGATCAAGGACGACAAGATCGTTCCGGCGCCGGCGGGAGGGGCGGCCGACCGGACCGTCGAAGCCAGCGGCTGCATCGTGATGGCTGGCGCCATCGACATCCACTCCCACATCGGTGGCGGCAATGTGAACACCGCGCGGCTGCTCTTGCCCGAACAGCATGCCGCCCATCAGCTGCGGCCAGCAATGACGCCGCTCGCCAATGCCGGCTGGTCGACGTTCCAGACCGGCTGCCTCTACGCAAAGATGGGCTTTACGACGGTCGTCGAGCCGGCGATGTCGCCGGGAGCGGCGCTGCACACGCATCTCGAACTGGCCGACATCCCGATCATCGACAAAGCGACCCTTGCCATTCTCGGCAATGACGATTTCCTGTTGTCGATGATCCGCGACGACGCCCCCCAGACGATGATCGAGGACTATGTCGCCTGGACGGTCGCTTCGACGCGAGCGCTTGGGGTCAAGGTGATCAACGCCGGTGCGGCGGCCGCCTTCAAGGAGAACGTCCGCACCTTCTCGCTGGATGATGTCGTGCCTTCCTATGGCGTCAGTTCGCGCAAGATCGTCAAGACGCTGCAGGCCGCCGTCGACAATCTTGGCTTGCCGCATCCCTTGCATGTCCATTGCAACAATCTGGGCAGCCCCGGATCGGCGGATACGGCGGCTGCGACGATTGCAGCGGCGGATGGACTGCCGCTGCATCTCGCCCACCTCCAGTTCTATGGCTATGGCACGGAAGGAAAACGCGGGTTTTCCTCTGCCGCCGCACGGCTTGCCGAACTGGTCAACGCGACGCCGGAAGTCACCATCGATATCGGCCAGGTGATGTTCGGCCAGACGGTCACGGTCTCCTCCGACGTCATGCGGCAGTTTTCGGCGCGTGGCAGCGCACACCCGAAAAAGACCGTCATTCATGACGGTGACGGCAATGGCGGCGGCATCGTGCCCTACAGCTATGGCAAGGACTTCTACGGCACGATGCAGTGGGCGATCGGGCTCGAGCTTTTTCTCCTGATCGACGATCCCTGGCGTGTGTTCTTCACCACCGATCATCCCAACGGTGCACCTTTTACCGCCTATCCGGCGCTGTTCGAACTGCTGATGAGCCGGGAAGCGCGCACCGAAATGGCCGCCGGACTTTCACGATCCGCCCTGGCGCTCTCTACCCTGGCCGCGATCGACCGCGAATACACGTTCGAGGAAATCGCCATCATGACGCGCGCGGCGCCGGCCAAGCTGCTCGGCTTGACGGATCGAGGCCATCTCGGCGCCGGCGCAACAGCCGACGTCGCTGTCTATCGCAGGGACCGCAGTATCGCCAAAATGCTCGGAGAGGCGGCGTATGTTTTCAAGGATGGCGATCTCGTCGTGCAAGACGGGGAAATCATCCATTACCGCTGGGGCAAGGCATTGAGGCTCAAGCCGCCTGTCGACAAGGCAATGGTGCGACGGCTCGAGGACTATCACCAGCAGCGCTACGGCCTGTCGCTGGACTGGTTTAATTTCCCGGATTCCGCGATTGCGCGCGAACAGCCATTCGGCGAGGTGCCATGCCGAACATGAGCATCAATGGCGTAACGATCGACGATACCTTCGCGGAAGCCTTCGGCATGCGCGCAACCGCCATCGTCATCACCGCGCCGAGCCGGAAATGGGCTCGCCAGGCGGCGATCACGATGACCGGCTTCGCCACCTCGGTGATCGGTTGCGGCTGCGAAGCGGCAATCGATCTCGACCTGCCGCCATCGGCTACACCGGATGGCCGGCCGGGCTGCCGCGTCATGATTTTCGCGATGGGAACGGACGAATTGCAGAAACAACTGCTCAATCGTGTCGGCCAGTGCGTTTTGACCTCGCCGGGTTCCGCCTGCTTTGCCGGGCTGCAGGGCAGCGCCGAGCTCAAGCTCGGTTCGGCACTGCGTTATTTCGGCGACGGCTGGCAAATCTCCAAGAAGATCGGCGATAGGCATTTCTGGCGTATTCCCGTCATGGATGGCGAGTTCCTGTGCGAAGCAACGAGCGGACTGACGAAGGAAGCTGTCGGTGGCGGCAATTTCTTTGTCATGGCGCAAAGCAGCGCCAACGCTTTGGCCGCTGCCGAGGCCGCGGTCGCTGCGATCGGCATGGTGCCTGGCGCCATCGTGCCGTTTCCGGGCGGCATTGCCCGTTCGGGTTCCAAGATTGGTGGCAAATACAAAGGCATGATCGCCTCGGCCAACGAAGCCTACGCGCCGACACTGCGCGGCGTCGTCGCGAGTGAACTCGGTCCCGACATCAACGCCGTCCTGGAAATCGTCATCGATGGTGAGACCAATGAGGCAGTTGCCGCCGCGATGAAGGCCGGCATCAAGGCTGTCATAGAGCTCGGCCCGAAAAGAGGCGCGGTTCGGATCAGCGCCGGCAATTACGGCGGCAAGCTCGGAAAATTCATCTACTCGCTGAAGGATATGCTGCCATGAAGGCGCTGACCTTCACCCTGGTTGCCGAGCCGCCGGAGCGCCTTGACCTGTCGCCGCTGACGCCGGAGCGGCTGGCCGGGATCGACAGGCGCGACGTTGAAAGAATCCAGATCGGCATGACGAAGCACGGCTCGAAGGTGGGCGACATTTTTCGCGTCGCCGGCAGCGATCCGACAAACATCGTGTTCGAAGGCGGAAGCACGCGCCTCGACCTTGTGGCGCAAGGCATGCGGGGTGGGTCGGTTCGCCTCGTTGGCAATGCCGGCGCCCAGGCCGGGCGCGCTATGCGCGGTGGCAAGCTCACGATCGAAGGCAATGCGGGTCCACACGCCGGCTCCGGCATGCGCGGCGGCAGGCTTGAGATAACGGGCAATGCCGGCGACCACCTCGGTGCGCCGCTCGTCGGGGAACTGGCCGGCATGAACGGCGGTGTTTTGATCGTCAGGGGCAAAGCGGGCGCCTTCGCCGCGGACCGCATGCGGCGCGGCCTGATCGCGGTGCTGAAAGGCTCCGGCGACCATGCAGGCAGCCGTATGATCGCCGGCACCCTGGTGGTGGCCGGTGGCACCGGTGAGATGCCCGGCTATCTGATGCGTCGCGGTTCGATCCTTCTCGATCGCGCGCCGGCACGCATGTCGCCGAGCTTCGTCGAATGCGGCGCACCCGAAAGCGTCTTCGCCGCCATCATCGATCGTTATCTGATTGCCGAGGGCATTTTGAAACGGCCGCTTCTGGGGAGCGCACCGCGCAAATATGGCGGGGATAACGCAGTGCTTGGAATGGGCGAGGTTCTTTTTCCGCGCTGAGATCCGTCGACACAGGAACCATACGATGGCAGGACGCAAGTGCTTGCCGCTGGGGTAGTGGTGGGGCCGACCGTCATTCGACCTGCAACGTGGAGAACACATGAAAATCATCTCTCAAGCGAAAGCCCATGGCGGCGTGCAGGGCGTCTATTCCCATTTGTCGACGAGTTGCCGTTGCGACATGACTTTTGCCGTTTTCATACCTCCGCAGGCGCGGGAGGCGCCTTGTCCCGTTGTGTGGTATCTCTCAGGCCTGACGTGTACCCACGCCAATGTAATGGACAAGGGCGAGTACAGGCGCATGGCCGCCGAGCTCGGCCTGATCGTCGTTTGTCCCGACACCAGCCCGCGCGGGGCCGACATTCCGGATGAAAAAGACAACTGGCAGTTCGGCTCCGGCGCCGGCTTCTATCTCGATGCGACGCAAGAGCCTTATGCGAAGAACTATCGTATGTATTCCTATATCGCCGAGGAGTTGCCGGCCCTCATCGCGGCTGAATTTCCAGCCGATATGGCACGCCAGGCAATCTTTGGCCATTCGATGGGCGGGCATGGCGCGCTGACGATTGCCTTGAAGAATCCGCAGCGGTTCAAGAGCTGCTCGGCGTTCGCCCCGATCGCCCAGCCAAGCACCGCCGGCTGGTCGAGACCGGCTTTTGAGAAGTATCTCGGCAAGGATGAGGCCTCGTGGCGAAGCTGCGACGCGACGTCGCTCATCGACGACGGATACCGTTTCCCCGAATTTTTGGTGGATCAGGGAACGTCGGACGGATTTCTTGACGACGGGCTGAGGCCTTGGCTGCTTGAAGCGGCCTGCGCCAAAGCAGGTATTCCGCTAAAGCTGCGGATGCAGGATGGATACGATCACTCGTATCTTTTCATCTCCAGCTTCATGGACGACCATCTGAGATGGCATGCTGAGAGGCTTTGATCTGGGCAGGCCGAAGGCATGGCCAGATGCAAACAAGTTATCGAATCCGACGCCTTACACCGAGGGCGCCATACCCGCCGGCGTCAAGCGCTACACATTCAGCCCCGAGGCCGCCTACGCGAAAGAGCTGAAGGCGGTAGCCGACCCCAATGAGATTCCAGAGCCGTCTGTGGCGACTGGGGCGAAATGCCTGACGGCATCCAGTATTTCGAGGTGCCGGCGGGTGAGGGGCGCAAGCTGCTGTTTGTGCGAATAGGACAGATGAGCCGTTGTGTGATGAGCAGACGCTGCAAATCTTGGCGCGCTAGACAGTGCGGAGCACGGTACTCCCAGCTTGTGTAAGACAAAAAGGCGCTTATCGACCTTTAGCTTCGGTCGACGTCAAGCGGCTTTGGGAAAGTCGGAAAGAATAACCTGATCTTGGGTAGCGATGTCGGCGGCTGCTTGATATGCATCACGTCGCGGAGCTTCCGAGAAAAAGCCTTCGCCAAGTTCTGTCATTAAATCTTCCAGGACGGTTACCAAGCGTAGAAATGGCGCCTCTATGGTGCGCGGGCTAGATTTTATCGTTCTTAAGTAAAAATTTCGAAAGCCCTTTATTTTAAAGCCAACAGGTTCACGAGTTTCGAGATCTAGTATCAAAGTAAGAAATTCATCAATGCGCCGGTGCACAACCGGGGCGTCAACTCTAACGTACTCAAGAGCGTCGGCGTCTTCGTAGTACAGTGCTCTCGGCGTATACTCACCAAACTTTGCGGTTAGCATGCCCATAGCTACTTGTCCTGCTCTACCACAGTCTCCGACGGAAACGCGATTTATGATCGATTGGCAGCATCGGATTCTCGGGATCGCACTCGACGAGCTGCCAAAGCACGATCACACCTTCCGTTACCGGCGGCTTACCATCCATTTGATTATGCCTCCGGCCCTCCGGAAAATCAAGCCGAGCGTATATCACAAATACGAGGTCAGCGGGCATGTCGAACTTTTTGATCAAGCATCCCATCGAAGGTTCATACTTCAGCCCTATTGCGGGTTTGGTCACGAAGGCCACGTAATCGAATCCTCGGTCGTCCTCGCCGGCAGGTCGCATCAAGCCACGAAAGCAAGCGTGGGCCCCACCTAACCCGCGAGTTCCTCGAGAGTCTGCGGTATCAAATTTTGCTGCTCCCGATATTGGTGGCACCAGCCCATGAACATGCCACCAAAGGTCGAGGATAGGTTGCCGCTGGCGAGCGTCCAAGTGTTTTTGAAGGTCACCGGTGGTGAGCCGATAGGCCATAATCCGATTTTTGTCGAAGGGTGACCTACCGATGGCAGTCGCCGGCGGCGACAACCATCTAGCAGGCTTTTGGTTGCCTCCGACTATAAGCCGGAACTTGGGTTGCTCCCGCTCAGCCATCATGTCGGAAACTCCCGAAGCCTCAGCTGCACCCGCTCGTCGAGCCGCACGTGTCGCACTTCTCGCAGGTCCCATTCCGCACCATCGTGAAATTCTGGCACTCGGAGCAGGAATTGCCGGTGTAGCCCTGGAGCAGCGATTTGGCGCGGCGGTCGTTGGCGAGTTTTTTTGCTTCGGCCGCCTCGACGGCCGCCGCGTCGGTGAACAATCCTGCCGTGGCGTCGGAGGCAGCACCCGCCGCTTCCTCGAAGGCGATGTCCTCGGCCAATTCCTTTGCCCGCTCCTCATAGTCGCGCTTGTAGGCGACCGCTTCGTCGCTGGCGGGTTTCAGCGCCAGCACGTTGGAGCCGGAGAAGGCGGTCGGTGCCGAGCGGGCAGGGGCGCCCGAGGGGGCCGCAAAGCCTTTCGGATCGTTGCCGCTGACGCGCGACACCAGCTTCACCGGCGAGGCGCCACGGGTCAGGCCCTTGGAGACCGCATCGGTCTTGCCTTCGCTGATGCCACGGCCAAGTGCGGTGTTGGAAAAGTCCGACTGGTCGACATGGGCGAGATCGTTGCGGCCGAGGTAGGAGATCGCCAGCTCGCGGAACACGTAGTCGAGGATCGACGTCGCGCTCTTGATGGCGTCATTGCCCTGCACCATGCCGGCCGGCTCGAACTTGGTGAAGGTGAAGGCGTGCACATATTCGTCGAGTGGCACGCCATATTGCAGGCCCAGCGAGATGGCGATGGCGAAGTTGTTGAGAAGGCCACGCAAGGTAGCGCCTTCCTTGTTCATGTCGATGAAGATCTCGCCGAGACGGCCATCGTCATATTCGCCGGTGCGCAGGAAGATGGTGTTGCCACCGATCTTGGCTTTCTGCGTGTAACCCTTGCGGCGGCCGGGCAGCTTTTCCTGCTCGCGCGACACGCGCTCGATGATGCGCTCGACGATCCGTTCGGTGATCTGTGCGGCACGTGCTGCCGCAGGTGCGGCGAGCAGCTGCTCGACGGCTTCATCCTCATCGTCCTCGCCATCGGCGAGCAGCGAGGAATTGAGCGGCTGCGACAGTTTCGAGCCGTCGCGGTAGAGCGCGTTGGCCTTCAGCGCCAGCTTCCACGACAGCATGTAGGCGCCCTTGGCGTCTTCCACCGTCGCATCGTTGGGCATGTTGATGGTCTTCGAGATCGCGCCGGAAATGAAGGGCTGTGCAGCCGCCATCATCTGAATGTGGCTGTTGATCGAAAGCGAGCGCTTGCCGATCTTGCCGCACGGGCTGGCGCAGTCGAACACGGCGAGGTGTTCGGCCTTGAGGAACGGCGCGCCTTCCAGCGTCATCGCACCGCAGACATGGATGTTGGCGGCCTCGATGTCCTTCCGGGAGAAGCCGAGCGCCGGCAGCATCTCGAACGAGAAGTCGTTGAGCTGCTCGTCGGTGAAGCCGAACGTCTCCTTCACCCAGTCGGCGCCGAGCGTCCACTGGTTGAAGACGAACTTGATGTCGAAGGCCGACTTCAAGGCTGCGTTGAGCGCCGCGATCTTGTCGTCGGTGAAGCCCTTGGCCTTGAGCGCGCCGGGATTGATGGCCGGCGCCTGGTTGAGGTTGCCGTGGCCGACCGCATAGGCCTCCATTTCGGCGATCTGGGCTTCGGAATAGCCGAGCGTGCGCAGCGCTTCCGGCACGGCGCGGTTGATGATCTTGAAATAGCCGCCGCCGGCCAGCTTCTTGAACTTCACCAGCGCGAAGTCGGGCTCGATGCCGGTGGTGTCGCAATCCATGACCAGGCCGATCGTGCCGGTCGGCGCGATGACGGTCGCCTGCGCGTTGCGGTAGCCATGCTCCTCGCCGAGTTCGATGGCGCGGTCCCAGGCGGCCTTGGCGTGGGTTGCAAGGTCCTGCTGCTTCAGGTCGGAAGCGACGAGCGGCACCGGGTTGACGGCGAGCTTCTCGTAGCCCTGCTTCTCGCCATAGGCGGCACGGCGATGGTTGCGCATGACGCGCAGCATGTTCTGGGCATTGCGGTCGTAGTCGGCGAAGGCGCCGAGTTCGCCGGCCATCTCGGCCGAGGTGGCATAGGCCATGCCGGTCATGATCGCGGTGAGTGCGGCGCAGATCGCGCGGCCTTCATCGGAGTCGTAGGGAATGCCCGACGTCATCAGCAGGCCGCCGATATTGGCATAGCCGAGGCCGAGCGTGCGGTATTCGTAGGACTGCTTGGCGATCTCCTTCGACGGGAACTGCGCCATCATGACGGAGATTTCGAGCACGATGGTCCACAGCCGCACCGTGTGCTCGTAGGCTGCGATGTCGATCGTGCCGTCGGCGTTGCGGTAGGGCAGCAGATTGATCGAGGCGAGATTGCAGGCCGTGTCGTCGAGGAACATGTATTCGGAGCACGGGTTGGACGCCCGGATCGCACCGGCGGAAGCGCAGGTGTGCCAGTCGTTCATCGTCGTGTTGAAATGCAGGCCCGGATCGGCCGACGCCCAGGCGGCGTAACCGATCTTTTCCCAGAGATCCCTGGCCTTCAGCGTCTTCAGCACCTTGCCGTCCTTGCGGGCGGTCAGGTGCCAGTCGGCATCGTCCTCAACGGCGCGCAGGAAATTATCCTTCAGCGACACCGAATTGTTGGAATTCTGGCCCGAAACCGTGAGGTAGGCGTCCGAATCCCAGTCTGTGTCGTAGGTCTTGAACGACATCGAGCTATAGCCCTGCTTGGCGAACTGGATGACGCGGTAGATGTAGTTCTCCGGCACGGCCGACTTCTTGGCCGCCTTGATCTCGCGCTTCAGCGCGGAGTTGATCGACGGGTCGAAGCAGTCGTCGCCATTGCCTTCGCAGTTGACGCAGGCCTTCATGATCGCTTCGAGATGCTTCTTGACGATCTTCGAGCCGGTCACCAGCGAGGCGACCTTCTGCTCTTCATTGACCTTCCAGTCGATGAATTCCTCGATATCGGGGTGGTCGGCGTCGACAATGACCATTTTGGCGGCGCGTCGCGTCGTGCCGCCCGACTTGATGGCGCCCGCCGCGCGGTCGCCGATCTTGAGGAAGCTCATCAGGCCCGACGAGCGGCCGCCACCGGACAGTTTTTCGCCTTCGCCGCGCAGCAGCGAGAAGTTGGAGCCGGTACCGGAGCCGTATTTGAACAGGCGCGCTTCACGCACCCACAGATCCATGATGCCGCCCTCGTTGACGAGGTCGTCCTGTACGCCCTGGATGAAGCAGGCATGCGGCTGCGGATGCTCGTAGGAGGATTTCGACTTGGTCAGCTTGCCGGTGAACGGGTCGACATAGAAGTGGCCCTGGCTCGGGCCGTCGATGCCATAGGCCCAGTGCAGGCCGGTGTTGAACCATTGCGGCGAGTTCGGCGCGACGCGCTGGGTGGCCAGCATGTAGGCAAGCTCGTCACGGAAGGCGCGTGCGTCTTCTTCCGACGCCTTGAAGTAGCCGCCCTTCCAGCCCCAATAGGTCCAGGTGCCGGCAAGGCGGTCGAAGACCTGGCGGGCGTCGATCTCGGAACCGTAGCGCTCGGCTTCCGGCAGCTTGGCGAGTTCCGCCTCATCGGCGACGGAGCGCCACAGGAAGGAGGGGACGTCGTTCTCTTCGATCTTCTTCAGGCGTGCCGGAACACCGGCCTTGCGGAAATATTTCTGTGCCAGGATATCGGCTGCGACCTGGGAGAACTGCGCCGGCACGTCGATATTGTCCAAGCGGAACACCACCGAGCCATCCGGATTCTTGATCTCCGAAAGCGCCTTGCGGAATTCGATCTCCGCATAGGCGGACTGTCCTGGCTTGGTGAAACGACGCTCGATGCGCATTGGTCCGGTCCCTTTTGTCTATATGTAGCGCTTTTCCCCAGGGATTTCTGCCCCCGATGCGAAACGCGCATGTCCGCCGTCTGCCGGCGTTCGAAAACGGCCGGCTCTCCATTTCGCAGCCTCCGCCGGCCCTGCTGGTCAAACTCCTTGCGAAGTGCCTGTCCAACGCGCCGACGAACCCACGGGTCCCTCAAAACTGATTTTTTTCCGATTCCCTCGGTCGAGGGAAATTCACACTATCTAGCGTCGAACCTACCTGCAAACACTAAATATAGTATTAACAGACAATTTATTCAAGCCCGACAATTGTCCCTATCGACCCCAGCCGCCCCACAATTCCAACGCTTCCGCCGGCCTCGTAACCAGGCGGAAATGCGAGCAAAACGCACATAATCCGGGAAAAAGACCGGGCTCAGAACTTTCCGGTCGCACTCTCAACAGGAGCGCATGGCCTATAAAAGGCGACTCGTTTTGCGCCGTCAAGGATTCGTTTGCGTAGCTTTTGTGACCCCAACATCTTGTGTGTCACATATGTGGATAACGGGGATAGAATGCGGTGCGGCGATCGCAATTTTGTCGCCACCAGGCAATCCGGACGCGGCAACGATCCAAAGCGTCGTGCCTCAATGGATCAGCCGTAGTGCAGCCTGGGTTTTGGCTCGGTGCCGGTGAACTGCACCCCGATACGGTCATTGCGACGCCAGCGGACCTCACACCGATAGGCAATGCCGTCGAGCGGCACATAGAGAAGGAAGCGATCGGGAACCCGGGCTTCCAGCGGTATCTTCAGTTCGGCTCCGCCTTCGTGTTGATTGCGCAGCGTGCAGCCGACTTCCGAATTCGAAATTCCGGTGATGATCGACCCGCCCTTAAGCACGCGCGGACGATGCTCGCGCTCAGGCTCGTCGGACTCGTTTGGAATTGGATTTGCGGGATTCGCCATCGATCAAAAAATACCAGAGCTGCCGAATCCTACCTTTGATTCCTTAGCAAAGCATTCATGTCGATGCGCGGCAACGCGTGTCCAGCCTTTGCAAGCCAGTCCCGTTTGCAAAGAGCGCGGTGTGGCCGCCCGTCAGGAGAAGCTGTGCGGGTCGGCGCAGAAATAGGCGATGATCTGGCAAAGGTCGGGTTCGTTGACCATGCGCACCGCTTCGCTTGCACGGACCCATTTGCGGGTGCGTGAGCGTTTTTCCTTCCAGCGGTCCGCGACTTTGTCGACATGCAGCGGAAACACCAGGACCTCGCACGGGACTTCTTCGCCGGAAGCCAGCGCCTTGGCGTAGAAGTAACGGCCGGCTTCAAGATGAGAGACACGGCCGCGCAGCCCGGCCTCCTCGCCGGCTTCGCGCGCCGCGGCCTCGCAGAGCGGCTCCCTGGCCTCTGGCCAACCCTTGGGCAAAACCCAACGGCCGGTATCGCGGCTGGTGATCAGCATGATTTCGACGCCGTCTCCCGTGTCGCGCCAGGGCAGGGCGGCAACCTGCAGGCGGCACGGCGCGGTGCCGAAGAGCCGTCGGACCCTTTCGGCCAGATGATTGTGTGTCGTTGGCCTCGTCAACATCGAAGAAGCTAGCCTCAGCCTCCGGAATCGTTTGCCGTCTCACGAATCTTACGGCTAATTGTCGGCAATAAAAGTAAAAAATTTCATTCGCCTGGCCAATTTCCGCCAATAGACGTCGATTTCGCGAAATATCCGGCTCTGCCGGACGTGTTTGCGAAAGCAAATCCATCCCCGGTGCAAGCTGCTGGTCTGTAACAGGCAGGTAGTTGCGAATCAGCCGGCGTGGTCGTCGGCGATCGGCTTCTGGTAGGTGAAGCCCATATCCCACGGGAAATAGATCCAGGTGTCCTGGCTGACTTCGGTGACGAAAGTATCGACCAGCGGCCTGCCTTTCGGCTTGGCATAGACAGTGGCGAAATGCGCCCTGGGCATCATCGCGCGCACGATGCCCGCCGTCTTGCCGGTGTCGGTCAGGTCGTCGATGATCAGCACGCCGGCGCCGTCTTCGGCGAGCAGGGCAGGGGTGATCTCCTTGAGGACCTGCAGCTGCCCCTGGCTGGTATAATCGTGATAGGAGGCGACGCAGACGGTTTCGATGACGCGGATGCCAAGTTCACGCGAGATGATCGCCGCCGGCACCAACCCGCCTCGCGTGATGCAGACGATCGCTTTCCATTGCCCCTTGTTGGCGCCGGCAAGCCGCCAGGCGAGTGCGCGAGCGTCGCGATGGAACTGGTCCCAGGAGACCGGAAAGGCTTTTTCGGGAAGGGACATGTCGCGCACTCCACAGCACGCGGGGATCGCGCGCAAGAAAACAGGGGAATGCGCGCGGAATTAGCTGGAAAGCCCCCATCTTGGCAAGAGCAGGGGCCTTGGCAAGGCAAGGGCCAGCGATCGCTGTGGGCTTACCGCGACAGGAAGGCTGCCACCGGCGCGGTGCGCAGCACGCTGCGCGTCACGCCGCCGAACAGAAGCTGGCGCAGCCATGAATGGCTGTAGGCGCCGAGCACCAGCAGATCGGCGCCGGTTTCCGCGATCCTGGTCTGGATGATGTCATCGACCGAACTGCCGCCCGACTGCTGCACCGAGACGCTGACGGTGGCGCCGTGGCGCGACAGCGCCGCCGCGATTTCGGCGCCGGCGGCCTCCGGGCTGTCGTCGAGCGTTTCAGGAGGGTCGATAACCAATATGTCGGTCTTCTCGGCTTCGATGATGAAGGGCAGCGCGTCGAAGGCGGCGCGCGCCGCTTCCTTGCTGCCGTTCCAGGCGAGCAAGACGCGTTTGAAGGTGGTGATCAGCGGACCCTCGTGCGGCACCACCAGCACCGGCCGGCCGGCATCGTAGACCAGCGTGTCAACGTCCGCGCTGGAATCGCCGCCCGTTTCGCGCTGCGCTGCTATGATCAGGTCGGCGGCCCGCACGCTCGAAATCCCGGTCAGCGCGCTGTCACCCGAAAAGCTCTCCAGGCTTCGCCACTCGAAGGAAAGACCGGAATCCTCGATATGCCTGAGAAACAGCGTCCTCAATTTCTCGGCCCGTTCCCGGTTCATGTCTGCCGAAACCTGCAGGAATTCGGTGTCGGGAAAGCCTGTGGCAGAGGTGTAGGGCACGGGAAGCGTTTCGGCGTGGATGCCGACCAGATGGCTCTGGAACCGGTTGGCGAGCGGAATGGCGCAGTCGAGCACGCGCTCGGCGTCCTGCTCGTTCTGCAGAATGGCGACGATGGTTTTGAATCGCATGACAATCCCTCAGTTCACGAGCTGGCGAACTCGTGCCGGGGAAACGTTGCAGCGTCGTGCTTTGTTCCGGTCTGGACCAGATCAGCCGGGATTGCTGGCGAAGCCGGCGACCATCGCCTCGACATCGGCGCGGGCAGCGTCCAGCGCCTCCTGGCTGCGGGCACGCACGACCAGTTCGGTCCAGAACTTGCCATCGCCATATTTCGGATAGGAGCCGATGATCGTATCGGGATGCGCTTTCTGGATATCACCCAGCGGCCCCCCGATGAGGCCTTCGCCGAACGGGCAGGGCACGGTCGCCGACAGCATCTTTGTGCCGGCCTTCAGCGTCGGCACGACATTGTCGAGCATGGCCTGGAAAATCGACGGCACGCCAGCCATGACGTGGACGTTGCCGATGCGGAAGCCAGGCGCGACCGACACCGGATTGTCGATGAGATCGGCGCCGCGCGGCATCCGTGCCATGCGCTTGCGGGCCTCGGTATATTCGATGCCGCGCGCGGCATAGCTTGCTTCTAGCATCGCATAGGCCCGGGCATCGTATTCGCAAGGCACGCCAAAGGCCTTGGAGATGGAATCGGCCGTGATGTCGTCATGCGTCGGCCCGATGCCGCCGGTAGTGAACACATAAGTGTAGCGCGCGCGCACGGCGTTCACCGCCGCGATGATCTCGTCTTCCTCGTCCGGGACGATGCGCACTTCCTTCAGGTCGATGCCGATCGCCGTCATGACGTCGGCGAGATGGCCGATGTTCTTGTCCTTGGTGCGGCCGGACAGAATCTCATCGCCGATGACGAGCATGGCGGCGGTCACGATTTCAGGCATGGGAAGCTCCGGCAAGCGAGTGGCCCGGGAAGGCGAGTGGTCTGAGATAGCGCGGCGCAGCGGTGGCCGCAATGTCATCTCCGCGGCGCCGGCTTCCCTGCCCGACTACATGACCGCCGGAGGTGGATGGCTCGGTCGAAGCCAACTCGTTTCCACACCATGTTCTGCGATGACGTGGCGGTCGAGCAAGATCTCGGTCACATCGACGGGTGCTATGACAAGGGGCACTTGCCGGAATTCATGGCCCCGGAGCAAACCGCCGCATCCATCGAGCGCATCGCCGGCCGGGCTGATCGGGGCCTCACCTCAGCTTCACGACAATTTCAAGGAACCATTCGGCTGACTACCGGGTTTTATGAGTGTCGCACCAAGGCGGCTAAGATACGGAGTGATTCAATGGTTACAAAACTTCTCGCAGCATCCGTCCTGACGATTGGTCTCGCCACATCGGCGATGGCGCAGTCACTGGACGACAGGTACTCAAACAATCATGACTGGTGGCTGTTCGGTAACAACGACCAGACAACTGTCGACCCCTACACCACGGGAAGCATCAGTGACGGCTCCGGGTTGAACACCCAAGGCAACACCGGCGCTATTGGCCCATGTGCCCACAACACACCAGGCCCGGACGCTAACGCAGGGCAAAATGTCAACGATCAGTATTGCGGCAAATAGCCAGAACGTGATTTCCGAAAAGCGCACGCCGATTTTCTGGAAATCCATGTTCGAGGGCTAGTCCGCAAGGACAGCCGCTGGCCGCTGGCGCGTCCCCTCTCCGGACGGCGCTGCGGTCGGCGCTCCGCCGAACCGCTCCACATCAATCCGAGACTTCTGTCTGCGGCCGGTCGCGGCCGTCGGCCAGTTCCTCATGCCATTTTCCCTCGGCGTCCTCATACTGGATGCCGTCCGTCGCTCCGGCGACCTGCTGCTCGGCCGAGGCGATTTCGGCGGCGCGCAACGCGTCCTGATGCGTCGGAAACGTCTCGGAAAAGGTCGCTCCGACCTTGTAGGCCCAGCCGCCGTCATGTTCGACGATCTTGTAAGTCAGCTTCGCCATGAAAAACCTCCGGTTGAAAGGTCCGTCTGCTCAATGCAGTCGGTCGTCGGGCAGTCTGTCGTCGGGCACCAGCACTTCCGATTCCTTGGCGGCTTCAATCAGCGCCCGGCGCGCATCTGCTGTCGAACGATAACCTTCCAGCACTTTGAGGCAAGTGTCGAGGGCATCACGATGGCGCGGGCCGCGATTGAGCGGCCACACCGTCATCAGGCACTCCGCGGCTTCCTGGGCGCTGCGGATGTGGCGATATTTGCCGACGTGGCCAAGTTCGACGACGACCGGCACTTCAAAAGGTTTGTTGTCCATCATGGCCGCAACGCAAAGCAGCCAATTTGGTTGCAACCATGGCCGTCAGCCTGCGCCCAAACGTCTCAGAGGCTGTTTGAAGGCTCTACAGCGCCGTGTCGGGAGCGCGAACCGTTCAGCCCGCCGCCTTCATCCAATGCTGCATCGTGGTCACCGAACGGGCAAGTTGTGGCGCCGGGTGGATTGTCTCGCTGAATGTCGCCGCCGCACGCCACCCCCAGCGCGGATCAGCCAGGAAGGCCCGCGCCAGCGCCACCATGTCGGCGCGGCCCTCGGTGACGATCGCTTCGGCCTGTTTGGGGTCGTCGATCAGGCCGACGGCGCGGGTCGGAATATCAGCGCCCTTGCGCACCGCCTCCGCCAGATGCACCTGATAGCCGGGGCCGGTGGGCAATTTCTGCAACGGCGAATTGCCGCCGCTCGAACAGCAGAGATAGGCAACGCCCTCGTCCTTCAGCGCTTTGGCCACTTCGATCGCGTCCGCCACGTCGAAGCCGCCGTCGACCCAATCCTTCACGGACAGCCTTGCGCCGAGCATCAGCTTTGGCACCGCCTTGCGCACCGCCTTGGTGATTTCGACGGCAAAACGCATGCGGTTTTCCAGCGAGCCACCCCAGCGGTCCGTGCGCTGGTTGGACAAGGGCGACAGGAACTGGAAGATCAAATAGCCATGCGCGGCGTGCAGTTCGAGGAAATCGAAGCCGGCGCGTTCGGCTCGCCTTGCCGCCTCGGCGAAGCGCTCGATCAGCTGTAGGATCTCCTCGTCCTCCAGAGCGTGCGGCACGTTCCAGCCGGTGTCGTAGGGGATGGCCGAGGCGGAGACGGTCTGCCAGGGATCCTCGTTTGGCTGCAGTGGTCCGCCGCCCTCCCACGGCTTGCGGTTCGAAGCCTTGCGGCCGGCATGGGCGAGTTGGGAGCCGAATTTCGTGCCGGGTGCGGCGACGCGTCGTGCAGCGTCCAGCGCGCGGCGGGCGGCCGCTTCATTGTCTTCGGAGTAAAGGCCGAGGCAGCCATGGGTGATACGCCCGCGCCGCTCGACATCGGTCATCTCGACCGTGACCATGCCGGCGCCGGACATTGCGAGGTTCATCCAGTGATGGAGATGCCAGTCGCTGGCCGAGCCGTCCTCGGCGGAATACTGGCACATCGGCGCGACGGCGATGCGGTTGGGGAAGGTGAGGCCGTCGAGAGTGATCGACTGGAAAAGCGACGCTGTCATGAGAAACTCCGGGAGGGTTCGCAGCTATTTAGGCGACCGATGGCGCCTGCGCCAGACACGAGGCGGTGAAAGGGCTTCTGGACCAATCACGGGCGGGATTGCCGAAATGCCGGTTCGCGGCTACGCCTCGGCCAGGCATGTCTCCCAAAAGTGGCTCCGGTTTTGGGAGAACGACAGGCATAAACAGGAGCATGAAGTGCGACGCGCTTTAGCATGGAGACCGGGATGGAAGATCGTATTCGCGTCCGTTCGGAGGAAATCCTCTCCGACGACTGGGCCATCCTGAAGAAGACCGTCCTCGACTACCGCCGGCGCGACGGTCAGTGGGAGACGCAAATCCGCCAGACCTATGATCGCGGCGATGGTGCGGTGATCCTGCCTTACGACCCCTTGCGTTCGACCGTGCTTCTGGTGCGCCAGTTCCGCTATCCCGCTTACGTCACCGGCCACCGCGAGCCGCTGATCGAGGCCTGTGCCGGCCTGTTGGACGAAAACGATCCGGAGACCGCCATCCGCAAGGAAGCCGAGGAAGAGCTGGGTTATCGCTTGAAGGATATCGAGCGGCTGTTTTCGCCCTATATGAGCCCCGGCAGCGTCACCGAACGGCTCTGGTTTTTCATCGGCCGCTATTCACCCGCCGACCGCATCTCGGCCGGCGGCGGCGCGCAAGAAGAGGGCGAGGACATCGAGGTTCTGGAAATGCCGCTCGACGAGGCGCTGGCCGGCATCGCCGATGGCCGTATCGTCGACGCCAAGACCATCATCCTGATCCAGCATCTGAAGCTCAATCCGATGCCTGCCTGAACGGCGCCGGTCCTCCTTCGCCAGGGCTTTCGGGTGGCCCGCCACCCGAAGCTCGAAGGGTGGTGCGGATGAAGGGACTCGAACCCCCACGCCTTTCGGCACTGGAACCTAAATCCAGGGCGTCTACCAGTTCCGCCACATCCGCATGGACCGGCAATCCCATGTGGCCATCATTCTGTCAATGTCAGAGACAAGATGTGGCCCAGCGACAAGATGTGGGGCAGGCCCCGAATGCTGGTTATTCGCTGGGATGCGAAGACTGTTGAAAATTGGCCTCGCCTGTGACAAAAGGCGTGTCAAATGTGACGGGACGCGACGATCCGCTTCTGCAGAATGTGATAAGAAGTAGGAAAAACAAGAACTTATTCACATTTTGGAACGCAGTTTGGGAGAGTTTGAGCCGGGTTTTCGGTCAAATCGCCAGGTTCCGTACCAAAAGCCATTCCCGGCAAGAATATACCGGCAGGCTGTGAACGGCAGAGGCCGTGGCAGTCTCATTGGTGAAAACAAAGGTTTTACGATGCAGGTCACCGAAACGCTCAACTCCGGTCTCAAGCGAGAGATCAAGATCACCGTGCCGGCCGGTGACATGGAAGCCAAGCTGATGGCGCGGCTTTCGGATGCCCGCAACAAGGTCCGCATCAACGGCTTCCGTCCTGGCAAGGTGCCGGTGCAGCACCTGCGCAAGGTCTACGGCAAGTCGTTCATGGCCGAAGTGGTCAACGAAATCCTCAACGATTCGACCCGTTCGATCATTACCGGGCGTGGTGAAAAGGCTGCCATGCAGCCCGAAGTCATCATGACCGAGGACGAGAAGGAAGCCGAGAAGATCCTGGCCGGTGGCGCCGACTTCGAATTCCGCCTCAACTACGAGATCATCCCGGCGATCGAGATCAAGGACTTTTCCGACATCAAGGTGACGCGCCAGGTGTTCGACGTGCCTGATGCCGAGATCGACGAGCAGGTCCAGCGCGTTGCCGAATCGGCGCGCAGCTACGAGCCGAAGACCGGCAAGGCCGCCAATGGCGACCGTGTCACCATCGACTATGTCGGCAAGATCGACGGCGAGGCCTTCAATGGCGGCGCCGGCACCGATCAGCCGCTGGTGCTAGGCTCGAAGGAATTCATCCCCGGCTTCGAGGATCAGCTTGTCGGCGCCAAGGCCGGTGACGAAAAGCAGGTCACCGTGACTTTCCCGGAAAACTACCAGGCGGCGCATCTGGCCGGCAAGGAAGCGACCTTCGATGTCACCGTCAAGGAAGTGTCCCAGCCCGGCGCGCTGGAAATCAACGACGAGACCGCCAAGAACCTCGGCCTGGAGTCGCTGGAGCGCCTGCGCGACGTCGTGCGCGGCCAGATCGAGAACCAGTTCGGCGCCATGACGCGCCAGAAGGTCAAGCGCCAGCTGCTCGACCAGCTCGACGCGGCTTATTCGTTCGAGGCGCCGTCGAAGCTCGTCGACGCCGAGTTCAACAACATCTGGGCGCAGGTCAATCGTGATCTGGAAGCAGCCGGACGCACCTTCGCCGACGAAGAGACGACGGAAGAAGAGGCGCGCGCCGAGTATCTGCGGCTTGCCGAGCGCCGCGTGCGCCTCGGGCTGGTGCTGGCTGAAATCGGCGAGAAGGCCGGCGTGACCGTATCGGACGAAGAGCTGCAGCGCGGCCTGTTCGAGCAGGTGCGGCGCTATCCAGGAAACCAGCAGCAGGAAGTCTTCGAGTTCTACCGCAACAACCCGGAAGCGTTGAACACGCTGCGGGCGCCGATGTTCGAGGAAAAGGTGGTCGACCATCTGCTCGGTCAGATTTCGGTCACCGACGTCAAGGTCAGCAAGGAAGAGCTGATGGCCGATGACGAAGAGGACGAGACCGCCGTGAAGGCGAAGCCGGCGAAGAAAGCCGCCGTCAAGAAGGCCGACGCCAAGACGGCCGACGACGCGGAAGAGCCCAAGAAGAAGGCCGCGCCGAAGAAGAAGGCCGCCGAATAACACCAGCGCTCCGCTGAAACAGGAAGGCCGCCGAATAACACCAGCGCTCCGCTGAAACAGGAAGGCCGCCCTTGAGGCGGCCTTTTTCGTTGCCAAACTGCAACAGCCGCCATGCTTCGCGAGCGACGGCCTGTGGCGACCAAGCTTTGATCATTATCTGCGCTTCTATTGCAAGCCGCTTGGTTGTTGGAGGGCGTGTTGAGACTGTTCGTCGAATTGGGACACGCTTCGGCAATCGCGCTGATCCTTATCTCGGTCTGCGGCATTGCCCAGGCCGGCACGGTGCCTGACAACTGGCGCTTCGGCACGAGTGAAGACGGCCTCGTGACGGCCTCGCTCTACGCCACCAACAAGCTGATCACCGGCGGCGGTGCCTTGAGCTACAGCCCGATCCTGACGATTGCCTGCCGGGCAAACGGCGAGCCGCATTGGACTGAATGGCTGCAACTGAACGACGCTGTTTCGGCCAGCCGCAAGATCACCATGTCGATTACGGTCGATCAGGAGAGCAAGTTCGACGAAAGCTGGTCGGTCGGGCCGCGCGGCCGGATGCTGGTGCGCGATGGCGCCGATGGGATCAGGCGCCTTGTCGCCGCGAACCGGCTCCAGCTTTCGTGGCGGTTCGGGCTGCTGGCGGGGCGCGGCGAGGCCGATTTCGACCTCGCCGGGTTCGGCGAAGCGGTCAGCCAGGTTGCCGGAAACTGCAACACCGATCCGCCGTGAACGACCGTGAGGCGAAGGCGGTAACGGCCGAGCTCGCCGTTCCCGGTGATGCTGATCGGCTTCAAACCTTTGTTCTCATACATGTCGTTGCCTCAAAAACGCACTTTGGGGCGACATCATCAAACGGCGTTGCTGACCCAGCGGAGCACGTTGGTCCAAAGCCGCGCATAGCCGGGCCATTCGACAAAACTGTTCGGCAGCCAGTGCGGTCCGATGTCCGACGTCCAGACCAGCGTGCGCCCTTCGCCGTGACGCCCGGTGACCAGCAGGGGATGGCCGCCCTGGTCCTGCGGCAGCCGCGCCAGAACCTCGACATCGTCGCGATCGCGGGCGACGACCTCGTTGGCACCGAGCAGCAGCGGCCATTCGCCCTCAATGCCGGCAAAAAGCGGATGGTCTCTTGAGCCAGTGATCTCGGGACGAAAGCCCTCCGGAATTTCGAGACGGTCATCATTGGGAAGGCAGGTCACCGGCAGCGCCTCCTCGACCGCCGTGCGATGCCAGCGCGCCTTGCCGTCAATGCCTTGGAAGCTGAAGTAACCGCCGATCATGATCAGGCCGCCGCCGGCCAGCGTCCAGTCGCGCAGGAGCTTGAGCCGGTTCGGCACTGTCTTGCCGTGCAGCCAGACATCGGGATGAAGCAGCAGCGAGTTTGCGCCAATGTCGGACAGGATGATCGTCCTGTATTGCGACAGCCCTTCCATGGTGAAAGGCAGCTTCTCGACGGCCTCATGAGCGGGCATGTAGTCGAGATCGAATTCGCTGTCCTTCAAGGCGTCGACCAGGGGCGTTGCCCCGAGATGGAAGGTGACGCTGCCGAACTGGTCGAACCCCTTGTAGTGGGTCGCCGAACTCACCCAGCTTTCGCCGACAAGAAGGACTTTTGTTTTCGCCATGATCATACTCTCCTGATTCCGCCAGTCGCTTGTTCTAGCCGGCTTCGCCCGCCCCGATCTCTGGGATCGCGTGGTCGGGGTCGGCCGGCGTTGGCGCCGGCCCTGCCATCTCAGATCAGCAGCAGGCCCTTCATGCTGGCATATCCCTTCCGCCCGATGATGATGTGGTCGTGCACCGCGATGCCCAGCCGCTTGCCCGCGTCGATGATCTCCTTCGTCATCTCGATGTCGGCGCGCGATGGCGTCGGGTCGCCTGACGGGTGATTGTGGACCAGGATAATGGCAGTCGCCGAGAGTTCGAGCGCCCGCTTGATCACTTCTCGCGGGTAGACAGGCGTGTGGTCGACAGTACCCGTCTGCTGCACCTCGTCGGCGATCAGCGCGTTCTTTTTGTCGAGGAACAGGATGCGGAACTGCTCGCGCGCCTCGAAGGCCATTGCTGAGCGGCAATAGTCGAGGAGCTGCTGCCAGGACGAGAGGATCTCGCGGCCGTGGACCTCGCCGCGTGCCATGCGCTGCGCCGTTGCGGCGACGATTTTCAGGTCGAGTGCCACCGCAGGGCCGATGCCCTTGACCTCCTGCAGCAGGCCCACCGGGGCGCCAATCACTTCGGCCAGCGTGCCGAAGCGTGCCAGCAGCGCCTTGGCCGCCGGTTTGGTGTCGGCACGAGGGATCAGGCGAAAGAGCAGAAGTTCCAGAAGTTCGTACTCGGGCAGGGCATCCGGACCCGCCAGGGCAAAGCGCTCGCGCAAGCGGTCGCGATGGCCGAGGTAATGCGGCTTTTCGTCGAGCGTCGCCTTGGCTTTCGCAGCAGGCCGCATCGGCGCTTCGGAGAAGAAACTCCGCTCGTCATCGTCGCTTGTGTTCCCCATACCCCGCCCACATTGCTCCGGCACAGACATTAGAGATGTTCTGGCCTGGATTGAAACAGTTCCGTTCTCCGATCGCGAGACGATCCACGGCAGATCGTGGCAGCCCGCTGTCAGCCTATGGCCTCCCTATACGGCAAGATGAAACCACGATTGCGCAACAAAACTTAACACCACTTAACGCATGCGGCCACTTTCACCTGACATGGTGACGCCATCGGAGGCTCTTTGCCTCGCTATACTGGAGCACGCATGTTCGCCAAAATTGACTCTGGACTATTTGCCGGCCGGGCATCTCTTGCGGTCATGGCAATCCTGCTTTCAGCCCATTCGGACGGCGCGCTGGCGGCAGACGCCATTGCGGTGAATTCCGATGATTTTACCCTGCCGCCCGAGCCTTCCCGTTTCGGGCGCTTCGAACAGAAACTGTCCGACTGGCACGTCGTGCTCGGCGGCGGCGCCATCATCGTCCCCAAATACGAGGGCAGCAATGAATTCAAGATCATGCCGGTGCCTTTCGTCACGGCGACATTCCTCGACACGGTGACGATCGATCCGACTGGTGCCAACATCGCCGTTTATGAACAAGGACCGTTCGCCTTCAGCGCGCGGCTTGGCTATGAGATGGGCCGCAAGGAAGACGACTCCGACCATCTGCGCGGCTTGGGGGATGTCGACATGGGCGCGACGGTCGGCGTGAAGGCAGCGGCGAAGTTCGGTCCGGCCGAAATATTCGCGCAGCTGGACAAGACCATCGGCGGCAGCGATGGCCTGGAGGGCAGGGTGGGGATCGAGGTGACCCGGCCTCTGTCTCAATCGTTGATGATCGGCGCCAGCGCGTCCGCCGTGTTCGCCGACGAAAATTACATGCAGGCCTATTTTGGTGTCACGCCCGAGCAATCGGCTCGCTCGGGGCTGGCGCGCTATGATGCCGGCGCCGGTTTGAAGCGCGCCGATTTTTCGATTTCCGCCACATATATGTTCGACGAGAACTGGATGGTGCGCGGCGAAGCGGGGGTCGGCGTTCTCTTGGGTGACGCTGCCGACAGCCCCGTCGTCGTCGAAAAGATCCAGCCTTCAGGGATGCTTCTCGTCGGATATCGGTTCTGACGCCTACCCAAGGCACCAAATGCAAGCTGGACAAGCTCCGGAATGGCACAGCAACGGCACCAAAGCGATTTGAGCGCCGAATCCACGTCGGCAAGGCAAGGTTCGCGCATCCTCATTGTCGAAGACGATCTGGAGATCGCACGCATGCTGGGCGACACGCTCACCGACAACGGCATGACTGTGGAAATTGCCGAGAGCGGCGTCCAGATGAATGCCGCGCTTCGCACCCAGAAATTCGATCTCATCGTGCTCGATGTCATGTTGCCGGGCGAAAACGGTCTCAACATCTGCCGCCGCCTTCGTGCCGCAACCAACATTCCGATCCTGATGCTGACCGCGCTCGGCGAGGAAATCGACCGCATCTTCGGGCTGGAAATCGGCGCGGACGACTATGTGACGAAACCGTTCAGCGCGCGTGAACTGACGGCCAGGATACGGGCGCTGCTGCGCCGTACAGCCTATGATCCCGACGAGCGGGACTGGTCGAAGGTACTTCGTTTCAACGGCTGGCGCCTTGATCCCATACGCCGGCAATTGCATGACCCCAACAATGCGCGGGTGACGACCACGACGCATGAATTCGACCTGTTGCTTGCGTTTTGTCGCAACGCAGGCCGGGTTCTCTCTCGTGAGGAACTTCTGGGCGTAACCCATGCCGGGCTCGCGGGGCCGATCGAGCGTAGCGTCGATGTCCATATCAGTCGAATCCGCAGGAAGATCGAAAAGGATGCGCGCGATCCGGTGCTTTTGAGGACCGTTCGGTTGGGTGGCTACATCTTCACCGCGACGGTGGAGGAAGCATGAGGGATTTCATCCGCCGTTTCTTGCCACAGTCCGTGCGTGGGCAGTTTGTGGCAATCATTTTCATCGCGGTGATCGTGATCATGTTCGTCGGTTCGGTCGTCGAGAGTTTCATAGAGAACGCCGATCTTCCCGCCGCGGAAGATAACGCCGGGCGTGCGGCCGTTGTTGCTGCCTTGTTGCAAGAAACGCCGGCGCAGGCGCGTGGCGCAATTCTGGCGACAGCAAAGCGGGCCGGCTTTGATTTCGAGATATTGCCCAAGGACCGGATAACCGGCATTGCCCAATCCTATCTGCAATGGCGAAGTGTCGAATGGCTTTTGCGTATCGACAGGGGGACGGTTGAGGGACGCTGGATAAGGATCGGCGGCCGATACGCGTTTGTCATCGACCTCGACCAGCAGGACGTCCTGGCCCATTTCGGCATGCCCGATTCCTGGCTGACATCGGGCCTCGTCCGTGCCTCGTTCTACAGGTTCATGGCTTTCGTCGCCTTGCCCGTGCTGATCTGGCTGTTTGCGGTTTGGGCCGTGACGGATCCGTTGAAGCGCATCTCGGCGGCAGTCGGTTCGGCCGAGATCGAGAATGGCGACCAGCTCTTCGTCGAACACGGCTCCATTGAAATGGTGGGGTTGGCGCGCGCCCTGAACAGGATGAGGACGCGTATCCGCACGATGATCGAAAACCGCACGCGCATGTTGCGCAGCGTCAGTCATGATCTGCGCACGCCTTTGACGCGGCTGCGGCTTCGCGCCGAGCGCATGGATGATGGCCCAATCCGAACCGCAATCCTGTCTGATGTCCAGCACATCGAAATCTTGATCGATGAGACCCTTACCTACCTGCGCAACGATGTTTCGACGGAGAAGCTGCAGCGCGCCGATATTGCCAGCGTTCTGCAAACCGTCTGCGCCGAATTCTCCGATGTCGGATTTCCTGTCTCATATTCCGGGCCGGACCGGCTTCTGGGCTGGTGCAAGCCCAATGCATTGGCGCGTGCGATCGCCAATCTTTGCGACAACGGGGTCAAATTCGCTGGCAATGTCACGGTCGCCTTGACGGCGACCGGCACGGCGGCGCGCATCACGGTAGGGGACGACGGGCCGGGTATTCCGATGACGGCACGTGCCCGTGTTTTCGAACCATTCTTCAAGGAAGATGCGTCGCGCGGCATTGCGTCGAAGCATGGCTTCGGTCTGGGCCTCTCGATCGTTGCCGACATCGTCCAGGGGCACGGCGGCAGGATCGAATTGGAGGACAACCAGCCCAGCGGACTGGTCGTTACCATCGACCTGCCGAATGCCGCGGATGTGCAGTCGGCATAGACGGCCTCCCGCCGGGTAAGGTGCGCTCTAAGCCGGCAGGCCGGGGCGATCGAGCTTTTTGGGCGACAGCGTGAAAATCTCGCACCCTGTGTCGGTCACGCCGATCGTGTGCTCGTACTGCGCCGACAGTGAACGGTCGCGCGTTACCGCGGTCCAGCCATCCGACAGAACCTTCACGTGCGGCCTGCCCAGATTGATCATCGGCTCGATGGTGAAGATCATGCCTGGCCGCATCTCGACGCCTTCATTGGCGCTGCCGTAATGCAGGATGTTCGGCGCGTCATGGAACAACTGGCCGACGCCGTGGCCGCAGAAGTCGCGCACCACCGAGCAGCGCTCGCCTTCGGCAAAGGTCTGGATGGCGGCGCCGATGGCGCCGGTGCGGGCGCCCGGCCTGACCGCCGCAATGCCGCGCATCAGGCATTCATGCGTGACTTCGAGCAGCCGCTCGGCGGCGCGCTTGATCGTGCCGACCGGATACATGCGCGAAGAATCGCCGTGCCAGCCGTCGAGGATGTAGGTGACGTCGATGTTGACGATGTCGCCATCCTTGAGCGGCTTGTTGTCGGGAATGCCATGGCAGACGACATGGTTGATCGAGGTGCAGGATGATTTCGTGTAGCCGCGATAGTTGAGCGTCGCCGGCAGCGCGCCGTGGTCCATGCCGAATTCGAAGACGAAGCGGTCTATTGCTTCGGTGGTGACGCCGGGCTGGACCATCGGCACCAGCTCATCGAGGCAGCGCGCGGTGAGATCGCATGCCTTGCGCATGCCGGCAAAGCCGTCCTCGCCATAGAGGCGGATCTGGCCGGTATTTCTGAGCGGGGCCGTGGCAGCGTCGAGATAGGTGACCATTTTGTCCGTGTAGCGGGTAGGGCCCTGCAGGAGAGCCGACGTGAAGATCTCCCCAGATTTGGCACTTGAGGGCAAAAGGTTCAAGGAAGAACTGCCCGATGCACCCGCACAGTTCGAGATATTCGCCTTGCATGGGCGGTTCAGCGACCCAAGTGACGACACATTTCTGGGCCAAAAGCCGGTCAAGCAACTTTTGACGACGAACGGCGTTGCTGCGGTGGCGCCAGTTCGGGAGACAGGAAATGGACAGACTGCAATTCGAGGTGCCGGTGCGCATAGCGCCCGCGCCCGGCCTGCCGGTCGAGGAGATCTACGGCGTCGAACAGGCGCTCGATTTTCTCCAGGACTGGCCTGCGCGCCGTCAGGGCCCGATCTACCAGAAGGCCTTCAACGCCTGCTTTGGGGCCACGGTAGACGTGGTCAAGACCGAGGATGCTTGCCGGGCGTTCATGGCGTTTTGCCGGGCGAGCGGACTGATGGCCAGGGACATGATGACGCCGCGCAAGCGCGGCGGTGAGGCGAGGGCGCTCCAGGCCTAAGGGCCGCCGCCGTTTCGCCTGCCCCCCACTGCAACCAATGAAGCGCGTTTGACGCACAGGCGATGTCGCGAGCGTATCGTTGCGTCCCCGCACCCACGTCAGCGCCGTTAAGCTTCCGTTTCCACCTTCCCGGCTACGCCATTGCTTGTTGGCAATGGTTGATTCGTTGCGTCAGTCTCATGGTTCGGAAGATGTCCCCAGAAAAAATCCGTGCATTCCCGATCGACCGTCAGGTATTCTTGGTCAGAGAGGTTGCTGCCAAGCTCGGCAACCTGCATGGCGAGACCGCCACCTCGTTCTGGAGGGCCAAGGCGTCGGAGTTGCTCGATCTTGTGGTCGGCTCCGGCAGGGACAGAACAGCAGCCAGCGATGAAGTGCGCAGGTTTTTCCAAGCCGTGCAAAGAGAGATGTCGGCCGGGGTGGTTGCGGAGCCGATGCCGATTCTTTCCGCTTGAAGAAAATCCTGCACAGCTTTGGCTTCCCACTGCATTCTCCAACAGTGCGAGCCAGCAACACATCGGTGTTTGCTGCCTTCGACGGCAAGTTCGCTGATCGGGTGCGAACCCATGGCTGCCTATCGCAGGCGGATGCTCTAGGACATCGATGCTCTCTCTCGCCGCCTCCCGCTGGCCCTAGCCCTTCTCGCTTGCCAGGAAGTGCGCTCGCGCGTTGATCAGCCAGCGAAGCACTTCTTTTTTGAAGCCAATGGACCACTGCTCAAAAATGCACCGAACTTTTTAGCCATTCGTTCATTTATGCGTGCTTTCTAATCTAAGCCATGGCCTTGAATAGCTTCACCCGTGTTCGGCTTGTAGTGGACGCCATGCGCCGGAGCACGGGCGCAAATGTCGCCACCATTTTTGCCCTCACCTTGCCGGTCGTTGTCGGCGCTGCGGGCTTCGGCGTCGAGACCTCCTATTGGTACTACAACAGCCTGAGATTGCAGGCGACGGCCGATGCAGCCGCCTATGCCGGAGCGCTCGAACAGATTTCGGGTTCCGACAAGCCGACGATCGTCGCGGCTGCGACCCAGTCCGCGGCGTCGAACGGGCTGGGCTCGGGCACGATCGTCGTCAATACGCCGCCCGCGTCCGGACCGAATACGGCGAAAAAAGCGGTCGAGGTGATCGTCGGCCAGAAGCTCGACCGGATGTTCACCCTGATCTTCACACAGGAAAAGGTTCCCGAACAGGCGAGGGCGGTGGCCGTCATTACCGATGCCTCGAGTGCTTGCATGCTCGCGCTCGATCCGTCCGCGTCGCAGGCGGTGCTGTTTTCCGGCAGCACCAGCGTTAAGCTCACCGGCTGCTCGGTCATGTCCAATTCCATCGCCTCCGACGCCATCAAGCTTCAGGGCGCGGCCGGTCTGCAGGCCGATTGCCTGATATCGGCGGGCGGTGTCTCTCTCAGCAATCCCGTCACCACCGTCTGCGCGGCCCCGATCACCCAGGCACTGCCTGCCGGCGATCCCTTTGTCGACCTGCCGGCCCCGGTGGCCGCGACCCCTTGCCTGAACGACAACAAGGCGACGCTCGGTCCAGGCACCTATTGCAGCGGCATGAACCTGAAGGGCAATGTCACGCTTTCGCCCGGCGTTTATGTCGTCCAGGGCAATCTCAAGATAAACGCCAACGCGGCCATCACCGGCGCCGGGGTGACCATCTTCATGTCGGGCAGCTCGACCGTCAGCATGAATGGCAATGCGTCCGTGAAGCTCAGCGCGGCGACTTCGGGCACCTACTCAGGCGTTCTGTTCTACGGCGACAGGACCGGCATGAGTGCATCCAGCACATTCAACGGCACAGCGGACTCGCTTTTGACCGGGGCCATCTATTTCCCCAAGCAGCAAGTGAGCTATCTTGGCAACTTCTCGGGCAATGGCGGCTGCACCAGGGTCGTCGCAGATACGATTCAATGGTCCGGTAACTCAACCATCAATCAGGATTGCTCGAGCCTCGGAGTGCCCAACATTCCAGCCGCGCGGTCCGTGGCACTGTCCGAGTAGCTCCGTGGGGCGCCGGTCGATGCCGATCCTTGGCGATGATTCGGGCGTTGCGGCGGTCGAGTTCGCGATGGTGCTGCCCATTCTGTGCCTGGTGCTGCTTGGTATTCTGGACGGCTGGTCCTACATAACGAGTTCACTGTCGATGCGCGCCGGTGTGAAGACGGCCGCGAACCTGGTCATGAGCGGATCGACCGATGATGCGGCGACCCAGGCCCTTGCCATTGCGAGCTGGGAAAATCGGCCGGAAGACGGCCAGGTCACGCTAAGCCACATCCGTATGTGCGGGACGACCGTGGTCGACGCTTCCACCATGTGCAGTGGGCCGAAGGTGCCGTCGATCTATGTCCAGATACAGGCATCGGGCACCTGGGTGCCGCCAATTGCCTTCGGCGCCTTTGCCGCTCCCACCGTCATCGGTCACCAGGAGGTGATCCGTGTCCGCTAGGGTAAGCGCGTTGCGGCGGGATCGATCGGGCGGGGCCGGGCTGGAGTTCGCGCTGATCGCCCCCTTCCTTGTCATGCTGCTGTTCGGAATATTCGCCTTTGGCTGGTCGATGCACTCGGTCTCCAGTGTTCGCTATACGCTGGAGACGTCAGCGCGCTCGCTGCAGCTTAAGAACACGCTGACCCAAGCCGACATTCAATCGATCGCCACGCAGAAATTGCAGGCCTTGGGGTTCAAGGACGTGAACGTCACGATCGCCATCGACCCGGTGAGCGGCGGCTTCCGCATGGCGCATCTGACCGCCGCCTATGCCTTCGTCATCGACTTCCCCTACTTCAGTTCCTTCCCGATCAACTACGCGACAACCGTTACCGTGCCGCTGCTTGGCAGCGGCTAGGCTGTGGCCTGATAACCTCGCGCGCCGGGGCTCTGCTTACTTGTAAGCCTTGAGCGTGATCAGACCACCGAGAATGGCTATAGCTATCAGGATCAGCGCCCACGACACGATGTTGTGCGACAGACGCCTCCGTCGGCCGCGCAGGGCGCGGTCGCGCCAGCGTTTGGCCTGATCAGCTCCTATGTTTAGTTTATCCATGCCCTTCTCCCCACGAGCAGAATGCGACTCATGCCGGCTGGTGTCCAGATGGCACCGGTTTGGCGGTCGTGGCGCAAGCTTGGCACTCGGCCTGCTTTTTATGGCACGGGGCTAGCTAATATATTCGTTAGTGCTAATATTAAGATTACGTTACGTCATGTTCGACCATCTGTCGGGTGCAATGTGGGGGTTCCAATGAGAGTGGCTGTATTGTGCGCGGCTGTTGTTTTCGCTGCGACCGGTGTCGCTGTTGCCAAGGAAAAGAAGGCGGCGGTCAGTGACGCTGCCGCCTTGTGTTCCACGAAACCGTCGGCCAAGAAGCCCGTTGCAAATCTGGACTGCGGTTTCACCGGAACCGCCAAATCGGAAGACAGCGGCGCAAAGGCAGAGCCGCGTCTCGGATACGACTCCAATCCGTGGATCATAACAGGCTTTTGACTTTGCACTGTCGGATGCCGGTTGAAGCGCTGAAGAGGGTCGTCTTGAGCGGCGCGCGACCCGTTCTCAGGTAGTCTCCCGCACGCAAACCAGGCAAATAAATACGGACTTGCCACTCGGGGCTTCTCCCGTTGTCGCAATGCCGTGAAAGCCCAACTCGACCGTGCAATAAAAAGCCCGCCACGGGGGCGACCTGCGGCGGGCTCTTGGAGCGGCTACATCCCTGAGGAATCGACCACTTTGTAGCAGGATTATGACCCGTGTGGCCGCGTTGGCCTATGGTGTGATCGCGGAAGACTGCGCGTCAGTTGAAGAGAGCAGCAGAGAGCCAAGCGAAATTGCCGACATTGGGAGGGAGGTTTGCGCCAAACGCAAATTTTTCTGGTACGCCCAAGGGGAATCGAACCCCTGTTACCGCCGTGAAAGGGCGGTGTCCTAACCGCTAGACGATGGGCGCGCTCAGACGAAGCGGCTTATACTGGCGTTGTGCGCAACCGGCAACCCGTCAGGTGCCACCTTGGACAACTTTTTTCCAGGCCTGCCAAATCAACGGTTTGCCGAGGGTTGGCAGGCTTTGATGATTAGCGGCGACACCCATCGTTTCGTCATCCACGGATCTTCGCGACGGAGCTGTGCACCTGCTCCGCCCGTGGATGACGAAGTTGGGGACGCTTCGGCCTATCTCGAATGTTCAGGAGGCTGGAACGATATTGCCGGAACGGCCTTGGCGGCTGACAGGCGTAGGCCGTCAAATAGCGCTGCTAGCCGTCGCCGCCGCTGCGCCGGCGGCAGCGCCAGTTCCAGTCGCGCTCGGGACCGACGTCGACGTGAACCGATTCTGTGTGGCAGTATGTGCCGACACCGCCGCGACCGGGCATGCTTCTGATGTAGCTCGCCAGTTCCCATTTCGAAACGCCGGGAACCTGGATGTCTGCGGCGGCGCAATACATGTGCAGCGAATTCTTGGCGCCGTTGGCGCGCCGGTTGCGGGCCGGGTCGCGATAGCCTGACGTCACCGTCATCTTGCGGCCGTAGTGGCCTTCGATCGTCTTCAGCACGCGCACCAGCGACGGTTTCAGGCAGGCCACATCGACGCTCTCGTTCTGCTTGAGCAGCCCGTTGGGCGCCAGCCGGGCCATGCCGGCGGCGGACGCAACCTGATAGGAGCCGCCCACTGGCCCCTCATCCTCGTTGAGGTCGACGTCGCTTTCGTCATCGAGGCCGGACTTGCGCTTGATCTCGAACAGGGCCGTCTGGCGCACGCCGGGCAGGGCATCGCTGCCGGTGATGTGACCGCTATCGCCACCGAGCGAAGCCAGCTGTACCGGCTTGGCCGTGGAATCGGCCGAGGCAAGCGTGATGATCGGCTTTGCCGCTGCTGGCGTCGCTTTTGCCTGCGCCGGAGGCTGCTCGCCCGTCCGGGCGTTGCTGATGAGGGGGGCTGGTGTCGCCGAGGCTGGCGTTGCGCCAAACATCGAGGCGAGGAAGCCTTTCTTCTTTGGTGCTTCGGCCTGCGGCATCTCGCCAGCCGTCACATAGACCGGGTTGTTCATGGCCGGAGCGGCAGCGGGCTTCGGCGCCGCCACGTCGCCGTCGGCCGCGGCGATCTGCTGGGCGACCGCATCGGTCTGCTGCGCGGTCTGTGCCTGCTGCGTCAGCGACTGCGGCGTGTTTCCAACGATGGTTTCGGCGCCCGCCGGCATGGTCAGCGGAAAGGCAGCTCCCGGTTTGGACACAGGCACATAGGCGACCTTTTCAGGCAGCGCCGTGTCGCTTGCCGTCATCACGGTCGTCTGCTCCGTCGTGACATCAGACGAATCGGAGGCGGCGATCGCCTTGCCGCTGGAGGCCGCGTTTACATCCGATGCGGTGGCATTGTAGCCGGGCATTCCGACCGACATTGCCGGGTCGCCAGCCGAAGTGCAGGAGGCCAGAAGCAAGGAGCAGAGCGCTGCCACAATGGCGCGGCGTTCTCCCTTTGCGAGGCTCCATCCTGCTGATTTCAAAGTCAAATTCCCCCTCGATGTCCGGTCGGCATATCTTGGCGCGGCATGCATGCGTCGCTGCCAAGGTGACCTTTGTCTCCGATCCGGAAACGAGACCTGTGTCAAATCCGCAAGCCTGGAAGTATTTTTGCAGTGATTGCCGAATTACGGCCGCTTGATGGTTGACGACACCATTTCGCCCGCTTTTGGCGGCCCGTCAACTCACCACACATTACAGTCCGTTACACACGGACCTTCACATAGGTGCCCGGAGCATCACCCAAGGTTTTCATATGCTTGCCCGGTTTGCGGGCAGGCACGCGGGTGTTGTCCTTGGCCTCTATCCAGCCTTGCCAGTGCGGCCACCAGGATCCTGGATGGTCGGTGGCATTGGCTATCCACTGGCTGAAGTCGCCCGTCGGCGTACCCCCGGTCCAATACTGGTATTTGTTGGATGCCGGCGGATTGACGACACCGGCGATATGGCCCGACCCCGCCATCACATACTCGACCGTGCCGCCGAAATATTTCGAGCCGAGGAACACCGAAAGCGCCGGCGCGATGTGATCTTCCTTGGAGGCGAGGTTGTAGACCGGGATCGTGATGTCGCCGAGCGAGACCGTGCGGCCCGCCAGTTCCATCGTGCCTTGCGAAAGGTTGTTCTCAAGATAGCAGTTGCGCAGGTAGAAAGAGTGGTTGGCTGCGGCCATGCGGGTGGAATCGGCATTCCAGTAGAGCAGGTCGAAGGGCAGGGGGTCCTTGCCGCGCATGTAGTTGTTGACGACATAGGGCCAGATCAGGTCGCCTGAGCGCAGCATGTTGAAGGCGGTCGCCATCTTGGTGCCGTCGAGATAGCCCTTTTCGCTCATCGACTTTTCCACTGCCGCGACCTGTTCTTCGTCGACGAACACCTTCAGGTCGCCGGCATAGGTGAAGTCGACCTGCGTGGTGAAGAAGGTCGCCGACTTGATGCGGTCGTCGCCCTCTTGCGCCATCAGCGCCAGTGCCGCCGCCAAAAGCGTGCCGCCGACACAATAGCCGATCGCGTTGACGTCGCGTTCGCCAGTGGCCTTCTCGACCGTGTCGAGGCCGTATTGCAGACCCTCGCGGATATAGGCTTCCCAGCTCTTGGTGCCGTGGCGCTCGTCCGGATTGACCCAGGAGATGACGAACACGGTGTGGCCCTGTTCAACCGCCCAGCGAATGAAGGATTTCTGCGGGTTCAGATCGAGGATGTAGAATTTATTGATCCATGGCGGGCAGATCAGCAGGGGCCGCTTGAGCACCGTCTCGGTCGCCGGTTCGTACTGGATGATTTCGGCGACGTCGCTGCGGCCGACCACCTTGCCGGGAGTGGTGGCGATGTTCCTGCCGATCTCGAAGGGCGAGTAGTCGGCCTGCCGCAGCTTCAGGTCGCCCTTGCCGGCGGCGATGTCCTCGGCCAGCATCTTCATGCCGCGCACCAGGTTTTCGCCGTTCGAGGCGACGGTTTCGCGGAACAGTTCCGGATTGGTCAGGATGAAATTCGACGGCGAGATGGCGTTGGACACCTGCTTGACGTAAAAGCCGGCCTTGTGGCGGGTGTGCTCGTCAAGACCTTCGGCGTGCTCGACCAGATCGGCCGCCCAGCGCGAGGTGACGAGATAGGCCTGCTTGAGGAAATCGAAGAAGGCGTTGCGGCCCCATTCCGGGTCGAGGAAGCGCTTGTCGCCGCGCTCCGGCTTGACCGCGTCTTCGGTGTCTTGCGCGGCGTTGCTGGTGCGCTGAATGGCGTTGGCCCAGACCGTCATATAGCCGGAGAACAGCCGCGTCTGCGCTTCCAGCGCGCGCTGCGGATCGGCAAGCCAGTATTCGCTGAGCTTGGAAAAGGTCTTCACCATATCGACGACGGGCTCGGCCACATGGTCGCGCACGTCGCCTTTTTCACGCGGCTCGGCCCAGGCGGAAGCGGCCTTGCCGGCCTGCTCGATCATGCGCGCCATGTTCAGGGCGAAGCGTTCCGGGTCCTTCACCAGATATTGCTCGACGGTCGAAGGCTGGTCATCTTCCGCTTTGCCCGAATCGGGTGTTTTGGACATGGTTGGCGGGGTTCCTCCCGAGGCCTTTTGTTGACATATTAACATGGGACATCCGACCGGGCCAATCTCGCTCTACCTCGGCTGCCAAGGAAACAATATGACGATTAATATTGGCGAGACTGTTTTTTTCGGTGCCGGACGTTTTTGCCGCATCGGCGCGGCGATCGTCCTCATCGGCATTGCCGGGTGCTCGAGCACCAACACGAATGGCCCGACGCCTGTCGCTGTGGGTGCGGGACCGAAGGATACCGGCACCTTCCCGAACCTGAACATCAAGCCGCAAGTGGCGGCGCCGCAGTTCACCGAAGCCGAGAAGAACGCCAAGCTCGCGCAATTGAAGGCGGATGAGAATGCGCAGGCGGCAAAGGGCGGCGGCCCCAAGGTCGCCAACCAGGCGGCGCTGACGGATCTGGCCAAGAAGCATGGCGACGAAACGCTGAAGCAGATCGAAGCCAAATGCGACCCCGCCCTCGACCCTACCTGCAAATAAGTATATAGCGCGCGCCCAACACCCCTTCGCTGTCTGGAACTGCCATGGAAGAATTTCACAAGGTTCGCCGGCTTCCGCCTTACGTGTTCGAGCAGGTCAACCGGCTCAAGGCCAGCGCCCGATCGCGTGGCGCCGACATCATCGACCTCGGCATGGGCAATCCGGACCTGCCGACGCCCAAGGCTATCGTCGACAAATTGTGCGAGGTCGTGCGCGACCCGCGCACGCATCGCTATTCCTCGTCGCGCGGCATTCCGGGCCTGCGCCGCGCCCAGGCCGCCTACTATGGCAGGCGCTTCGGCGTGAAGCTCAACCCCGACACGCAAGTGGTGGCCACGCTCGGTTCGAAGGAAGGCTTCGCCAACATGGCGCAGGCGATCACCGCGCCCGGCGACGTCATCCTGTGCCCGAACCCGACCTATCCGATCCATGCCTTCGGCTTTATCATGTCGGGCGGCGTCATCCGCTCGCTGCAGGTGGAGCCGGACGACGGTTTCATCCCGGCGCTCGAGCGCGGTGTCAAGCATTCGATCCCGAAGCCGCTGGCGCTGATCCTCAACTATCCGTCGAACCCGACAGCGCTGGTCGCCTCGCTCGATTTCTACAAGGATGTGGTCGCCTTCGCCAAGAAGAACGACATCATCATCCTGTCCGACCTTGCCTATTCGGAGATCTATTTCGACGGCAATCCGCCGCCTTCGGTGCTGCAGGTGCCTGGCGCGATCGACGTTTGCGTCGAATTCACCTCCATGTCGAAGACCTTCTCCATGCCCGGTTGGCGCATGGGCTTTGCCGTCGGCAACGAGCGGCTGATCTCGGCGCTGACGCGGGTGAAGTCCTACCTCGATTACGGCGCCTTCACGCCGATCCAGGTGGCGGCGGCACACGCGCTCAACGGCGACGGCGCCGACATCGCCGAGGTGCGCGACATCTACCACAAGCGCCGCGACGTGATGGTCGACGCCTTCGGCCGCGCCGGCTGGACCATTCCGGCACCGGCGGCATCGATGTTCGCCTGGGCGCCGATCCCGGAGCCGTTCAAGCATCTCGGCTCGCTCGAATTCTCCAAGCTGCTCATCGAACATGCCGACGTGGCCGTGGCGCCCGGTGTCGGCTTCGGCGAGCATGGCGACGAATTCGTGCGCGTTGCTCTGGTCGAGAACGAGCACAGGATCCGGCAGGCGGCGCGCAACATCAAGCGCTTCCTGTCAACCAGCGCCAAGCAGCCCAACAATGTCGTGCCGCTCTCCGCTCACCGGTAAGCTTGCCGCACGCAAATTCGATCTGACTTTGAGGGACGTCGCCGGACATGGCTGAAGCATTGCGAGTTGGAATTGCCGGCCTCGGCACGGTCGGTGCATCGGTGGGGCGCGTGCTGCGCGACAAAGCGGTGGAACTGACCCGCCAGTGCGGCCGTGACGTGATCGTCACCGCCGTCTCGGCGCGCGACCACAAGCGCGATCGGGGCGTCGATCTGAGCTCTGCAAAGTGGTTCGACGATCCGGTCAAGATGGCCCAGACCGCAGAAATCGACGTGTTCGTCGAACTGATCGGCGGCGACGAGGGCCCGGCGCGCTCATCGGTGAAGACGGCACTCGAAGCCGGCCGTCACGTCGTCACCGCCAACAAGGCGCTGCTGGCCAAGCATGGCGTGGCGCTGGCCGAGATCGCCGAGAAGAAGGGCGTGCTTCTCAACTACGAGGCGGCGGTGGCGGGCGGCATTCCCGTCATCAAGACGATGCGTGAGGCGATGGCCGGCAATTCGGTCACCCGCGTGTTCGGCATCCTCAACGGCACCTGTAACTACATCCTGACCCGCATGGAGGCCGAGGGCATCTCGTTCGATGCTTGCTTGAAGGACGCGCAGCGGCTGGGCTATGCCGAGGCTGATCCGACCTTCGACATCGAGGGCCACGACACTGCGCACAAGCTGTCGATCCTGACCAGCCTTGCCTTTGGCACCAGGATCGCCGCCAACGACATCTACATGGAAGGCATTTCCAACATCACCCAGGCCGACATCCGCGCGGCCGCCGATCTTGGCTACCGGATCAAGCTGCTGGGTGTCGCCCAGCGCACCGAGAGCGGTATCGAGCAGCGCGTGCATCCGACGATGGTGCCGACCGCATCGGTCATCGCGCAGGTGCATGGCGTCACCAATGCGGTGGCGATCGAGACCGACATTCTGGGCGAGCTGCTGCTGTCCGGCCCCGGTGCGGGCGGCAACGCCACCGCATCGGCCGTCATCGGCGACATCGCCGACATCGCCAAGAGCCGGCCAGGCTTCCAGCATGGTCCGGTCTTCGGCCGGCCGGCCAAGGAGCTGAAACCCTACAAGAAGGCGCAGATGCGCAGCCATGCCGGCGGTTATTTCATCCGGCTGACCGTGCACGACCGCATCGGCGTGTTCGCGGCAATCGCCAAGCGCATGGCCGACAATGACATCTCGCTGGAATCGATCGTCCAGCACGCAGTCAACGGCGAGGCGGCGGCACAGAAGACGGTGATCCTTGTCACCCACGAGACGACGGAGGCCGCCGTGCGCAAGGCGGTAGACGGCATCACCAAGGACGGACATCTGACCGACAAACCGCAGGTCATCCGCATCGAACGGGCAGGGTAGCTCTGTCCGACAGTCGCGCGGGACAAAAATTCCGCAGGCATTGAGGTCCGGTCTGAAGGCAGGCAGCCGCCACAGACCGGAACGAATTCGCGTCGACGCCGTTCTCTTGGTCACCAACCAGAGGAACCGCTTCATGGCTGACACCAACAAATCCGACACCCCCGATATCGACGACATCCAGAAGACGCTGGAAAAGCAGATTGCCGAACTGCGCAGGGAGATCACCAAGATCAACAAGAGCATCTCGGCGCGAGGCGCGGAGATGCTCGATGACGCCAGCGAACAGGCGTCCGAGTTGTACGACACCGCGGCGAACCGCGCTTCGCGTACGGCGCAACAACTGCGCAGCCAGGCCCAGGCTGTTTCGGAAGTCGCGCGCGACAATCCTGGTACGACGACAGCTTTGGTCGGCGTGATCGGCCTGCTCGGCTTTCTGGCCGGCTTCGCCATTGCTCAATCGACGAACGATACCTCCCGCCGCTGGTATTGACCGCAGCGCAATAGGGCCGGGCTTCCGGCCTTTTCTATTGTTTTCAGCAAATCACTTTTAAGGAGGACACCATGGCTTCATCAGCGTTGATCGGCATCCTGATCACATTCCTCGTCATCATCCTCGTTCTCTATCTGGTTCAACGCCTGCCGCTCGATGGCCGGATGAGACAGATAGTTCAGGTCATCGTCATCATCATCGGCATCATTTCGCTGCTCAAATACCTCGCGGTTTTTTAGGCCGCGAAGGCCGCCATTCTCACCGTTTTAAGACTGGCCCGGCGCGTGGCGATCGGGCCGGTCGTGTTTCAAGACGCAGTTTAATCGATTGATATTGTTGGATATTCGATAATATTCGTGGCAGGTCTTGCCGTTGTCATGCTCGTTTGACAAAACAGGCCCGCCTCCGGCGGGAGGCCGCATTGCCAACGAGGAAATCACCAGATGAATGTGGCCCAGAACATCGTCGCCGGCCTTGACCGGATACTCACCATGGAACTGGTGCGCGTCACCGAACGGGCCGCCGTCGCGGCCGCCAGGCTGCGTGGGCGCGGCGACGAAAAGGCGGCCGACCAGGTCGCCGTGGATGCCATGCGCCAGGAACTCAACCGGCTTTCCATCAGGGGCACGGTGGTGATCGGCGAGGGCGAGCGCGATGAAGCGCCGATGCTCTATATCGGCGAGGAAGTCGGCTCCGGCAAAGGTCCGGCGGTCGATATCGCGCTCGATCCGCTCGAAGGCACGACGATCTGCGCCAAGAACCTGCCCAATGCGCTCGCCGTCATCGCCATCGCCGAAAAGGGCAGCCTGCTGTTTGCGCCCGATGTCTACATGGACAAGATCGCCATCGGTCCGGGCTATGCGGACGGCGTCATCGATATCGATGCCTCACCGGCCGAAAACATCGCCAGCCTCGCCCGCGCCAAGGGCGTGGCTATTTCGGACATCACCACCTGTATCCTCGACCGGCCACGTCATGCCAAGCTGATCGATGCCGTGCGCGCCACGGGTGCCGCGATCCGGCTGATCGGCGACGGCGATGTCGCCGGCGTCATCCACACCACGGATCCGGAAGAAACCGGCATCGATATCTATCTCGGCACTGGCGGAGCACCCGAGGGCGTGCTGGCCGCCGCCGCGCTGCGCTGCACCGGCGGCCAGATGCAGGGCAGGCTGATCCTCGACACACCGGAAAAGGTTGCTCGCGCGGCAAAGATGGGTATTTCCAATCCGAAACGGGTCTATCGGACGGAGGACATGGCGCGCGGCGATGTGCTGTTTGCGGCCACCGGTGTCACCGACGGCAACATGCTGGCTGGCGTCAAGTTCGGCCACAATTACATCACCACCCACACGATCGTGCTGCGCTCGTCGTCGCGGACGGTGCGCGAGATCAAGGCACGCCATCAGGATCTGGATAAGTTCTGACGCTTGCTTGCGAAGCCACCTTGCAATTGTTAGCCATTCGGGCGCACCCGATATTGGCTGCAAGGATTTGACGATGAAACCGTTCGACTGGCACGCGGATTCGATTTCGCGCGCCACCGCCATCACGCAGTCTTATCGCAACACCCAGAATGTGCGTCGCTTTCTCATCCGGGAATGCAGCGACGCATTCAGCTTCGACCGGCCTTTCATGGCCTGGCTCAAGGACGGTGTGGAAAAGACGATGGGCGATGCGGCCGACGAATGGCTTCGGCGCCAGGCTGAAAAGCGGAAAGCGCAGTTTTCTTGACACTTCCCGGACGGCGCACACCGTGAATCGCTTGGTTTTGCCTGCCTTTGGCCTATAGAGCGTCGCATGAACGTGACACGATTTAAATCGTTGCCAATGCAGGTCGTCGCCCCAAAACCGCTGCGCACTTTTGGGCGACATGCACTATCGTGCGGCCAACGATGAGTTGGCAAAGCGTATGACCGGCGAAAAGCGCCTCTTCCTCGATGTCAGGCAGTCGGTATCAGGGGTTTCCTGGGAGCACCGGCTGACCGAGCGGCAGGACATGATCGCGCTCGCCATCGCGCAAGGCTACGGGGTACCCGATATCGTAGCACGGGTGCTTGCCGGCCGCGGCGTCACCGCCGAGCAGACCGAGCGGTTTCTCGATCCGACGATCCGCGATCTTCTGCCGGATCCGGCATCGCTGACCGACATGGACAGGGCGGCGGCCCGGATCGCCGCCGCGGTGATGGCCAGGGAAAAGGTGGCGATCTTCGGCGACTATGATGTCGATGGCGCCGCCTCGTCGGCCTTGCTGAAGCGGTTCCTCACGCATTTCTCGGTGCCGTCGGAAATCTACATCCCGGATCGTATTTTCGAGGGCTATGGCCCCAACCCCGACGCCATGCGCGAACTTGTTTCGCGTGGCGCGACACTGATCGTCACCGTCGATTGCGGCACCAACAGCGCCGCTTCCATCGATGCCGCCAATGAGGCCGGGGCCGATGTCGTGGTGCTCGACCACCACCAGGTCGGCGGTGCCTTGCCGGCGGCAATCGCTGTCGTCAATCCCAATCGCGACGACGACCTTTCCGGGCAGGGCCATCTCTGTGCCGCCGGCGTGGTCTTCCTCGCCCTTGTGCAGACGGCCAGGATCCTGCGTAGCCGCATGGCCGATGCTACGCCGCCGGACCTGCTTTCGCTGCTCGATATCGTGGCATTGGCCACCGTTTGTGACGTGGTGCCGCTGACCGGCGTCAACCGTGCCTTCGTGGTCAAGGGGCTGCAGATGGCGCGCCAGCAGAAGAACGAAGGGCTCGCGGCACTGGCACGGGTGTCGCGCATCGGCGAGCCGATCAGCACCTTCCATCTGGCCTATCTGATCGGCCCGCGCATCAATGCCGGCGGACGCATCGGCGATGCCGCACTTGGCAGCCGGTTGCTTGCGACCGACGACCCGGTCGAGGCGCGCACCATTGCCGAGACGCTCGACCGGCTCAACCAGGAACGGCAGTTGATGGAGCAGGAGATGCTCGCGGCGGCGCGCGCCGAGGCCGATGCGGAGCTCGCCGGCGGCAATGGCCCGGCGATCGTCGTCACCGCCAGCAACAGCTGGCATCCGGGCATCGTCGGTTTGCTCGCCTCACGGCTGAAGGATCATGCCCGCCGGCCGGCCTTCGCCATCGCCTTCAACGCCAACGGCATCGGCACCGGCTCGGGCCGCTCGGTCTCGGGGTTCGACCTCGGCCGGCTGGTGCGCGAGGCGGCCATTGCCGGTCTGATCGTCAAGGGTGGCGGGCATGGCATGGCGGCGGGCATCACCGTCGAGCGGGCGAGGCTTGGTGAGCTCAGGGCGTTTTTCGAAGAGCGGGCGGCAGCCGATGTGTTTCGCCTGCAGGGCGAGGAAAGCCTGGCCATAGACGGTGCGCTTGCCGCTGAAGGCGCGACACTCAGCCTGCTCGACGCGCTGGAACAAGCCGGACCTTTCGGTGCCGGGCACGTGGCCCCTGTTTTCGCGTTGCCGCGCCACCGGTTGGCCGATGCGCGGCCGGTCGGCACCAATCACATCCGCGTCGAGCTGCAATCGGAAAGCGGCGGCCGGATCCAGGCGATCGCCTTTCGCGCCGTCGATACCGCGCTTGGCGAATTCCTGTTCAAGAACCGGGGCAAGACAATCCACGTCGCCGGTTCGCTCTCAGGGAATTACTGGAACGGCAACCGCACCGTTCAGTTTCGTATCACCGATGCGGCTCGTGCGTAGGTTTTGATCAGGCGAGAACTGTCTGCAGCCGGGTCAGTTCGCCGATCTGCGCCATCGTCGCCTGATAGCCGAGATTGATCGCCTCGTCGGCGCGGTGGAACTCGGTCAGGCCGATATGGCTGAGCTTCGGCTGCAGCGACATGTCTGGCGGATCGCCGGCAAGTCTTGCGCGCGAAATGCGGTCCTGGATGATGTTGAAGGCCTCGACCATGACGCCGGTGATGCCGAGCCGGGTCTGATGCGACTGGTGTTCGGGATCGCCATGTCCGGCCCTCGGCGCGTCCTTTTCGACGACCAGTTCGCCAGCGCTGTGCTTGATGACGGCGGCACGGCCGAACAGGTCATAGTGAAGGTTGACCGCCACGACGAGCGGCTGCTCGTAGGCGCGGCAGACCGAAACCGGTACGGGGTTGACCAGAGCGCCGTCGACCAGCACGCGGCCGTTGCAATTCACCGGCTCGAACACGCCGGGAAGCGCATAAGAGGCGCGCATGGCGGTGATCAATGAGCCGCTCGACAGCCAGATTTCGTGGCCGGTGCGGATTTCGGAAGTGACCGCGACGAACGGCTTGGCAAGGTCCTCGAAACGAATGCCGGCCATGTGCTCGCGCAGCCTTGCATCGAGTTTCATGCCGCCGAACAGGCCGCTGCCGCGCAAATTGAGATCGAGCAGGCCGAAGATGCGGCGCTTGGTCAGGCTGCGGGCGAATTCTTCGAGCTCGTCCAGTTTGCCGGCGAGATAGCAGCCGCCGACCAGCGCGCCGATCGAGGTGCCGGCGATCATCGATACTTCGATGCCGGCTTCATCCAGCGCGCGCAGCACGCCGATATGCGCCCAGCCGCGGGCGCACCCGCCACCCAAGGCAAGCGAAATGCCTGTTTTCTTTTGGGAGTTCGTTTCGGACGCGCCGCCTGACGAGGACAGGCCGTTGGCCTCCCTGACATCTGGTCTGTTACGCAATGACGCCCACTCGAGCATCATAATCTCCCTTGTCCCACGGCTACTATACGAGCGGGGCGTATCGAAATGATGAATCTGTGTCGTTGGTGTCAGGCAGAAGGTTCAAGCTGTTGGTTTCCGATACGTGTTTTCCGCATCGAACAGCGGCTTGCTGCCGTCGATGGCAAGCGTCCCTTTGCCGTCGACCAGCCCCACCGTCCGATAAAAGCATGAACGCCGGCCAGTGTGACAGGTTGCGTCGTGGCCCAACACTTTGACGCGCAACCATATGGCATCCTGGTCACAATCCGTGAGCATCTCGACGACATGCTGAAAATTGCCTGATGTTTCGCCCTTTTTCCAAAGCGCGCTGCGCGAGCGCGACCAGTAGTGGGCGATGCCGGTCTCAAGCGTCAGTGCCAGTGCTTGCGCGTTCATATGCGCAACCATCAACAGCATGCCGTCCGCGGCGTCTGTCACGACGACCGTGACCAGCCCGGCTGCATCGAAGCGCGGCGAAAACACCGCGCCTTCCTCGAGAGCCTTCTTGTCCGACGGAGCTTTTGGAAATTCCAGTGCCGACATCGCCGGTCCTTATTTTGATGGCCGGCGAGGGCCGATCAGACCCCGCCGCCGCGCACCATGGTGACGAAACGGACCTGCTCTTCGGGCGTGTCCTTGAAAACGCCGGTGAAGGTCGAGGTCAGCGTGGTTGATCCCTGCTTGCGGATGCCGCGCATGGCCATGCACATGTGCTCGGCCTCGATCATGACGGCGACGCCGCGCGGATTGAGCACGTCCTGGATGACGCCGGCGATCTGCGCCGTCAGCGCCTCCTGGGTTTGCAGGCGGTGGGCGAAGATATCGACGACGCGTGCGATCTTGGACAGGCCGACGACCTTGCCGTCCGGAAGATACCCGACATGCGCCTTGCCGATGATCGGCACCATATGGTGCTCGCAATGCGAATGGAATGTGATGTCCTTGACGATGACCAGGTCATCGTAGCCGGCGACCTCCTCGAAGGTGCGGCCGAGCTCGTCGGCCGGGCACATGTCGTAACCACCGAACATTTCGCGAAAGGCCTTTGCCACCCGCTTCGGCGTGTCGACCAACCCTTCGCGGTCCGGATTGTCGCCGGTCCAGCGCAAAAGCGTGCGCACGGCGGCTTCGACTTCGGCTTCGCTTGGCCGGTCGGTGACCGGCTTTTCCATATAGGCTGACTGTGGCATGAGCTTCTTGATGACGGCATCCATAAAGGCGTCTCCCGTAGTCCCTCTCGGCGGAGGAACGAGTTGAACGGACCACGACCTTTCGGTGTCGGAAACTCGCCCCGTTTCCAGCCCCGTAAGCGGCGTGAACTTCCCGGCAAGGACATTGGCTTTCGTCGTTCTTGTCGATACCGGACTGCCAGCATTATATAAGGTCATAGCGAGCGAAAGGAAGACACGACAGCGGCAATCGCTGTTCGCTTGGCGGCGACGGATTGGAAAATTATGATAAACGACGTCTACAACGCGAAAATTCTCGGTTTTGCCGGAAACATCGCCCGCATCGGCCGTCTCGATCATCCTGACGCGACCGCCAAGGCGCACTCCAAGCTATGCGGTTCGACCGTCACCGTCGACCTCAAGATGCAGGACGGCGTCGTCACGGATTTTGCCCATGACGTGAAGGCCTGCGCGCTCGGCCAGGCGTCGTCATCGATCATGGCGCAGCATGTCGTCGGCGCGAGTGCCGAGGAATTGCGCGCGGTGCGCGACACCATGCTGAAGATGCTCAAGGAAAATGGCGCCCCGCCGGACGGCCGCTTTGCGGATCTCAGATATTTGGAGCCGGTGCGCGACTACAAGGCGCGGCACGCTTCGACCATGCTGACTTTCGATGCCGTGGTCGACGCGATCGGCCAGATCGAGAAGAAGCGCGCCGAAGAAGCGGCCTGACCTTGGGATTTGGCCGTCCACGGTGCGCAGGCTTCGCGCAGGCGCCCAAAATCTTTGCTGCCACGGCTTGGCATTTGGCTGGACAGGAACCGGGCCAGAAGGGTTTAAGCCTGCGCTTCCAACGCCCGCCTGCTTTCGGCAAATTCACTTCTGAGCCAGTCGGCGAACGCGGCGGCCGGCTCCGAGAGGTCGTGCAGGTTTCTGGCCACCAGCCAATAGGCGCCGGATGCGACGTCGATGTCGAACGGCTTGACCAGCGCGCCGGATGCGATTTCCCCGCCGATCTGCAACAGATCGCCCAATGCCACGCCATGTCCGAGCAAGGCGGCCTGCTTTGAAAGCGACGCATCCGCCAGCATCGGCCCGCGCGCGGGCACGGCGTCGGCGGGCACGCCGGCCGCTTCGAACCAGCGCACCCAGCCCTGGCGGTTCTCCTCGTGCAAAAGCGTGTAGCGGCCAAGATCGATTGGCTTCCTGAGGGCAGGGCCAGAAGCAAGCAGCGCCGGCGACAGGACCGGCGAATCGACCGTCGAGGCAAGCCGCTCGGCCTGGCTGCGCGGCCACGAGTCGGCATGCGCGCTGAAGCGCAAGGCAAGCTCCGGCTGATCGCTGCGGAACTCGATCAGCCTTGGATCGACTTCGAGGGAGACGTCGATGTCGGGCCGCAATTGGCGAAACCGGTTGAGCCGGGGAACCAGCCACACGGAGGCAAGCGACGGCTCGACACTGACGCGGACCACGGACTGTGCCGGTGTCGCCACCAGATCGCCAAGCAAGGTATCGATGGCGTCGAAACTTCTGACGAGCTGATCCAGCAGACGCCGGCCGGTGTCGGTCAGTTCGACTCGTCGATGGTGACGTTCGAACAAGGGTCGATGCAGGAAGATTTCGAGCTCGCGGATCTGCCGGCTGATCGCCGCCTGCGAGACGAAAAGCTCCTCGGCGGCCCGGCTGAAGCTCAGATGCCGGCCCGCCGCCTCGAAGCTCCTCAATGCCGTCAGCGGCAGGCGCCCACGCTTCATTTCGCATAACCCAGGATTATCCGAAGTGGAAATTATACTCGTTTGAAGGCGAAGGCCAGCGGCGGTCTAATCCATGTCAAAGGAGACCGACCATGATCCAGCTGCTGAGCATTTTTGGCGATGTCATGCGGATCGCGACGTTTCAATGGCGTGACGAAAAGCAGCATTCAAAGCGCCGCGAGGGGCCGGCCAGTCGTGGCCGCTGGGCGCCGTCGGCTGACAGGCAGCCGTTTCGCCGTTCCCGTCCGTGATGGCGGGGGCGTGCAAGGAGCGGGGATTGCGTTCTCCGGCGGAAGTCCACATCTATCGCCTGGGAAACGCGATACGGAGACTGTGGTGCGCGACCAGCATGGGCATGCGCATATAGACGGGTCGCAAAAACGCGGCCGCAACTGGCCCGGCCCCTGGCGCAAGACGCCAGGCCGTCTCCTCGGCACGTCGCTCGTGCGCCTCTATCAGCTGACGCTGTCGGGCTTTGTCGGCAATTCCTGCCGGCATCTGCCGACCTGTTCGGAATATGCGCATGAGGCGATCGCCCGCCATGGCCTGTGGGCCGGCGGCTGGATGGGATTCTTCCGCGTGCTGCGCTGCGGGCCATTCGGTACGCATGGCATAGACCTGGTGCCGGAGGCGCTTGCGGATCGCTATCTCTGGTTCATGCCCTGGCGGTACTGGCGGATCGGCAGCAAGCGCGGCAAAGCGCAGGAATAATGGCCGGGGGGAGAGCAGGTTTACGATCCGGTAGGGTTAACAACAGCCTGCACAAAGACTGCGCATTTGAGACAAAATCGAGACAAGAGACCCCGCTAAGCCGCTCGCGAACCCCCTTCTGGAGCGAGCAGAAAATGCGCAATTTCGACCGTCTTCCCTTCATCTTTGCCGGGATCCTGTTCCTGCTCGCCTGGCTGCTGGGATTTCCGCTGCGCGCGCAATCGGCGCCGCTGGGGGATTTGCAGTGCACGGTGATCGCCGATGCGGCGAGCGGCAAGACGCTTTACCAGGACGGAGTGTGCGACCAGCGGTTCAGCCCGGCCTCGACGTTCAAGGTGCCGCTGTCGCTGATCGGCTATGACAGCGGGATCCTGAGCGACGAGCATACGCCGGCGTGGGACTACAAGCCGGAGTTCAAGGCGGTGAAGCGGGACCAGAAGACCGTCGATCCGGTGATCTGGGAACGGGATTCGATCGTCTGGTTCTCCCGTGAAATCACCAGTCGGCTCGGGCCGGAAAAATTGGCTGGCTATGTCTCCAAATTCGGCTACGGCAATGCCGATGTTTCCGGCAATTCCGGCAAGAATGATGGTTTGACCCAATCCTGGATAAACTCCTCGCTCAAGATCACGCCGGTCGAGCAGGTCGATTTCCTGCGCAAGCTGCTGGCCCGCAAGCTGCCTGTCTCGGCCAGGGCCTACGACAAGACATCAGCCATCATCCCGACCTTCCAGGCCGGAGGCTGGACGGTGCAGGGCAAGACCGGAAGCACCAGGCTGCGCAACGATGCCGACAAGGTTCAGGATAAGCGCTCGCTTGGGTGGTTCGTCGGCTGGGCGAACAAGGATGGCCGCCAGATCGTCTTTGCGCGCCTTGTCGTCGACACCGATCGGACCGATATGCCCAAAGGCCTCAAGACCCGAGCCGCGTTCCTGAAGGACCTGCCGCTGCTCATCAAATGAAGTCTGACATTTGAGCCGGGCTTTACGGCGGCGGAATCTGTCCATAAAAGACAGCCGCTGCCGGACGCATCCGGCCTACTCTTTGCATGTCGTAACCCCAAAACCGCCCACACACTTTTGGGGGACATGCATTTCAACCACCCGCGCTCGTTTGCGGGACTGGATAGGAGATATACATGCTGAATTCCGTTTCCCTGACATTTCCCGATGGCTCCGTCCGCGAATACGATGCGGCGATGACCGGTGCGGGCCTCGCCGAATCGATCTCGAAATCGCTGGCCAAGAAGGCGGTCGCCTATGCGATCGACGGCACCGTCCGCGATCTCAGCGATCCGCTTGGCAAATCCGGCAAGGTCGAGATCGTCACCCGCGACGACCCGCGCGCACTCGAACTGATCCGTCACGACGCCGCACATGTGTTGGCGGAAGCCGTGCAGGAATTGTGGCCGGGAACGCAGGTGACCATCGGGCCGGTGATCGAGAACGGGTTTTACTACGACTTCGCCCGCAACGAGCCGTTCACGCCTGACGATTTTCCCGTGATCGAGAAGAAGATGCGCGAGATCATTTCGCGCAACAAGCCGTTCACCAAGGAAGTCTGGTCGCGCGACAAGGCGAAGAAAGTGTTTGCCGACAAGGGCGAACGCTACAAGCTGGAGCTGATCGACGCCATTCCCGAGGATCAGGATCTCAAGATCTACGCGCAGGGCGACTGGTTCGACCTTTGCCGTGGCCCGCACATGGCCTCGACGGGGCAGATCGGCAACGCCTTCAAACTGATGAAGGTGGCCGGCGCCTATTGGCGCGGCGATTCGAACAATCCGATGCTGACCCGCATCTACGGCACGGCCTGGGCTGATCAGGCGCAGCTCGAAGCCTATCAGACGATGCTGGAGGAGGCCGAGAAGCGCGACCACAGGAAGATCGGCCGCGAGATGGACCTGTTCCATTTCCAGGAAGAGGGGCCTGGCGTCGTCTTCTGGCACGCCAAGGGCTGGAAGATGTTCCAGAACCTGGTCAACTACATGCGCCGCCGCCTCGACGAGCAGGGCTATCAGGAGGTCAACGCGCCGCAGGTTCTCGACAAGAGCCTGTGGGAGACGTCAGGCCATTGGGGATGGTATCGCGACGCCATGTTCAAGGTGACGGTGGCCGGCGACGATACCGATGACGACCGGATCTTCGCTCTGAAGCCGATGAACTGCCCGGGCCATGTGCAGATTTTCAAGCATGGGTTGAAGTCTTATCGCGATCTGCCTGTCAAACTTGCAGAATTCGGCAACGTCCACCGTTACGAACCATCCGGCGCGCTGCACGGGCTGATGCGTGTGCGCGGTTTTACGCAAGACGATGCGCACATCTTCTGCACCGAAGAGCAGCTGGCGGCGGAATGCCTGCGCATCAACGATCTGATCCTGTCGACCTATGCTGATTTCGGTTTCGACGAAATCAGCGTCAAGCTGTCGACGCGGCCGGACAAACGCGTCGGTACCGACGAGGCGTGGGATCACGCCGAGGCGATCATGGGCGGCGTGCTGGAGACGATCAGGACACGGTCCGGCAATCGCATCAAGACCTCGATCAATCCGGGTGAGGGCGCCTTCTACGGGCCGAAATTCGAATATGTGCTGAAGGATGCCATCGGCCGCGAATGGCAGTGCGGCACGACGCAGGTCGATTTCAACCTGCCGGAGCGGTTTGGCGCCTTCTATATCGGCTCGGATTCCGAGAAGAAGCAGCCTGTCATGGTTCACCGCGCCATCTGCGGCTCGATGGAGCGCTTCCTCGGCATCCTGATCGAGAACTATTCCGGCCATTTCCCGCTGTGGTTCGCGCCGCTGCAAGTGGTGGTGGCGACGATCACGTCGGATGCCGACGACTATGCGACCGAGGTGGTGGCAAAGCTCAAGGCCGCTGGGCTGTTGGCGGAAGCGGATCTGCGCAACGAGAAGATCAACTACAAGGTCCGCGAGCACAGCCTGGCCAAGGTTCCGGTCATCCTCGTCTGCGGCAAGCGCGAAGCGGAAGAGCAGACGGTCAACATGCGCCGACTGGGCTCGCGCGACCAGGAATCGCTTGGCCTTGACCAGGCGATCGCGCAACTGACCGAGGAAGCTGTTACACCCGACCGCCGGCGCAAACGCGCGGCCTGATTGGCATAATTTCTACCAAATGGCGGTGGAGCGATCCACCGCCATTTTCATATCCCTGTCACGCCTACCTTGTAACGAGCCCCTATGCTCAAGTTGAAATTGCGCGAACGACCCTTTCCCGAGCTTTCCTATGCCAATCCGCGCCAGCCGGCGCTGACGCGCTGGTTCATACATTCGGTCGAAGGCTTGTCGGGCCGCGACCGCTACACAGCACTTTATGATTTCTGGCGCCGCCAGATCGTGCCGACCGGCGAACGCGTGTTCAGCCGCATGCTCGACCTGATCGACGTGCGGGTGCGGACCGCTGATCAGTGGCCACCCGCGCAATTGCCGGACACGCCGCTGGTGATCGTCGCCAATCATCCGTTCGGCATCGGTGACGGTATCGCCGTGCTGTCGCTGGCCGAGCAGCTCGGCCGTCCGTTCCGGGTGATGATCCACAAGGATCTGCTCAAGATCCGCGAGATGGAGCCTTATTCGCTGCCGATCGACTTTTCGGAGACCAAGGATGCGCTGAAGAACAACATGGCCGTGCGCCATGAAGCGGTGCGCCTGCTGAAAGAGGGCGTCACCATCGTGGTATTTCCGGCCGGCGGTGTCGCCACCGCGCCAAAGGGTTTTGGCCGGGCGCGCGATCTGCCGTGGAAGATGTTTCCGGCCCGCCTCGTCCAGGACGCCAGGGCGTCGGTCATCCCGATGCATTTTTCCGGGCAGAACGGCAGGCTGTTCCATCTTGTCAGCGGGCCGATGAACATGGCCGAGCGCGACGGCCGGGTGGCCAAGTTCGTCGGCAAGGCCTCGCTGACGCTGCGCACGTCGCTGCTCATCCACGAATTCGCGCGGCTGTCGGGCAAGGCGATCGACGTGCGCGTCGGCGATGTGCTGAGCTGGAGCGAACTGGAGCCGTTGCGCGACCGCAAGGCCTTGCTCGACCGCCTCTATCGCGGCGTGTTCGACCTGGCGCCAGCTTTGCCACGCCGCCGGATCCCGTTCCTGCCGGCGCGGACCGAACTGGCGGCTTGATCCTTAAAACGAAAGTTAATCCGCGCCTTCTTCAGGATCCATCGCCGCGGCCTCGGTGGCCAGAACCTCGATTTCCTGGTTCTGCCCGGCCACGACCGTAAAATCCTTCTGGTAGATGCGGTCGCGGTTCTTGGCGATGATGGTGTAGTCGCCCTCGGCCAGCACCATCGAGGCGAAAGCGCCGACGGTTTCCTTGATCGGATCGCCGGACTCGTTGAGCAGTGACCAGGACGTGTCGGCGATCGCCTCGCCACCGGTTTCGCGCACCAGCTTCATCGTGATCTCGGCGGCGTGATGCTCGACGGTGGCTTCGGTCAGCTTGCCGGCCTCGACGCGGATGTCGGAGCGAATGACTGCATTGACCGCGCCATAGGTCGAGACGACATGGTAGATGCCGGCGTTGAGCCGCACGACGCTGTTGGGCTCGACATCGGGAATGATCAGCGCGCGGTCGCCATTGGCCTCGGCAGTGCCCTCGTAGATCGAAAAGCGCAGCTTCTTCGGTGGAATGCGCACGCCGCCGGACAGCACGGCGTCGAGCTTGAGGCCGCCGGCATCGAGCACGAGGCTTTCGCGCTTGGCGTCCTTGCCGACAGTGATGCGTTTGGTGGCGCCGGCCCGGCCGTAGGAGGCGTGAACCAGATAGCTGCCGGGTTCGAGCTGGAAGACGGCGGTGCCGCCATGCGAGGAGGCGACCATCGGCAATTTGCCGTTGACGGCTTCCGGCTTGAAGACCCGCCAGACGATACCGCGCGTGATGTCGGAACCCTTGTCGGTCAACTGGGCAGAGAGTGTGATGGCACCGCCGCCGCTCAGTGCCAGTGACGTCTCGCCTTTCGGCGTCGCGTAGCTCGAAATTCCCGGAAGCTTCAGGTCGCTGACACCGTCGACATTCTGCGCCATGGCGAACGAAACCGGCGCCATGAACAGCAGGGCGCCGAGCCAGATCAGGAAAAGACGGATAGTCCCCTCAAACATGCCTTGCGTTGAAGCCCATGGCGGTGGCAATTTCAAGGCTTAAGAGTCCGACCGATACGACTCTTCCGTCCGGCGTATCCCGCGCCAATGCCCGAGCCGCCCGAATCCCCGATGGTGCGCTTCAGCTCAAAACAGAATGTCCAGGAGACTTGCGCCCATGGCGTCGCCGATCATCGACTTCCTGCTGACCCGAAACTCCGCACCGATTCCAGATCTGAAGGAGCCGGCGCCGAGCGATGCGGAGATCGCGACAATGATCACTGCTGCCTCCCGGGTGCCCGATCATGGCCGGTTGGAGCCCTGGCGCTTCATCCTCTACCGTGGCGACGCCCGCGTCGAGATCGGCAGGCAACTGGCAGCACTTGCCGAGCAGCGGGAGGGCCCATTGACGGAGGGCCGCCGCAATCAGGAACTGGCGCGGTTCTCGCGCGCACCGCTGGTGATCGGCGTCGTATCTGTCCCCAGGGAGAATCCAAAAATCCCGCAATGGGAAATGTTCCTGTCGGGCGGCATGGCGGCGATGAACCTGATGATATCAGCCAACGCGCTGGGCTTTGGCACCAACATGATCAGCAACTGGTATTCGGATGTGCCGGAGGGCAGGGCACTGCTGGGGCTGGCGCCGCAGGAGCGGGTCATCGGCTTCATCCATATCGGCTCCTATGCCGGCCCGGCGCCGGAGCGGCCCCGGCCCGATCCGGCAAAGCTTTACGGCGACTATTCGGGGCCGTGGGCGGGCTGAATGTTCTACGAACCTTCAAAGGGCCACGGCCTGCCGCACGACCCTTCGAAGGCGATCGTGGCGCCGCGTCCGATCGGCTGGATTTCGACACTGAACAGGGCTGGTGAGATCAACCTCGCGCCATATTCCTTCTTCAATGCCGTTTCGACGCGGCCTTTCATCGTCTGGTTCTCCTCCGAAGGCGAGAAGGACAGCGCCTCCTTCGCCCAGGAAACCGGCGAGTTCGTCGCCAATCTGGTCAGCCGCGATCTCGCGGAGAAGATGAACCGCACGTCGGTCAATGCTCCGCGCGGCGTCAATGAGTTCGTCTATGCCGATCTTGCCATGGCGCCGTCGCGCCTGGTGGCGCCGCCGCGCGTGGCGGCAGCGCCGGCCGCGCTCGAATGCCGGGTGACTGAAGTTTTTCGGCCAAAGGCCCTGGACGGGTCGCCGACAAGTGCCGTCATCGTCGCCGGTGAAGTGGTCGGCGTGCATATCGACGACGCCTTCCTGACGGACGGCCTGTTCGATATCACCAAGGCCGGCAATGTCGCTCGTCTCGGCTATATGGACTATGCCAGCGTCGACGAGGTGTTTTCGATGCGCCGGCCACGCTGGGAGAAGGACTAGATATCAGGCTCGGCCAGCTATCGCGCCTTGCCGGCACTCGTTCGCCGCCTGGCGGTCATGACGGTGCGCACATAGCCGGGCTCGCCGATCCGAATGCTTCCATCGGGCAGGCCCAGTATGCGGTCGAGGGCGATCTCGTAGAGCCTGACGCGTTTCTCCAGGACTTCGATCGCGGCCTCCATGTCGGCGTCGCTGCCGCCGGCAATGGCCTTGGCCACGACATCACGCGTGGCCATGCCGAATTGCATGACGATGTCGGCGACACCTTCCGGATCGAAGGTCCTGAAAGTGCCGTCTTCGATTCCTTGCCTGATGACCTTGACCAGCAGCGGTGAAAACGACGCGCTGGCGGCCAGATTGATACGGTGGAAAAGCACCAGATTCTCAGGCCGGAACATCGTCTCGAAAAGAGCCCAAGCTTCCGGCGCGGTTTCGATCTTGGCCCGCCGCGACTGGCTGAGCAGGCCATTCAGGCGGCCAAGCGGGTCGAGGCCGGGATCGTGGAGTATGTCCTGGACCCCAGCCAGTGCCTGTCTTGCAAAGCGATCGGCCAATGCCTCCAGGAGAGCCTCCTTGGAGGGGAAGTAATGATAGAAAGCACCCTTCGAGATGCCGGCGGACGCAATCACGTCATTGAGGCTCGCTTTGTCATAGCCCTGGGTCAGGAACAGGGCCTGGGCATGGTCCAGAAGTTCTTCTCGCCTGAGTTCTGGATGCTTGATGACACGGGGCATGACGAACTTTCTGCACGTGATGGCTGCTCCCGTCCAGTCCCGACGTCGGCAGCCAGGGCAACGAATTTCGGGTTAACGGGTCCCTTCGGAGCCTCCGCTTGCGCGTTGGCTGACGGAGCATCAAACGAAAAACCCGCCTGTGCGGCGGGCCACTGGCGCAAATCAGCACCATGGGCAAAAATGTACCATAGCTGAGATCACCGAGTCAAGAAAAAATTCCTAACACGGAGGCTGCCCGGCAAAAGCGGCCAACACAACCGACTGCTGCAAGCCTTTTGTTAAGCTGGAGTTCGGAGCCTCGGGTCGAAGGTTCGCTTGAACTATAGACCAGTGGTCTGTATGGTAGACCAATGGTCTAAAATACCAATCATCAGCGGATATCAAGGCAGGTCGATCATGATCGCGAAATTGGTTCTTCAGACATTCGTCTGGTTCGTCGCTATGGGCGCCTTGCTCTTCCTGTCGGCCGGAACGCTGCATTGGCCGGGGGCCTGGGTCTATCTGGTGGGGATGGTGGGCCTCAGTCTCACCTTGGGCGTGGCGCTGGCGAGGCGCGATCCCGGTCTGATGAATGAGCGGCTGAGCTCTCCCATCCAGAAGAATCAGGACGTGGCCGACAAGGTGCTGCTGTCCATACTTCTGCTCGCCATCTTTGGTTCTCAGATATTCATGGGATTCGACGTTCGTTTCGGCTGGTCGGCGGTTCCCGTCTGGGCGCAGGTGGTTGGCGCATTGGTCCTGCTGCTCGGAATCTGGATCTGCTATCTGACGATGCTGGAGAACAGTTTTGCGGCGCCCGTGGTCAAGATCCAGGACGAACGCGGACAACGTGTGATCTCCACCGGGCCTTACAGCTACGTCCGCCATCCTATGTATGCCGGCGCCATCCTCTTCTTCGCCGGCACGGCACTTCTGCTTGGTTCCTGGTGGGGGCTGGCGTCGGTGCTCGTGCTCGTCGTTCTCTTGGCCATCCGCACCTTCATCGAAGAGAAAACGCTTCGCGCCGGTCTGCGCGGCTATGACGACTATGTGGCCCGGGTCCGTTACCGCCTGATTCCATTGGTTTGGTAGCAGGCGCTCAGGCGGAAACACCTGCCGCCTTTGCCCGCGCCAGAAGCCGCTGGGCCAGCCGCAGGTGCGGGCGGTCGAACATCTTGCCGTCGATAGCGACGACGCCGGGGCTTCCCGCTGCCGCGAACGCAGCAACGATTGCCGCCGATTGTCTCACCGCCTCGGCCGACGGCGTGAAGGCTGCGTTGATGACCGGCACCTGATCGGGGTGGATCGCCATCTTGCCGGTGAAGCCATCGCGTTCGGCCTCGGCGCACTCCGCGGCGAAGGCCGCCATGTCGCGAAAATTCGGGAAGACGGTGTCGATCGCCGCGACCTCCGCCGCACCGGCGGCGAGTATGGTCATGGTGCGAGCGTGACGGAACACGTCCGTGTAGCGGCCATGCTCGTCGCGGGCGCTGCGCGCGCCGAGCGCCGCCGACAGGTCTTCCGCGCCCCAGGTGAGCCCGGCAAGCCGCGCGCTGGTCCCGGCATAGGTTGCCGCCGCCAGCACGCCTGCCGGCGTTTCGGTGATGATCGGCAGGATCTTGATCGCGCCATCGGCCAGACCGTTTTCGGCCTCGCGCACCCTGAGTTTTGCCGACAGGTGCTGCACATCCTGGCCGCCGTTCGACTTGGGCAGCATGATGCCGTCGGGTTTCGCCGGAACCAGCGCCGCCAGATCGTTATCCGTCAGCCCGGTCGCGAGGTCATTGACCCTGACATAGATGGCGGAAGTCGTTTGTGCCCTGCGTTCCAGGATGAAGCGCGCCGCTACGCCGCGCGCCAGCGCCTTGTTGTGCGGCGCCACGGAATCCTCGAGGTCGACGATGACCACGTCGGCGCCGGCACCAAAACCCTTTTCCAGCTTCCTCTCGGAGTCACCGGGGACGAACAGCAGCGAGCGCATGATCAGGCCGCCTTCTTCAGCATCATCGCTTGCCTGGTGCATTTGGCGACGAGATCGCCATGCTGGTTGTAGGCGCGATGCTCGAATTCGACGATGCCGCGATCGGGCTTCGACCTGGACTCGCGCACCGAGATGACTGTCGTCTCGACGCGAACGGTATCGCCATGGAAGACCGGATGCGGAAACACGGTTTCCTTCATGCCGAGATTGGCCACCGTGGTGCCGACGGTGATGTCATTGACCGAAATGCCGATCATCAGCCCGAGCGTGAACAGCGAATTGACCAGCGGCTTGCCCCATTCGCTCTTGGCGGCGAAATCGAAGTCGATGTGCAGCGGCTGCGGGTTCAGCGTCATCACCGAAAACAGCATGTTGTCGCTTTCGGTAACGGTCTTGCGCAGCGTGTGCTGGAAGACATGGCCGACGACGAACTCTTCGAGATAAAGTCCGGCCATTTCTTTCTCCTCAGGTGCTTGACGGTTGATAGGCGCTGCAAATCAGCCTCGCAAGCCAGTTAATGAACATGGTGAACGGTTCGTAAACCAATTCTGCCTACGGTCGTCAGTGGGGTCGGAACCTTCCGGCAAGGGGCGTAAGCAGGCGGGCATGGTTGTTGTTTCGCATTTCCTGAAATGGATCTACACGGCCAAGGTGTCGGAGCGCGCCGCGGCGGCGAGCGCTCTGGCCCGAGCCTACATCAATTCCGAATTGCCCTTCGAGGACCGCTGCGCCGCAGAGGCGGCGCTGACACTGTTGCTCGACGATGCCTCGTCAAAGGTGCGGCTGGCGATGGCCGAGGCGCTGTCGATGAGCCAACACGCGCCAATGCAGATCATCAGCGCGCTGGCCTCCGACCAGCCGGAAGTCGCCGGCGTGGTGCTGGCGCGCTCGCCGCTGCTCACCGACGCCGACCTGATCAACCGCGTGGCTTCGAGTCCGAAGGCGACGCAAAAACTGATCGCAGACCGGCCGCTCGTCTCGATGGCGCTGTCGGCGGCCATCGCCGAGATCGGCGAGGCGGACGCCTGCGCCGTGCTGCTCGCCAACAGCGGCGCCGACATCGCCTCGCTCAGCTTCCGCCGCATGGCCGAACGGCATGGGCACCTGCCGCTGGTGCGCGAGGCGCTGATATCGGATGTCAGGCTGCCGGCCGACTGCCGGCATATGCTGCTCGTCAAGCTTGGCGAAATGCTGAAAACGTCGCCACTGGTGATGGCGATGATGGGCGCGGCGCGAGCCGACCGCGTCATGCGCGACGCCTGCGTCAAGGCTTCGGTGACGCTGATCGAAGGCACGCGCACGGAAGAACATGCGGCCCTGATCGAGCATCTCAGGCTGCGTGGCGACCTCACCGCGAGCTTCCTCATCCGCACCATCGCGCATGGCAAGGTCGATTTCTTCGGCTCGGCACTGGTTGCGCTCAGCCAGCAGTCCGAACAAAGGGTTAGGGCGCTGCTGGCCGGCGGGCACGACGTGGCCTTGCAGGCATTGTTCCGCAGCGCCGGGCTCGCCGGCGCCACGCACGCCATCATCCTGCGTGCGCTGAAGATCTGGCGCGAGGTCGCCAACGGCAAGCGCGTCGCCGGTGTGCAGGAGGTCAGCTGGCTGATGCTCAAGGAAGCGGGCGGTCAATCCGCCGAGGGTGATCTCGCCGCCTTGGTCAAATCGATCCATCTCGACGCGCTGCGCGAGAACGCGCGCGGCCACGCGCTGGCGATAGCGGCCGCCTAGCCTTTATCCCTGGCGAAAAAATCCGGAAAATCCTCCATCGCGGCGGCGATGATGCGCAGCGATGCCGCGATCTGCAGCAATTCCCCGGTACCGTTTCGCTGGGCAATACCAGCCGCATATTGCCGGGCGACGGTGACGGTTGATGTCTGCGGATCGCCAGGGGCGCGGAAGAGCAGTTCGCGCGCCAGCCCTCTCAGGAAGTTGGCGATCGAAAGCGCGGTCTCGGATGGGATGGCATGGCTTTGGCTCGCATCGCGCAGCCGAAGGACCTCCAGGCCGACGGTGACGGCGGCGACGCCGCCGCCCAGAACCGCATCGCCTTTCTGACCGGCATTCTGCACCAGCGGCATCAATTGGTTGATGCGGTCGTAGGCGAGGCTCTCGAAGGCCGACCGCCTCGGCACCCGCTCATGCAGGCAAAGCCGCGCCAGATCCTCACGCATGGCGCGCACGATGCGGGTGGCCGCGAGCCAAGGATCGGCCGGCAGCACGACGATGAAGACACCGATCGCCAGCAGGATGCCGACCAGGATCGACGCCGAACCGGCGAAGAAGGGTCCGGGATCGTAGGTCATCGCCTGGTGTGGACTGAGGAAGGCGAGAAAGTTGATGGCGAAAGCCGTCGCCACGCCGACATAGCGTGGATTGGCCATGGCCAGCGCCGTCGGCACCAGGATCGGCACGACAAACAGCATGAACCAGCCGAAGCCGGGCAGGGCAGGCAATGCGATCTGGCCGACGAGAAAGGCAAACGGCAGCGCCAGAAGCGTTCCCTTGAAGAAACCCCAGGCGACCTGCACAGGGTCGGGGCGAGCAGCAAACAGGCTCGACACGACGGCGACGAGAATGACCGTGCCGGCGGCTTCCGACCATTTCGTCGTCAACCAGAAGGCCGCGACCAGCAGCGTCGCAAGGGCAGCGCGCACCGCGTTGCGCGCTGCGCCGGCGTAATCGCGATGCACCACCAGCGCAGGCTGCCTGCTGCCCCTGGCCGGGCGCGTGGCAGGCGCACGCAGGGCATCGAGGCCGCGCAGCACCTGCTTGAGCGCATCGGCGAAATCGGCGGCAATGGTCAGGCGGGTGATCGTGCCGACCCTGTCGTCGCCCTGGTCGGTCGAGGCATCGGGCATTTGCCGGGCCTTGGCCGAGATGGTGTCGAGCCGCGCCACCCAAGGCGTGGTGTCGTCCAGCGCGCCGGGCTTCGCGGCCATTTCACCGACAAGGGCCTGCAACTCCGAACGCACCGGAATGAGCGCCGCATTCTTCGGAGCGGCATGCGAATGCAACGCACGTGCCGCCGACAGCGCCGAGAGCAGTTGTCCGATCGTGCGCCGGACCGGATGCGCGCGCGGCGCGAAGCTCGGCGCCTCGAGCCTGGCATAGGCGCGCATCTCGCCGAGCGTCTGGGTATCCGTGACCAGCTTTCGGTGCAGCGCGGACAGCGTTGCCGGGTCGCCGCCGGAGAACGCACCGCCGGCATAGGTGGCAAGATCGAGGATGCAGCGTTTCAGGCGCGAGACGATGGCGTCGCTGGCCAGTTTTGGCAGGATCAGCCGGCTGGTCAGGCCGGCGCAGACGATGCCGAGCACGATCTCGGCACAGCGCGCGACAGCGAGGTCGACGACGAGATGCGGCTGTCCGAAAGCGGGCAGGCCGATGATCATTGCGGTGTAGCCGGCAAGCGCAGCGCCATAGGCTTCCGGATTGCGCAGCAGCGACGAGACGAAGGTGCAGATGCCGATCCAGATGGCAAGCACAGTCACCAGCACCCAGGGGTTGGTGCCGAAAACGGTGGTGATGCCGATCGCGGCGATGCCGCCGACCAGCGTGCCCAGCAGCCGGTAAAAGCCCTTCGCCAGCACCATGCCGGCAACCGGCTGGGCGACGATGAACACCGTCATCATGGCCCATTGCGGATGGTCGAGCTTCAGCGCATAGGCTGCCAGCAGCGCGATCAAGCCGGCTGAAACGGTGCGCAAGGCAAAGATCCAGTCGGAGCGCGTCGGCTGCGTCAACCCGGCTAAACTCGTCTCGAAATAGCCTTTCAGCCGCGTCCTGGTCACATGCTCGTCTCCGCAACTGGAGCCTTGTTATGGACCGGCTGGCGGCTAGATATCCAGCACTTCCGTCTCGGCGAATTCGGCGCGTTCCTGGATGAACCGGAAGCGGGCCTCCGGCTTCGAGCCCATCAACGCATCGACGGCGTCCTTGGTCGCCGTCTCGGCGTCGATTACATCGATCCTGAGCAGCGTTCGCTTCCTCGGATCCATGGTGGTTTCCTTGAGCTGGGCGGCCATCATCTCGCCCAGACCCTTGAAGCGGCCCAGTTCCACCTTGCCGCGCCCGGTGAATTCGGTGCGCAGGAGCTCGTCCTTGTGGGCGTCGTCTCGGGCATAGGCGACCTTGCCGCCTTGCCTGATCGAGTAAAGCGGCGGCACGGCGAGATAGAGATGGCCGCCACGCACCAGCGCCGGCATCTCCTGGTAGAAGAAGGTGATCAGCAGCGAGGCGATATGGGCGCCGTCGACATCGGCGTCGGTCATGATGATCACGCGGTCGTAGCGCAGATCCTCATCGCGGTACTTCGAACGCGTACCGCAGCCGAGCGCCTGGATCAGGTCCGAAATCTGTTGGTTGGCCGCCAGCTTATCGTTGCCGGCGCTGGCGACGTTGAGGATTTTGCCGCGCAATGGCAGCACGGCCTGGCTGGCGCGGTCGCGCGCCTGCTTGGCCGAGCCGCCGGCCGAGTCGCCTTCGACGATGAACAGTTCTGCACCGGCCGCGGCATTCTGCGTGCAGTCGGCGAGCTTGCCCGGCAGCCGCAGCTTGCGCACCGCGCTCTTGCGCGACACCTCTTTTTCCTGGCGCCGGCGCACCCGCTCGTCGGCGCGTGCGATCACCCATTCGAGCAGCTTCGAGGCTTCTTGCGGATTGTCGGCCAGCCAATGGTCGAATGGATCGCGGATCGCGGTCTCGACAATTCGAATTGCCTCGATCGTCGCCAGCCTGTCCTTGGTCTGTCCGACGAATTCCGGCTCGCGGATGAACACCGACAGCATGCCCGCTGCCGAGATCATGACGTCTTCCGAGGTGACGATCGAGGCGCGCTTGTTGCCGACGAGGTCGGCATAGGCGCGCAGGCCTCGCGTCAGAACGTTGCGGAAGCCGGCCTCGTGGGTGCCGCCTTCGCCGGTCGGGATGGTGTTGCAGTAGGAATTGATGAAGCCGTCGCCGCCGAACCAGGTTACTGCCCATTCGAGCGAGCCATGGCCGCCCTGTTTCTCGCTCTTGCCGGCGAAAATCTCGCGCGTTACCTGGAAGTCGTCGCCGAGCGATGCCTTGAGATAGTCCTTCAGGCCGCCGGGAAAATGGAATTCCGCCTTGGCCGGCGTCTGGTCTTTTTCCTTGATCAGCGACGGATCGCAGGTCCAGCGGATTTCGACGCCGCCGAACAGATAGGCTTTCGAGCGCGTCATACGGTAGAGCCGCGCCGGTTCGAACGCCGCGCCCTTGCCGAAAATCTGCTCGTCGGGGTGGAAGCGGATCTTTGTGCCGCGCCGGTTGTGGACCTCGCCCAACTGTTCCAGGCCGGTCACGGGAACGCCGCGCGAGAATTTTTGCCGATAGAGTTGCCGTCCCCGCGCGACCTCGACCTCGAGATGGTCCGACAGCGCGTTGACCACGGACACGCCGACGCCATGCAGGCCGCCTGATGTCTCGTAAACCTTGGAGTCGAACTTGCCGCCCGAATGCAGCGTCGTCATGATCACTTCAAGCGCCGGCTTCTTGAACTTCGGGTGCGGATCGATCGGGATGCCGCGGCCATTGTCGGTCACGGCGAGATAGCCGTCGGCCGAAAGCTCGACATCGATGAAGGTGGCGTGGCCGGCAACCGCTTCGTCCATCGAATTGTCGATGACCTCGGCGAACAGATGGTGCATCGCCTTGTCGTCGGTACCGCCGATATACATGCCTGGCCGGCGGCGCACCGGCTCCAGCCCTTCCAGCACCTCGATGTCGGCGGCGCTATAGCCCTCGCTGCCGTCCTTGGTCGAGGCAGGACGCTTGGTGGCTTGCACCACCAGTGGATCCGCCGGGCGCGCAGCGGTACGCACCGGCTGCGGCTGCTTGTCCATATTGCCGAAGAGATCGTTGCTGTCGTCCATGCCTGCCATAGGTTCCGGTGCTGCGAATCACCTCGCGATACTGCCACGCTTTTCAGCGCCAAGCGACCGAGGTTCCTGTTCCGTTCGGGGATCTGGGCCCTCTTACCCCAAAACCATTCGATAACCAAGCCGGCGGAAATAGATCCGATACCAACGCCCGGGATTCCTGATTCTTTAACAATGCCGCCTAACGTGAGCCCAACTAAATAAGAAACTGCTGATATCAGGGGTTTAGGCGTGAGGGGCAAGGCCATATCGATGATCGGCATCGCCGCCGTTTTCGGCGCGATCTCGATCTTTGCCGCGGATTTCTGGGTCAAAAGCCAGGCCAAGGCCGATTCCGAAGAGAAGACGTCGTCGATTCCGGCACCTGTCGTGCCGAAAGTCGAATTCAAGACCATCGTGGTGGCGAATGCCCCGTTGCGCTACGGCATGGAGCTCGACCGCGCGCAGCTCAGCGAAATCCCGTGGTCGCAAGAGTCCGTGCCGCAGGGCGCCTTCACCACCATCAATGCGTTGCTCGCCGACGGCAGCCGCGTGGTGCTGTCGCCGATCGAGGTCAACGAACCGGTGCTGCTGACCAAGCTGTCCGGCCCGAATGGCCGCGCGACGCTCTCCAACATGATGACGCCCGGAATGCGGGCGGTCGCCATCCGCACCGACGAGATCGCCGGAGTCGGCGGCTTCGTCACGCCCGGTGACCGCGTTGACGTGGTGCTGACGCGCGATGCCGGCGAAATTCAGGAAGTGGCCAAGAATGCGCAAGGGGCTGCCGGTTCCACCATCACCTCCGAGATCGTTGTCGCCGATGCCAAGGTGCTGAGCGTCGGGCAGGGCGCCGACGAGCGCCAGACGACGCCGCAGATTTCCAATTCGGTGACCATCGAGGTGACGACGGACGGCGCGCAGAAAGTAGCGCTGGCCCGCACCGTCGGCACGCTCTCGCTGTCGCTTCGGTCCGCCAGCGAAGGCGGTGACGGCAAGAACGGCGTCACCACCATCTCCTCCTTCGGCGGATCGGTCGCCTCGAATGTGCAGGCCGCGGCCGGCTCGGTGTTCGACGCCGTCACCAAGGAGCCGGAGAAACCGAAGTTCAAGACGGTCATCGTAACGCGCGGCACGAAGGCCGAGGAATACCAGGTTCCTTCGCGGGACCAGAAATAAACCAGTGGGGACTGGGTGAGGGACGGGACAATGTTCGGGCTGTTCATATATCGGGTCATGACGCGGTTGCGCGTTTTGCGTGCCGTGGCTGTCGCGTCTTCGCTGGCCGCTGCGGCGACGCTGGCCTTGGGCGCCTCGGCGGCGAGAGCTGACAACGACGTCGTCTACGTGTCGTCGACCAAGAATGCGTCAATCAAGGTTGCCAAGGGCAAGCCGAAGACGATCATCACCAGTGCTGCCTTCTACCAGATCGTCATCGGCGATCCGGAGATCGCCAACGTCAATCCGCTGACCGACAAATCCTTCTATGTGCTCGGCAACAATCTCGGCACCACCGGGATTGCGCTGTTCGATGAGAAAAAGCAGCTTGTCGGCACCGTCGACATCGAGGTGACGCTCGACACCGACCAACTGGCCAGCACCATTCGCGCCAGCGTGCCGGATGCCAGGATCAAGGTCGGATCGGCCAATGGCCGTGTCGTGCTGTCGGGCGAGGCCGACGATGCCGTCGCCGCCGAAAAGGCAAACAAGATCGCGACGCGCTTTTCCGGTGCCGAGGAGGTGATCAACTCGGTCAACATCTCATCTTCGCAGCAGGTCCAGCTCAACGTCCGCTTTGTCGAGATCAACCGCCAGGCGGGCCAGGATCTGGGTGCCAAATACGCCGCCAATTTCGCCTATGGCCTTGGCGGCCGCGACGTCTCGATCGATCCGGGCACAGTGCCGACGGCCGGTACTGGCGAGATCATCGGTCGTCTCCTATCGAACGGCGTATCGATCGATATCGCCATCAAGGCGCTGGAAGAGCGCGGCTTGGCGCGGCGACTGGCCGAGCCGAACCTGATCGCCCGGTCCGGCCAGACGGCGAGCTTCCTCGCCGGCGGCGAGTTCCCGATCCCGGTCTCGGAGGACAACGGCAAGATCTCGGTCAGCTACAAGAAATACGGCGTCAGCCTGGATTTCACGCCTACGGTTCTGAAAGACGGGCTGGTCAGCCTTGATATCGCGCCGGAAGTCTCCTCGATCGACGCGTCGGCCTCCTACAATATCGGGACGATCTCGGTTCCTGGCTTCATCGTGCGCCGTGCCAGGACGTCGGTCGACCTGAAGAACGGCCAGAGCTTCATGATCGCTGGACTGCTGCAGTCGCAAAACGACATCACCACGTCGCGCATTCCGGGCCTTGGCAAGATGCCGGTGCTTGGGGCGCTGTTCTCGTCGAAATCCTATCAGCGGCGCGAGACCGACCTCGTCATCATCGTAACGCCCTATCTGGTCAAGCCGGTCGATCCGTCGAAGAAGCTCGTCGAGCCGACAGATGGCACGCAGCCGGCCAGCAATGCCGACTATTTTCTCAACAACACCGAGGAAGTGAAGGATTCCGATGCCGGTCGCACCGTGGCGCTGGCAGACGGCCGCGTCACTCAACCTGCAGCGGCCGCTTCGGCTGGGCATTTCCTCGACCTGCCGAAGGATTGAAGCCATGCGTCTGGTCTTTGGATCGAGCGTCGCCTTGCTGCTGGCCGGCTTTGCCGCTGGCTGCACCAGCGACGACTATGTGCGCAGCGAAGGGCCAACGGCCGGCGCCGGCAATGCGCAGGCCGCCAACACCGTCATGCAGATGGTCGATCCCTGGAAATACGGGGTCCAGAACACCAGGCTCCTGGTGCCGGCCCAACGAGGCAGTGCCGCGGCTGTCACACCCGATCAGGCGGCCGGTGCCAAGGCGTCGCAGTCGACCACAGGCAACTGATTCAACGGGCAACTGGTCAACGGGCGACCTGACAGGCTGACAGAATGGCAAACGGCATCAAGACCAGGAAGATCCTGCTCGTATCGACCGACAGGACGTTTGCGCAGGACACGCGCACCGCATTTTCCGCCTCCGAGATCATACAGCTCTCGACGGTGGAGAAGAACGTTACCGAGTTGCGCGGCGAGATCCAGGAAGCCGACTTCGGCGCCATCATCGTCGACATGGATGCGGCAAGGCTGGAGGAGGTCGAGTCGCTGCAGCGCATCATGCGTCGGCTGGAGGACAAGGTTCCGGTCGTCGTCGTCACCCAGGAGTTCAACGCGGCCGCGGTGCGTATTCTCGTGCAGCTCAAGGTCGCGGATTTCCTGGTCAAGCCGATCACCACGGCCGATCTGGTGCGCTCCGTGGTACGGGCGCTGCAAGGGCCCGGGCGCGAGGAAAACACCGAGTCGCAAATCTATACCTTCATGCCTGCGGCGGGCGGCGTCGGCACCACGACGCTGGCGCTGCAGACCGCCTTCCAGCTGCATCACTCGGTGACGCGCGGAGCCTCGACCTGCGTCGTCGATCTCAACTTCCAGCAGGGCGCCTGTGCCGAATATCTCGACCTCGAACCGCGTTTCGACATCACCGAGATCGAGAACCAGCCCGAGCGTCTCGACCGCCAACTGCTCGACGTGATGCTGTCCAAGCATGCCAGCGGGCTTTGCGTGCTGGCGGCACCGGCGCATCCAGCCGAGATGCGCTCGTTCAAGACCGATGTCGTGGTGCGCATGCTGGATCTCGTTTCGGCCTATTTCGACAATGTCGTCATCGACATGCCCCGCACCTGGTTTCCATGGACGGAGACCGTGCTGCTCGGTTCCAACAAGCTCTACATCGTCGCGGAAATGACCGTGCCGTGCCTGCGCCACACCCAGCGGCTGATCCAGGCGGTCTACGAGACGGCCGGCAAGGAAGTGAAGCCGAACGTCATCGTCAACCGTTTCGAACAGAAGATGTTCGATAACGGCATCAAGCAGGCGGACGTCCAGGAAATCCTTGGCGAGCATTTCGTCGGCGGCATCGCCAACAACTACCGGCTGGTGCGCGAAGCAGTCGATCGCGGCGTACCGCTGCACGAGATCGATCCCAACGCCAATGTCGTCAACGATCTGAAGAAGATCATCCTGCCGGAAGAAGCGGTCCCGACCCGGGCGAAATCGCGCTCGCTGTTTGGCATGGGCCGTGGATTGCTGAAGAGGAAAGCCGGATGACCAGCCGCTTCTCCACCCTGCAGAACCGCGATGCGCGTCCGCAGCGCGCGCCTGAGACGACGCCGGTCGCCCATCATGCCGTCGTTATACCAACCAGCCGAAAGGCTTTGCCGGCAAAGCCGGAAGCAGCGCTGGCAAAGAATGCCAACAAGGTGCTCGATGCGCGCGTGCGTATCCACCGGCTGCTGCTCGAAGAGATCAATCTTGTCGCGCTGGAGCGTTTGCCGAAGGATGAGATGCGCCGGCAAGTGCATGACTTCGTTTCGGAAAAGACCAAGCAGGAGCGGATGGCGATCAACACCGTCGAGCTTGACGCGCTGGTCGACGACATCGTCGACGAGATGGTCGGCCTCGGTCCGCTCGAGCCGCTGCTCAAGGATCCCGACATCAACGATATCCTGATCAACGGCCACATGAACTGCTTTGTCGAAAAGAAGGGCAAGCTGCAGCCGGTCCACATTCCGTTCAAGGACGAGGCGCATCTCCTGCGCATCGTCAACAAGATCGTCGCCGCGGTCGGTCGCCGCGTCGACGAATCGCAGCCGATGGTCGATGCCCGCATGCTGGACGGCTCGCGCTTCAACGCGGCCATCCGTCCGGTTGCGGTCGACGGCCCGCTGGTGTCGATCCGCAAATTCTCCAAGAACAAGCTCGGCCTGCATAAACTGGTCGAATTCGGCGCCATCACCCAGAACATGGCCGAAGTGCTGGCGGCGGCCGTGCATGCCCGCAAGACGACGATCATTTCGGGCGGCACCGGCACCGGCAAGACGACCATGCTCAACGCGCTGTCGGCCTTCATTCCGGAAGACGAGCGGCTGATCACCATCGAGGACGCGGCCGAGCTCCAGCTGCAGCAGCCGCATGTCGCACGCATGGAAACGCGGCCGGCCAACATCGAAGGCCATGGCGAGCTGAAGCAGCGCGACCTGGTCAAGAACGCACTGCGCATGCGCCCCGACCGCGTCATCCTCGGCGAGTGCCGCGGCGAGGAGGCTTTCGACATGCTGCAGGCAATGAACACCGGCCACGAAGGGTCGATGGCGACCATCCATGCCAACACGCCGCGCGACGCCATTTCGCGGCTCGAGCAGATGCTTGGCATGACCGGCATGCCGATGACGGTGCAGTCGATCCGCAGCCAGATCGCCAGCGCGCTCGACCTGATCGTCCAACTGACGCGCCTGTCCGACGGCAAGCGCAAGGTGACCAGTGTCGCCGAGGTGACCGGCATGGAAGGCGATGTCATCCAGATGCAGGAGATCTTCCGCTTCGTGCGCACCGGCATGGAGGCCGACGGCAAGATTCTGGGCCACTACGAGGCGACCGGCATCCGGCCGCGCTTCCTCGAGGACCTGCGCGCCATGGGCATCGAGTTTCCCGGACGATATTTCGAACCCGGCCGGCCGCAGGAGTAGCCAAGTGTTCGATGGAATGAGCGCGATCTATGTCGTCTATGCCGCGGCCGCGCTGACCGGCATCCTGATCGCCGAGGCCTGTTACCTGCTTTATGCCGGCCGCAGCGACAAGCGCACCGCCATCAACCGGCGCATGAGGCTGCAGGAAAACAAGATCAGCCAGGAGCAGGTGCTCGTCCAACTGCGCAAGGAGCGCGGCCTTGACGCGGGCACGCCGCTGTTTTCGGCGGACCGGTTTCGCGCGCTGCGAACCCAGTCGGGCATGATCATGCCGCTGTCGAAATTCCTGATGATCACCTGCGGCGTGGCGATGGCGATGGCCCTGGTCGCCATCTGGTACGGCTTGCCGCCGCTGATGGGGTTCGTCCTGTTCGTGGTGCTCATGCCGCTATTGCCGGTGCTGACGCTGCGTTTCAAGCGCAAGCGCCGGCTGAAGCGGTTCGGCATGCAGTTGCCGGAGGCGCTGGAACTGATCACGCGTGGCCTGAAGGCCGGCCACCCGGTGCCGGTGGCGATCGCCATGGTGGCGCGCGAGATGCCCGACCCGATCGGCAGCGAGTTCGGCGTCATCGCCGACGAAGTGACCTACGGATCCGATCTGGTTTCGGCGTTGAACTCGCTGTTCGACCGGGTCGGCCAGGAGGATCTGCCGTTGTTCGTCACCGCCGTCTCGATCCAGACCAGTTCGGGCGGCAATCTGCGCGAGATCCTCGACGGCCTGGCGACGACGATTCGCGAGCGTGGCAAGCTGCGCCGCAAGGTGCGCGCCATTGCGACAGAAGGCCGGATGTCGGCCTACATTCTGACGGCCGTGCCGGCGTTGCTGTTTGCCGCCATCATGGCACTGATGCCGGGCTTCTACAGCGACGTCTGGGGCGAGCCGAAGACCTGGTATCTGCTTGGCGCGTCGATCACCTGGCTGATGCTGGGCAATCTGATGATGTTCAAGATGTCGAATTTCAAGTTCTGACATGCAGGGCTTCATCGAATTCCTCGCCTCGCTTGCGCCGACCTCATTGATGCCGGTGGCCATACTGCTGCTGGCGGTGGGTGCTGCCGCTGTTGCCTGGCCTGTTGTCATGGCGAAGGGCGATCGCAACGAGGTCATGCGCCGGCTCAGGGTCGACAACGGTCCCGTGGCCGCCAAACCGGAGCCGGTGCAAAAGAAGAATACCGGCATCGTGCGCGAGAAGGCGGTGAAGCGGGCGCAGGAATTCTACGCCAGGAGCGATCCGGAAAATGTCGCCCGGCTGCGCATGAAGCTTATCCAGGCGGGCTACATGGAGCCGCGCGCTGTCGGTACGTTCTTCCTGATCCGGTTCACCGCGATGATCGGCACGGCAATCGGTGTGTTTGTGCTCAACCGCTGGATGGCCAGTCCGGACGCAACGATGGCCAGCCGCTGGACATTCGTCATCCTGTCGGGTGCGGCCGGTTATTTCCTGCCCGGCCTGGTGCTGAGCCAGAAAGTGCGGGAACGCAGGCGTGAGTACCGCAACGGGTTTCCCGATTTCATGGACCTGATGATTGTCTGCTCGGATGCCGGCATGAGCATGGAGGCAGGCATAGAGCGCGTCTCCAAGGAACTCGCCAAGACTTATCCCGCGCTCAGCCAGAACCTGCAGCTGGTGTCGCTGGAACTGAGGGCCGGGCGCAGCCTCGACGATGCGCTGAAGGCGCTCGCCGATCGCCTCAGCCTGGACGAGGTGCGTTCCTTCGCCACGCTGCTGCAGCAGTCCAAGGAACTCGGCACCAGCCTGTCGGGGGCGCTGCGCGTCTTCTCCGACGACATGCGCCATAAGCGTATGTCGTTGGCCGAGGAAAAGGCGCACGCTCTGCCTGCCAAGATGTCGGTGCCCGTGGTTGTGTGCATCCTGCCGGTGGTGCTGATGATCGCGGCCATTCCAGTCATCGTCAAAATGACGGCGCACTAGCGAGCGCTCCACAAAAGCCCTAGCAAGGGGCTGACAAACCATTGTTCTGACCGAACCCGGCTTTGCAGGTGAGAAAGTCCATGCTGCTGCGCACCCTCTTCCTTGGCCTTGCCGCGGCCAGCCTGTCGCCCGCCTGGGCCGTGGCCGACGATTGCGGCGATGCCGCCGCCTTGGTGCAGCAGGCCTATCCCAAAGCTCGAAAGAGCGCCGACGGCACCTCGTTCACGCTCGAACCCCACACCAGCATTGCCCTGACATTCGCGTATGGCGATCCGCCAGGGCTGGTTTGCAAGATCTGGCCCGCCCATGACGACCTGCTGTTGGTCGCAGTGCCGCTGATGGACGGGTCCCAACCCAGCGACTACGCGCATGCCGGCGATATCGAGCTTTTGATTGTCGACAGGAAGAGCCGGCAGGTGCGCCAGCGCCTGCTCCAGCCCGGGCTGATGAATGATGATGCCATCGCCATCCGCCAGGTGGAGCTTGATACCGGCCGCTATGCGCTGGCGCCCAATGTTACTGCCTTTGGCCTGCGCATCGAAATGGCAAACAATTCGCTGCCTAATCCGTTCAGTGAAACCGACCTGCGGCTCTATGCCGTCGATGGCGATTCCCTGAGGATGGTGCTCGATGGCCTGGTCGTGGCCGGCAATGGCGGCGAGGGTGATACCAATTGCGCCGGATCCTTCCATACCAGTCGGGTTAGCCTGGCGATGAGCCCGGCCAAACATCATGGCTACCACGACATAACGGTGGTCGAGCGAATGGATACCGACAATCCGTTGCCCGACAAGGATGGCGAGTGCCAGTCCCATCCCGGCAAGTCCGTGAGCCAAACCTACCGGCTGCGCTATGACGGCAGCCGGTATACGGCTCCTGCGGGGCTCAAAGCCCTGGAGCCGTGAGGACGCCGCTGGCTGCGACTGAAGCACCGCGGCCTGGTGGTTAATGGCTGGTGTGCCCGAAGCCGAATTTTGGCGGCGTTTCGGCACCGAAGTTTAATCGCCGCTGATATATTGTGTTTCCTGAAGAACGACCCGGCAAATCGGGCGATGAGGCAGGGGCATGCGTCACAATAATTTCCCGGCAATGGCCATGATGGCGGCCGTCTTGATGATGTCTGGCTGTTCGACGAGTGGCGTCGACACCACCAAGACCACCGCCATCCAACCGGCGGCTAAAGACACCGAAACCTCCGATCTGGCGCAAGGCAAGGCGCAGTTTCGCGACGCTAATTACGGCCTCGCCGAAAAGCACTTCCGCAAGGCCGTCGAGTTGAAGGCCGACAATGCGGAGGCCTGGATGGGGCTCGCGGCTTCCTATGATGAACTCGGCCGCTTCGACTTCGCCGACCGTGCCTACGGCCAGCTTCTGAAAGTCGCCGGTCGCAGGCCGCAGATCGTCAACAATATGGGTTATTCGCAACTGTTGCGCGGCAATCGCAAGAAGGCCAAGGCGCTGCTGCTCGAAGCGAAGGCCGGCATGGCCGATCCCACCGTCGTCAACGCCAATCTCGCTCTCCTGAACAAGGGTTGATCTCGCGTCCAATGGTCCGGTTTCGGGACACGTGCCATCGACGCTTTGTAAACCCTATCTGCAGGTTGCATCGATGGATCGCCTGAAAATCCGTATTTGGGGCAGCCGCTGACCTAGAATGCAGCGCAACCGCGGACGCTCGAGAGGCCCTTGCCCGATATGCTGGACTTCAGTTCGCTCCTGCTCGCAGCCGCGCTGTCGGGCATATGCCTCAGCGTCACCATGTTTGCGATCTGGTTCACCGCACCCAAGGCAGGTTTCGTGCTGACGGTGGCGTGCGGAATTCTGGTGCTCGTCGCGCATGTGATCCTGTTCTGGCGGTACACCAAGGATCCCGATCCGCTGCTTTGCCAGATCGTGCTTGCGCTGCTCAGCCTGGGGTTCCTGATCCTCTGCTTGTCGGCCATGCAATATCTCGGCGTGCCCGGCTACAGGCGCGCCGTTGCACCGGCGCTTGCTGCCATGGCCATTTGTGCCATCGTGACCTTTATGGGCTTTGACGGCGTTGGTTTCATCATCACCTACACCACGGTGACGGCGCTGCTGTCGGCGATCGGCGCCATGTTCTGGATCAACGGCAGTCACGATCGCCGCATCCTGCTGGTGGTTTCGTTTCTGAGCGGCACCTGCGCGATGTCGTTTGCGCTTTGCGGCGTGGTTCTGCTGACCAAGGGGCAATGGACGCTCGCGGTTGCGCCCGACAATTGGGCCGAACGATTGAATTCCGTCGTGGCGGTGGCCTGCATGACCGGGCTCGGAGCATTGACGCTCTCCCTCCATCATCTGCAGGCGCAGATCGAGCTCAAGGCCGAGACCATGACCGACCCGCTGACAGGGTTGCTGAACCGCCGGGCATTGACGTCGCTCTACGGCGAACGGAGTTTCGGTCCGTTCATGTCCATCGTCATGTTCGACCTCGACCACTTCAAGCGGACGAACGATGTCTATGGTCACCCGGTAGGGGATCAGGTCCTGTGCCGCTTTGCCGCCGTCATCAAGCGATATGCCAGGACCGGCGTCGACGCCTTTCGCCTGGGCGGCGAGGAGTTCGCAATCGTCATGTCGCGGATGACGGATGAAAAAGCCTACGATCTCGCCAGCAAGATCGGCGTGGCTTTCGGCGCCGAAATCGTCCCCACCCAGCTTGGCAAATTGCGCAGCACGGTCAGCGGCGGCATCGGCTTTGGCGAGGCAAGCGGCAGCAGCCTCGACAACGTGCTCACCGAGGCAGACGCGGCGCTCTATGCCGCCAAACGCGCCGGACGAAATTGCGTCATCAGCCGCAAGAGGATGGGCAAGGCCGAGCCGATCAAGCCGGCCTTGCGCTCAGCGTAAATTACTCCGCGGCCCCCAGATAGTCGGACAGCGGCGGGCACGAGCAGACCAGGTTGCGGTCGCCGGCGACATTGTCGATGCGTGACACCGGAGGCCAGTACTTGGCTGCCGTGTCGGCGTCGCCGGCCGGATAGGCCGCTTCCAGGCGCGAGTAGGGATGGTTCCACTGGCCGGCCAGCGCCTCGGCGGCGGTGTGCGGCGCGTTGACCAGCGGATTGTCGGCCAAAGGCCATTCGCCCCTGGCGACTTTTGCTGCCTCTGCCGATATCGCGATCATGGCCTCGCAGAAGCGGTCGATTTCCCGCTTAGGCTCGGACTCGGTCGGCTCCACCATCAGCGTGCCGGCGACCGGGAAGGACATGGTCGGCGCGTGAAAACCATAATCGATCAGCCGCTTGGCGACATCGTCGACACTGATGCCTGCACTCTCCTTGAGCACACGGGTGTCGAGGATGCATTCATGCGCGACGCGTCCCTGCCTGCCCTTGTAGAGCACCGGGAAATGCGCACCGAGCCGCGTTGCGATGTAATTGGCGGACAGGATCGCCGTTTCGGTCGCCTGCTTCAGGCCCGAGGCGCCCATCATGCGGATATACATCCAGGTGATCGGCAGGATCGAGGCGCTGCCGAAGGGGGCGGCGGAGACGGCGTGCGCCGAGCCTTCGGTGACATGGCCGGGCAAATACGGCTTCAAATGCGCCTTGACGCCGATCGGCCCGATGCCGGGTCCGCCGCCGCCATGCGGAATGCAGAAGGTCTTGTGCAGGTTCATATGGCAGACATCGGCGCCGATGTCGCCGGGACGGGCAAGCCCGACCAGCGCGTTGAGGTTGGCACCGTCGAAATAGACCTGGCCGCCATGCTCATGGATCAGCGCGCAGAGATCGCGTGCGCCTTCCTCGAACACGCCATGCGTCGAGGGATAGGTGAACATCAGCGCTGCGAGATTTTGCGCATGCTCAGTCGCCTTGGCCTTCATGTCGTCCATGTCGATGTTGCCGTCTTCGGTGCAGCGCACGACGACGACGTTCATGCCGGCCATCGCCGCGCTCGCGGGATTGGTGCCATGCGCCGAGGAGGGGATCAGGCAGACGGTGCGGTGGTTGTCGCCGCGAGAGCGGTGATAGCCGCGGATGGCGAGCAGTCCGGCATATTCGCCCTGGCTGCCGGCATTGGGCTGCAACGTGACGGCGTCGAAGCCGGTGATCTCCGACAGCCAGCTCTCCAGCTCCCCGATCATGGCGCGGTAGCCTGCCGAGTGCGCGGCCGGGGCGAAAGGGTGCAGATTGGCAATGCTCGGCCAGCTCACCGGCATCATCTCGGCGGCGGCGTTGAGCTTCATGGTGCAGGATCCCAGCGGGATCATGGCGCGGTCGAGCGCCAGGTCCTTGTCGGCCAGCCGGCGCAGGAAGCGCATCATCTCGGTTTCCGACTTGTTTTCGTGGAAAACAGGCTGGGTCAGGAACTCCTTGCCGCGCGGCTTGCCGGGCACCGTGCTGTCGGCGGAGGCACCAGCCTTGGCGCCGAACAGGGCCGCGATTGCGTCGAGATCGGCCTCGGTGGAGGTTTCGTCGAAGGCGATGCCGATGTGGTCGGCATCGACGGCACGCAGCAATCTACCGCCCTTTTCAGCGGCGGCGGCGATCGAAGCTGCCTTGCCCTTCACCTCGGCCGTCACCGTGTCGAAGCGGCTTGACCCGGGCACGGAGATGTTTGCTGCTTTGAGCCCGGCGGCAAGACGATTGGCCAGCGTGTGGATGCGCCCGGCAATCGCCTGCAGCCCGGCGGGGCCGTGCCAGATGGCATAGGCGGTCGCCATATTGGCGAGCAGCGCCTGCGCGGTGCAGATGTTGGAGGTCGCCTTGTCGCGGCGGATATGCTGCTCACGCGTCTGCAAGGCAAGCCGGTATCCGGGCCGGCCCTTGCTGTCGGTGGACTGGCCGACCAGGCGGCCAGGCATCAGCCGCGTCAGCCTGTCGGAGACGGCGCAATAGGCCGCGTGCGGGCCGCCAAAGCCCATCGGCACGCCAAAGCGCTGCATCGGGCCGACGGCGATGTCGGCGCCAAGCTTGGCCGGCGCGTCGGTCAGCGTCAGGCCGAGCGGGTCGGCGATGAAGACGACGAGGGCGCCGGTCGCGTGTGCCTTGTCGATCGCTGCCTTGTGGTCGCCATAGACACCAAAAGTATCCGGCCAGGAGACAAGCAGGGCGGCGGTGTTGTCGTCGATCGTCTCGCCATCGATCTCGATGCCGAGCGGCTCGGCGCGGGTGCGCACCACGTCCAGCGTCTGCGGGTGCGGCGTGCCGGCAAGTGCTACTTTGGTGCGCTTGTCGCGGTGATGGCGCAGTGCAATGCCGACCGCCTCGGCCACGGCGGTTGCTTCATCCAGCAGCGACGCCGATGCCACCGGCAGGCCGGTCAGTTCGGTGACCAGGGTCTGGAAGTTGAACAGCATTTCCAGCCGGCCCTGGCTGATCTCGGCCTGATAGGGCGTGTAGGCCGTATACCAGGCCGGGTTCTCGAACAGATTGCGCTGGATAACCGGCGGCACATGGACGCCGTGATAACCGGCGCCGATGAAGCTCTTCAGCACCGTATTCCCGGCCATGACAGCCGAAAGCTCAGCCAGCGCTTCCGCCTCGCTCGCTGGTGCCGGCAGGGCAAGCGGCCGATCGAGCCGGATCGACTTCGGGACGGACTGGCTGATCAGCGTCTCGATCGAGGGCACGCCGATGGCGGCCAGCATGGCTCTGGTATCGTTGAGGCCGGGACCGATATGGCGGGCCGAGAAGGGGTAGGGTGCTGCGGTCATCTCAATAAGTCCTGATATCAACCGATATGGGCTTTGTAGGCGGCCTCATCCATGAGACCGGCGAGCTGGCTTTCGTTGGCAAGCTTCATCTTCCACAGCCAGCCGGCCCCTGTTGCGGCCGAATTGACCAGTGACGGATCCGACGACAGCGTGCCGTTGGCCTCGGTGATCTCGCCGTCGACTGGTGCATAGACATCGGATGCCGCCTTGACGGATTCGACCACGACGGCGGTGTCGCCCTTGGTCAATTTCTTTCCCGTCTCCGGCAGTTCGACGAAGACGAGGTCGCCGAGCTGCTCCTGCGCGTAATCAGTGATGCCGACCGTGGCGATGCCGCCCTCGACGCGGAGCCACTCGTGATCTGATGTGAAATAGGTCGTTGCCATTGAGATCATCCTTTTCGGTAGCGATGCGGTGTGAAGGGCAGGGAGCTGATATCGACTGGGATTTTCGTGCCGCGCACATCGGCGAAAACCCGTATTCCGGGCTTTGCCAGAGGTGTCGAGACATAGCCCATGGCGACCGGATGGCCGGCCGAGGGGCCGAAGCCGCCCGACGTGACATGGCCGGCCGGATTGCCGTCGGCGTCGAAGAGCGCGGCACCGCCACGCACCGGCTGGCGGCCTTCCGGCTTCAAACCGACGCGCTTTTGCGCGGGTCCTCGTTCCACCGCGGCGCGGAGCGCATCGGCGCCGATGAAAGTGCCGGAAGCGCGGATGTCCTTTGGGATTGCCCACATCAAGGCGGCGCTGGCCGGGTCGGTTTCCGGTGTGATGTCCTGGCCATGCAGGCAGAGACCGGCCTCCAGGCGCAGGCTGTCGCGCGCAGCCAGGCCGATCCACAGCACGCGCTCGTCTCCGAGCAGCTTCGCGACGAGGTCGCGTGCATCGGCCTCCGGCAAGCCGATCTCGAACCCGTCCTCGCCGGTATAGCCCGACCGGCTCATGAACCAGTTCTTGCGCGGTTCGACCCCATGCATGAACAGCAGCGAGCCGGTCTCGATGCCGGCGCGGGAAAGGGCGGCCCAGGCTTCAGGACCCTGGATGGCCAGGAAGACGCGGTCGAGCGGCTCGATCCTGGCGTCGAAATCCGCGGCAAGTGCACGCAAATGCTTTTCGTCGGCTACGGCGTTGCCGGCATTGGCGACCACCATGAACCTGGCATCGCCAAGCCTGGTGACGATCAGGTCGTCGAGGATGCCGCCTGCTTCGTTGAGGAAAAAGGACAGTTTGGATTGCGAGATTTCGAGCGCGCCGGCATCCAGTGGGCAGGCACGGTTGAGCAGTGCCGCCGCTTCCGGTCCGCTGACCTCGAACAGCTTCATATGCGAGATGTCGAACAGGCCGGCCTGCTCGCGGGTGTGAAGGTGTTCCTTCATGACGCCGGCCGGATAGGTCAGCGGCATCGACCAGCCGGCAAAGGCGCCGAAGCGCGCACCGGCGGCCATATGGATATCTTCAAGGGGAAGGTGTTTTGTGTCGTCGCCCGTCATGTCGTCTCCAGAGTCGCACGCAATCGGTCGCGAATGGCGACCAGTCCGTGCCCCTCTGTCTGAAGCCTGAGAGACTCGCGCAGCCGGAACTCTGTCAGCGGCGCTTACACCTTCGGCGCGGGGGCAAGCCCCGACTTTCCAGAGTGTCTTTCCCGTCTACGGTTCTTTTGCCTGAGAGATTTCGGGCGATTTCCCCTTCGGCGACAGCTCTCGCTGTTCTCTCCCGCAAACAGGTAGGACTCAAGACCCTGAGTCCTCGACGCGCCATCCATAGCTTGCGCGCGACGGCTTGTCACCTGTCAGCAACATCTAAAGCGCGTGCATGTCGTTCTTCAAACCGCGGCACGCTGTCAGGCGACATGCGTTGGCGACAAGTCTTCACTAACCACGCCGTTTGCCGGTTTTTCAAGACACTGCTGATATGTTGGCTTGTATGACGCTATCGGGCCGGCGCTTGGCGACGGCGGACGGGGACGACAAATGGGCGAATTGATCATGAGCGCGCCGGTGGCCGGGCTGACCTCGAAAAGCCGCATCGCCGCGGAGGACGTGGCGATGTTGCGCCATGAAGTGTTCGGCGACGGCGTCGTGACGCGTGGCGAGGCCGAGGCGCTGTTCGCGCTCGATGCCACGGCGAAGGACAAATGCCAGGAATGGCCGCCCTTCTTCATTGAGGCGGTCACCGACTATATCGTCCACCAGGAAAAGCCGTCGGGCTATATCTCGCAGGACAATGCCGACTGGCTGATCCGCACGATCTCGCGCGACGGCATGGTCGACAGCCGGACCGAACTCGAATTGCTGGTGCATGTGCTGGAACAGGCGAAATCGTCGCCGGCCCAGCTTTGTGTGTACGCGCTGGAGCAGGTGGCGCATGCCGTCATTGACGGCAAGGGGCCGCTGATGCTCGGCGGCGCGCTGGCTCCGGGACTCGTCGCGCAGGCGGAGGTCGAGCTTTTGCGCCGGATCCTCCATGCCCATGGCGGCGACGGCAACATCGCCATCACGCGCGCCGAGGCCGAGGTGCTGCTCAAGATCAACGAGCGGACTGCTCAAGGACAAAACGATCCGTCCTGGAACGAGCTGTTCGTCAAGGCGGTCGCCAATTTCGTCATGTGTTCGGCCGGCTACGAAGCACCGACGCGCGACGTGGCGCTGCGCCATGACGCCTTCCTCGAACATGCCGATCCGGAAATCGGCGGCTTCTTCAGCCGCATGATCTCCGGCGGGCTTGCCGGCATCATGGAGGCCTACCGATCTCCTGGCGACATCGAAGCCGAATGGGAAGCCAAGAAAAGGGCGGCCGAGGCCCTGGCCCGCCGTGCCGAGACGATCGATGCCGGCGAAGCCGGCTGGCTGATCGAACATATCGGCGTCGACAGGCCTCTTTACGAGAACGAACGCGCGCTGCTGACCCTGATCAAGCACGCCTCGCCGGAAATTCACCCGGCGCTCAGGCCGCTGCTCGACAAGGTTGCCTGACCGGCCAGGGATTGCTTAATCGGATCCGGGATGCTGGTCAGATCTGATCGACGTCGACGTATATCCGGGCCAGGCCTTCCCGGACGGTCGACATGGCATCGGCGACACTGATGTCGATGTGGTCATGCATGAGCCTTGCGGCCGTGTCGGCATCGCGGGCTACCATGGCTCGGGCGATTTCGCTGTGTTCGGTGTAGGTCGTCGACAGTCGCCGGTGCTTCTCCACTTCGATCTTGCGAACGAAATGGATGCGCGTGTTGATGCCTTCGAGCATGCGCGCCAGTTCGGGATTGCCTGACAGCCTGGCGATGCGGATGTGAAACTCCTCGTCCCTGGCGGTCAGCTCGGCGCTGGAAAACGAGTCGGCGCGCGCCATGGTGAGCGTCCACCAGTCGACGAGCGCGGCGAGCTCTTCATTGGTCGCGCGCTGGATCGCCAGCCTGACGGAGCGCTCCTCGAGAACCGCCCGCACGTCGGAAAGATTGACGACCTCGTCGACATCGAAGCCGCGGCAAAAGAAGCCGCGATTGGTCTGAAAGGTGATGAGTTCCTCCGTGACCAGCCGCTGGAGGGCCTCCCGGATCGGGCTGCGGCTGACATTCAGCCTCGCGGCAAGCGCCACTTCGTTGATGCGCTCGTTCGGCTTGAAGCGATAGTCCATCGCCATGCGACGGATCTCTTCATAGACGCGCGGGCCGGTCTTGATCGGCTTGGATGCCAACGCCGCATTGTCGTCCTGGTTGCTGTGCCTGGCGGGTCGGAGCATGGCGTCGGTCAAGCCTTTGCGGCGCTTGGTTCGGCGAACCGCGCCTGTGTGGGAAGGATACCGTCGAGGGCGATCGGCGCAGCCCGGCCGGCGATCAGGTCGGCGACGATGCGGGCCGATCCATGCGCCATCGTCCATCCAATATGGCCGTGGCCGGTGTTCAGCCAGAGGTTCTTGATGTTGCGCAGGCCGAGGATCGGCAGATTGTCGGGCGTCATGGGTCTCAGGCAGGCCCGCATTTCGGCGCGATCATAGGCGATACCGCGCGGGAACAGGTCCTGCGTGACGCGCTTCATGAAGGCGAAATCCGAAGGCTTGTGGCTGCGATCATAGCCCGCGAATTCCGCGGTGGCGGTGACGCGGATGCGATCGCCCATCGGCGTGATGGCAACGAGATTGTGCTCATCGATGACGGGGAGTTTTGGAGCCAGCGCCGGGTCGACGATGGGAATGGTCAGGGAATATCCTTTGACCGGATAGATCGGCAAACCAAGGCCGATCTTGCGGGCGAGGATCGGGCTTTCGGCGCCGAGACACAGAACGTAGGTGTCGGCCAGAAATTCTCCCTTGTCGGTGACGACCCGGATGATCGCGTCATTCCTGCGTTCGATCCCGACGATCCTCGTGCTTGTCAGGATCTTGCCGCCCCTCGTTTCGACGATGGCCGCCAGCGCGCGCGTGAACTTGGCGGCGTCGCCGGTTTCATCGGTTGGACACATTATGCCGCCGGCAATGCTGCCGCGCGACGAAGCCAGCGCTGGCTCGCGGTCAATGATTTCCTGTGCGTCGACAATGCGGATCTCCTGGCCGTCGGCCTCCAGCAGGCGCATGTTGGCGACGCCCTTGTCGAGCGCCTGACGGCTGCGGTGGAAGTAAAGGATGCCGGCCGAGGTCCTGTCGTATTGGATCGATTCTTCCCTGACGACCGCCTGCAGGACCGATTGGGAATGGACCGCAAGCCGATGTTTGAGGAGGGTGTTGCGACGCGCTTTGGCGGCCGTGCATTCCCTGAGGAAGCGCAGCGACCAGCTGTAGAGATGCGGGTCGGCGGAAAGTTTGAAGCGAAGCGCCTGGTCTTTCAGGAACAGCGACTTCAGCAGGATTTTTGGCGCGGCTGGTGATGACCAGACGAAGGAGTGACCGGGCGCGATCATGCCTGCATTTGCCCAGCTCGCGCCCTCGGCCACCTGCGGTGCCTGCTCGAGAACAGTGACCGCGTGGCCGTCCTTTTGCAACTGATAGGCGGTGGTGATCCCGACCACGCCGCCGCCCAAGATCAATACGCGCATTGCTGTCCCGAAGGGCTGTGTTCCTATTGTCGACAATTCAATAGGAAGACGCCGATCCCTGTCAACGGTGAATGGGTCGGCGACGGACAAGCGATCCGCGCAAGCGCAAAATTAAGGCGTTTACCGGTTCCCAGGATCTGCACAGAGCCCTTGACAGTTTCGGCAATATCGCCGTTTCTATTGTCGACAATTCTGATTGGCATCAGGAAGGGGACTGCGCCATGGACGCCCCGGTTAGCCGCGCCGACGACACGCTTGTCCTCGACAAGGAACACATTCCCTTCAAGACCGATGACGGTATCGGCACGCGCGCCAATCTCGGCCTGCTCGTGCTGCGGACCGACCAGACCATCGAGGATGAATTCCGCTATGCGCTGCCCGCGCGCGACATCGCGCTGTACGAGGCGCGGCTCTACAGCGATGTCGAGATCACACCGGAAAACCTGATGAAAATGTCGGCGGTAATCCCGGCAACGGTGGAACTCTTGCCCGACGTCAAGTTCGATGTGATCGGCTTTGCCTGCACGTCGGGAGCGCTGGTCATCGGCGAGGATAAGGTTGCCGAGCGCGTTCACGAGGTGCTGCCTGGTGTGCAGGTGACCAATCCGGTGACCGCGGCACGCGCCGCGCTGAAGGCCCTGGGGGTCTCGAGGATCGCGCTGCTCACCCCTTACTTGGCGAAAATCAATCATTCGCTGCGGGCATCGCTGATGGCGCGGGGGATGGATATTCCGGTCATGGGCTCCTTCAACGAGGCGGACGACAATGTCGTTGCACGCATCACGCCGGCATCGGTCAAGCAGGCCATCTTGGAAATCGGTGCGTCGAGCGACTGTGATGCGGTGTTCGTTTCCTGCACCAGCATGCGCGTTGCCCGCATCATCGAGGAGGTCGAGAAGGAGTTGGGGAAACCGGTCACTTCCAGCAACCATGCACTTGCCTGGCATATGCTGCGGCTTGGCGGTATTAGCGAGCAGATTGCCGGAAAAGGCGAGCTGTTTCGCCGCTCGCTAGGCTAGCATCTTCAGCGCCGGATTTGCGGTGTGCAGCTCAGATCCCGCCGTACCAGTCATAGCCATTGTCTTCCCAATAGCCGCCCCTGCCACCGCCGACATCGGCAAAGCCGTCGACCAGTTCGATCTTGTAGAGATATTTCGGCATCTTGTAGCCGAGCTGGCGCTCGACGCGAACCCGCAGCGGCGCGCCGTTCTCGACCGGCAGCGGCTTGCCGTTCAGGCCGTAGGCGAGGATCGTCTGCGGGTGACGGGCATCGATGAGGTCGATGGTGCCATAATATTTGATGTCGCCCGACAGGCTGCGGTCGATCGTGTCGAGGCAATGGAACATGACATAGCGCGCCTGCGGTTTGACCACCGCCTGGTCCAGCACCAGCGACAGCGGCGTGCCGGTCCATTTGGCTATGCAGCTCCAGCCTTCGACGCAGTCATGGCGGGTGATCTGGGTGCGGCTTGGCATGTTCTGGAGCTGCTCGCGGCTGAGCGACAGCGGCTTTTCGACAAGACCCGTCACTTCCAGACGCCAGTCGGCGAAATTGTTGGCGAGCAGGCCCTTGTAGACGTCGTCATCGGGAGCGGTGACGCCGTTCGGCCGCTGCGGCTGGCGGATATCGGCCTCGGTGAATTCCGGCGCCAGCGCACCGCGTCCGGCGAGCAGGCGTTGCGCCCGGTATGTCAGGCCATTGGCGTTTTCGAGGAAACTGCGCAGGCCGCTGCCGACGCTTAGCTGGCTGTCAAAGGCGTCGCAGCCCGACAGCATGATACCGGAAGCGCCAAGGCCGGCAGCGGTCAGGAATTTGCGGCGGCTGATCTCAAACTTCGCCATGTCAGGCACTCCTCTCGGCTGTATTGTCGTCCTGTGCGGGAGGATCGGTGCGGTACCAGCCGGTGATGATCGAGCGCAGCTCGTTGATCGGGCCGGCGGCCAGGATCATCAGGATATGGACGACGAAGAAGGCGACCAGCAGCACCATGACGGTGAAATGGATGGTGCGTGCCGTCTGCCGGCCACCGAGCAGATCGTTGAGGAAAGGCAGCACCGAGTTCATGCTTGGCGACATCGCCAGACCGGTGATGATCATCAGCGGCAGCAGCACGAACAGAACCCCGCCATAGGCCATCTTCTGCAGCGTGTTGTATTCGCGCGTGTGATGGAATTTGAGCTTGGCGTGGTCGACGATGTCTTGCGGCAACCGCTTCAAATCGTCGAGGCGTGGCGCGAGATCGCGCCGCAAATGGCCGTTCACGGTGCTGGCGACAAACCAGACGATCAACGTCGTGGTGAGTATCCAGGCAAAGAAGAAATGGATGACGCGCGCAGTGCCGAGATCATAGTAGGACGGGATGGTCGCCCAGGACGGGAAGGCGCGGGACGTCTCCTGGCCGGCCGGACCCGACCAGCCGAGCACCCCAGTGGTGTCGAAGCGCTTGCCGAAGATCTCCGTGTAGCCGCGCGGACCCGCATCGGAGTTCTCGGCGCCGATGGCGAAGATGGTGTTGTTGTAATCGAAGCCCGATTGCTTGCCGATATAGAGCTGCGGACGGGCATTGAAGATCTGCAGGCCGGACAACAGCATGAAGAACAGCGAGATCGCCCACAGCCAATGCGTCAGCCGCGTCCAGCGCGACTGCCGGTAAATCAGCGTTTTGTCGTTCGACGCCGAAGCGCCTGGATCGGCGGCGGATTGGCTTCTGGCAACGGATTCCATCGTGTTTCGTCTCCCGGCCTCGCGGCATGGCCTGCGCGCTCATTGTCCTCCTGATACGTCGCGATCCAAACCGATGTTTCATCCGATCACGGATTTATTACGGACCGCCCAGGCTGACGGCGAGATTGACGGCAGCGGCGACGATGACCGTGTTGAAGAAAAACGACAGGATCGAGTGGACAAGCACGACACGACGCATATGCGTCGTCGAGATGTTGGTGTCGGCGGTCTGCGCCGTCATGCCGATCACCGTCGAGAAATAGAGGAAGTCCCAACCCTCCGGCCGTTTGTCGCCCGGAAACAGCAGTCCGCCGACCGGGATTTTCTTCCTGGTCTCGGCATCCATCGCATCGCCATCCATCCAGTAGACATGAGCATAATGGAGCGCTGCCATGGCATGGATGGTGAACCAGCCGAGCGGGATCGACAGCAGCGCGAAGAAGAGCTCGATGGGATGGCTTCTGTCCTTCTGATTGATCAGCAGGAACAATGCGACAACGGCAACGCCGACGACGACAAGCGTCACGGCGAAGATGACCAGCACCGGCTGGTCGGTGGCGCGCGCATTCTTGCTCAGATACCTGCCGGTGAACTTCGGCATCTGGGCGACGACGAGAATGACATAGGCGGCAAAGAACGCGTTGGCGCCGATCGAATAGGCAAGCGGAGCGTGCAGCAGCAACGCCACCAGAAGCGCAAAGACGCCGAAGCAGGCAGACACAGCAAACAGCATGTGGCGCTGCATGGGTTTGTCTATCGGAGCTTCGGCGGCCATGGTGGTTCCAGCCCTGGATAGCGCTAATCCGGTGTGGCCGATTTCATGGCACGCCGCAAGATGCGATCGAGTTCGCCCAGAAACCGCGACCGGTCTTGCGGCGCGAAGCTGGCATTGTAGCCCTTGCTTTCGCCGGTCTCGCGCAGATGCTGCTTCAGGTCGCGCATCGCCACCGCCATGCCGATCGTTTCCGGCGTGAAGGGACGTCCGGTTGGCCCAAGCACATGGGCGCCAAGCGCTACCGCGCGGGCGGCCAGCGGAATGTCGGCGGTGATCACAATGTCGTTGGTGCGTGCATTGTCGACGATCCAGTCGTCGGCGGCATCAGCGCCCTTGGAGACCACGACATTGCGGACCATCGGATCGCGCGACGGCCGCAGGCCGCCATTGGAGACGTAGGTGACAAGGACGCCATGCCGGTCGGCCACTTTTTCGACCTCGGCCTTGACCGGGCAGGCATCTGCATCGACGAGAATGGCGGGGAGTTCGCTCATGTTTCTTTTCTCCTCCCATTGTGAACCACGGAGGCCGCGCGCCGGTTGGACCGCGGCCTGTGATCTTCCTCAGTAAACCACGACGCTTCTGATCGATTTGCCCTCATGCATGAGATCGAAACCCTTGTTGATGTCCTCGAGCTTGAGCGTGTGGGTGATCATAGGGTCGATCTGGATCTTGCCGTCCATGTACCAGTCGACGATCTTCGGCACATCGGTGCGGCCGCGCGCGCCGCCGAAGGCGGTGCCCATCCAGGTGCGGCCGGTGACCAGCTGGAACGGCCGCGTCGAGATCTCCTGGCCGGCGCCGGCAACGCCGATGACCACCGACTTGCCCCAGCCGCGATGCGAGGCTTCGAGCGCCTGACGCATCACCTTGGTGCTGCCGGTGCAGTCGAATGTGTAGTCGGCGCCGCCGATCTGGTCGGCGCCACGCTTGGTCATGTTGACGAGGTAGGGCACGACATCGCCGTCGATCTCCTTCGGAT
>NZ_AZUV01000014.1:0-170851 GCF_000513875.1 Mesorhizobium sp. WSM1293 | reverse complement strand
TCGTGGGGCGACGCGATTGCTCCGCAAGCCCGGCCTCGCCATGGGCGCGATACCGCGCAATCAACTTGTGACCACAGGTTCGGCCGATCCCGAAACGACGACAAAGCGCACTGACATTGCTGCCTTCCTGCACGGCAAGACGCACAAACTCCAACTTCCCATCCATCACGCTGGTGTCCCCAAATGGCATCGCGAACCTCCCGGCGCAGAGCACGCCAAACTGTTCGCGATGTCCTCGCACACCTGTTCGCGATGTCCCCGGTCCAAACATAGGGGAGTAGGGGAGTAGGGTTGAATGTTCTGTTGCGGTCCGCGCCAATTTCTACTGACTACTGACTACTGACTAACCCATCCACCACAAGAACGGTCGCCATGAACGACGCCCTCCAAAAATCGCCGCCAGAAGAGGTCACCGCCACGAGCGAAGTGGCGGCTGGGGCCATCCTCACCATCGATCTCGGTGCAATCCGTGAAAACTACCGGCGGCTGAAGGCGCGGTTGGGCGATGTTGCCTGCGCTGGTGTGCTCAAGGCGGACGGCTACGGCCTTGGCGCCGGCCAGGTCGGGGCGGCACTGCTGCGCGAAGGCTGCGATATCTTCTTCGTTGCGCTTCTGGGCGAAGGCGTCGCCCTGCGCCGCTCGCTTGGGGCGGACCCTGCCATTTTCGTGTTGAACGGCATTCCGCCCGGTGCCGAGCCGGACGCTGTGGCAGCAAACCTTTGCGTTGTTATCAACAGCCACGAGCAACTGGCAGCCTGGCGTGCTGCGGCCCGCCGCGCCGGCCGAAAACTGCCGGCCGCGGTCCAGGTCGACAGCGGCATGTCGCGGCTCGGCATGGCGCCTCGGGATGTGGATCGCATCGCCGCCGATCCGCAGGCTTTCGACGGCATCGACATCCGTTACGTGATGAGCCATCTGGCCTGCGCCGACGAGCCGGAGCATCCGGCCAATGAGAAGCAGCGACTGGCATTCGAGCAGCTGCGCAAGATGCTGCCGGCGGCACCGGCCTCGCTGACCAATTCCTCCGGCATCTTTCTTGGGCCGTCCTTTCACTACGATCTCGCCCGCCCCGGTGCCGCCCTCTACGGCATCAATCCGACGCCGCCAAAGTCCAATCCGATGCTGCCGGTGGTGCGGCTGCAGGCAAAGGTGGCACAGACGCGCAGCGTCGAAAAGGGCGCCGGCGTCGGCTATGGCCACACCTATCATGCGCAAGGCCCGCTCAGGCTGGCGACGATTTCGTTCGGCTACGCTGATGGCTGGCAACGCCGTGCCGCGTCCGCCGCCTGGTTCGAGGGCGTGCGGCTACCTTTCGTCGGGCGGGTGTCGATGGATTCGATCATTCTCGACATTTCCGCCCTGCCGGCCGGCAGGCTGCGCGAGGGTGATCTCGTCGAACTGCTCGGTCCCTCGCAAAGTGTCGATGACGCTGCCGGCCATGCCGGCACCATCGGCTACGAGATCCTGACCAGCCTCGGCCCGCGCTTCCATCGGCGCTATGTCGGCGGTTGAGCGGTTTGGCCGCGCTTGACAAGCGGACGCCTGTCGGCAAGGCTCCATGCATGAGCAACCCAGCTTATATCAGAACCTTGTTCAGGGTCTGCCCGATCGCGGGATCGTAGCCCCGGCGCGGTCGCCTTTTGGCGTCCGTCCGAACCGGGGCATTTCTACCTGACATTATCATTCCCGAGCCAGACAGCTTCGCGGCTGCCGGTTTTTCATCAAGCCACCGTTTGCGCGGCGGCAGGCGCGCGTCTGTTCGATGCGCCAAGTCATGAGGTTTGCCATGCAACATGCAACAGGATTGCGTCCACCGAGCCGGCTTCTGGTAACCGATGCCGACCATCATAGGCTGACGGGCCTGGCGCGGGCGTCGCTCGACCGCGTGCCCGAGACGGCCGAAGAATTGCTTTCGGAGATGGACCGTGCCGTTGTCACGGCAGCGGCTTCCATGCCGGCCAATGTCGTGCGGATGGGTTCGGCGGTGACAATCCGCAACGATGGCGGCAACATCCAGCGCGTCACGCTGGTCTATCCCGGCGAAGCAGACATCAGTGAAAACAGGATCTCGGTGCTGACGCCGATGGGGACGGCGCTCATCGGCGCGACCGCTGGGCAGACGGTGTGCTGGAGCAGCCGTGGCGGCCGGGAACTGTCGGCGACCATCGAAGTGGTCGATACGCCGGCCTGCGGGCGGGAGGGGGCCTGATCATGGAGACGGCGATGACAGGCGCGAATTTCCAGCTGACGACAAAGGACTTCGCCGTCCTCGAAATCATGTTGGAGCGTCGGCGGGCTTTCGCGGATCCGATTGTTCCAATGCTTGAAGACAAGCTTTCCAAGGCCGAGGTCGTCGCGATCGATTCGGTCGGATCCGATATCGTGACGCTGAACAGCAGGCTGGTATTCCGTGTCGATGCCGGCCCCGCCCAGACCCGGACCCTGGTGCAGAACGAGGTGCGCGGCCCGGTCGGCTCCAGCCTGTCGATCATGACAAGGCGGGGGCTTTGCATGCTCGGCATGGCCGAGGGCCAGACTGCATGGATCGAACAGGCCGACGGCAGGCGGGAGTCGGTCCTGATCGCGACCGTGCTCTACCAGCCGGAGGCCGCGCGGCGTGCCGTCAGGGAGAAATCCCAGGCCGAGGCGCGACGGCCGCATGGGCTCACCCTCGTCTACAGCGCCGCAGCCGATTGGCGGCCCCTTGGCGAAAGGGCCGGAATGCGGCAGACAGGGGATGACGACCCCGGTCCTGCGGCGGCGTGAACAGGCAACACTGCATGATCTCGAAAATCGGCATCGATTTTCGCCGGGGATCATGCGCAAATCGGAATGCGCCGCGTCCAGGCGTCCTCAAGGGCGTGCGACGCGGCAAGGAGTAAACGATGAAGATCATGGTGCTGGGCGGCGGCGTCATCGGAGTGACCACGGCGTACTTTCTCGCCGAGGCCGGTCACGAGGTGACGGTTCTCGACCGCCAGAAAGGCCCGGCGCTGGAAACCAGCTTCGCCAATGCCGGCGAAATTTCGCCCGGCTACGCCTCGCCCTGGGCCGGGCCCGGCATTCCGCTGAAGGCGATCAAATGGCTGCTGATGAAGCATGGCCCGCTGGTGGTGCGGCCGGCCTTCGATCCGCATATGTGGACATGGCTCATCAAGATGCTGCGCAACTGCACGGCCGAGCGCTATGCGATCAACAAGGCGCGCATGGTGCCGCTGGCCGAATACAGCCGCGATACGCTCAAGGCGCTGCGCGAAGCGACCGGCATCGCCTATGACGAGCGGACCCAGGGCACGCTGCAGCTGTTCCGGACGCAAAAGCAGCTTGACGGCACCGGCGGCGATGTCGAGGTGCTGAAGAAGTATGGCGTGCCTTACGAGATCCTCGACCAGGACGGTTGCATCGCGGCTGAGCCTGGCCTTGCCGGGGTGCGCGAAAAGTTCGTCGGCGGCCTCAGGCTGCCGCACGACGAGACCGGCGACTGCAAGATGTTCACCGACAGGCTGGCCGAACTCTGTGTGGCCCGTGGCGTCAAGTTCGAGTACGACGTGACGATCTGGCGCGTCATCCGCAGCCGCAACCGCATTGCCAATCTCAGCACCAGCAAGGGCTGGAAGACCGCCGACGCCTATGTGATGGCGCTGGGCAGTTATTCGGCGGGTTTCATGCGCCGGGTGAAGCGGCCGATCCCGGTCTATCCGGTCAAGGGCTATTCGATCACCGTGCCGATCAAGGACGCCGCCGCGGCACCGGTGTCGACGGTGATGGACGAGACCTACAAGGTGGCGATCACCCGGCTTGGCGACCGCATCCGGGTTGGCGGCACGGCCGAGATTTCCGGCTTCGACCTCAGGCTGCACGAATCGCGGCGGCGCACGCTGGAACACTCGGTCGGCGACCTCTTTCCTGGCGCCGGCGCGATGCGGGACGCGACGTTCTGGTGCGGGCTGCGGCCGATGACGCCGGATGGCCCGCCGCTGATCGGCCGCACCGAGCTTTCCAATCTCTATCTCAACACCGGCCACGGCACGCTCGGCTGGACCATGGCTTGCGGCTCGGGCAAGGTGCTGGCCGACATCATCTCCAGCCGGGTGCCCGACATCGACGTCCGCGACCTCGCGCAGGAGCGTTATCTGCGCTAGAGAGTCAGAACGCCTGCCGGACCCAGTCCTCGTCGAAAAGCAGCCGATACGCCCACGGGATCGTCACATTGGTGGCGACCGGTTTGGAGTGGGCGACATAGTCGTCATAGATCGGCTTCATCCTGGTGTAGAAGGCCGGATCGAGCACCATCATGCCGTTCTCACTGTCGTGGAAGAAGCTGCGGTTGTTGAGGTTGACCGACGAGATGGCGACCAGCCTTTCGTCGATCATCATGATCTTGGAATGCAGCACCACGTCAGGCGCCTTGAACTCGCGGATGTTGATGCGATCGCCATATTTCTCGACGAACAGCTTGTTGAGCGCGGTGAGGAACTTGCCGCCGATATCGCCCTTGAGATCGATGCGGCCGACAATGTCGATCCTGACGCCGCGCGCGAGCGCCCGGTCAACAGCCTGGGCAAGCTTGGGCGTCAGGTTGAGGTAGGGGTTGACGATCTGGATATGGTGCTGGGCGGCGTCGACCAACTCGACGAAATAGTCCTCCAGCGCATGGCCATCCTCGTAAGGCACCGAAATGAAGTGTCGTGCCGTGCCTGAAGGACGGGCGCCGTCGGGCCGGACCGGAATGGAGAAGGGGCGCGCCAGATTGGTGTCGGCGTCGCGCAGCCACACTGTCGAAAGATGCGCGGCAAGGGTCTCGACCGTGGCCGGATCGGCGAACTCGATGTCGAAGTCGCTCCAGTTCGAATAGTAGTTCAGCGAGAACCCGTCGGTCTTGCCGTATTGCTCAAGATCTGGATAGCGCGACAGATCGATCGGCTGGTGGAACAGGAAGCCGTCATGGATGTTGCGGCCGCCGACGATGGCGCGCGACCGCCGTGGATCGTCGGCAAGCGTCGCCAGCATCTTGACGTGATGGACCTTGTGCAATTGTGAAATCTGCTCGTCGATCGGCGCGCCCCGGTCCGCCCGCCAGCGATATTCCTGCAGCCCGACATTGGGGAATTCGGTCGCCAGCCGATGCAGCATGGCGTCGTCCTTGTCGCGCTCCAGCACGTCGGTGACCAGGATGCGCACCTTGGTGCCGAGGGCTGCATGATGACGGATCAGCCGTTCGATGATGCGGCCGGAGAAGTCGGCCTTGAACTCCAGGGATGACAGATAGATCAGCTTCAGTTTTGGGGCCCTGGAGAAGTCGAGCGGCAGCTCCGGGTCGCCCTTGTCGATGGCGCTGTCGGACAGCGGCGCTCCCATCAGCGCCTCGACCTTGGCGTTGAAGCCATCGCGCGATTTGCGCAGCAGGCGCGGCTTTCCGATCGGCAAGGCACAGGTCTGCGACAGCCAACGGCTGGCATAGAAGGCGCGGCTGAGAGGATCGAGGCCGGTTGGGTCTGGCGTCGGGCAACGCTCGTAGCGACTGTCGAAAGCGGCAAGCGCCGGATCGGCGGTCTCTTCGCGTCGGATGGTGAGCGGCGCGCCGGCCGGAGCAAGGCTGGAGCGGATTCTTGCCGCGCAGCGGTTCAGGCCGTCACTTGGAAACAGGCTGACCGTATCGTCCTCGCCGGACAGGCGAAAGCGAAATGCCGTGCCCGTGGCGATGGTGCGTGAAGCGCCGCCGGCACGGATCGCCAGCGTGCCGTCGCAGACGCCTTCGATGTCGGCCGGTTGCTTGCCGGCCTGGCGCAGCACGATCTCGACGCTGCGCGCTTGCAGGCCGGAGAAATCGAAGGTCTTGGGCGCCGAAGGCCGCGCCGCCGCATCGATGTAGAGCGTCTGTCGCGACACCCGCCAGCGTCCGTCAAAATGACCCTCGCCGCTGTTGGCGCCGGCTGGCGGCAGATGCGTTTCGGCGACCGGCCCGGCGAGTTTTTGCAGCGTCCGGTAGGTCGCCTGGAAATCGCTGTTGGCGATCTCATGGCGGTCGTGGCCGAAAGGGCCGGTGCCGTTGGCGCGGTCCATGGCGCCAAGCTGATGGCGGGCGAGCAGCGCCAGGAAGCGTTTTTCGTAGTCGCTGGTGCCGGCGTCGCCGAAAAACTGCGCGGCGACGATCCGTGGCCCAGCTGTCTCCGCGGAGAGCGCGGGTCGCGCGCAAGCGCTCTGGCCTTGCAGGAGATCGCAGGCATTGCGACCAGTACCGGCACAGCCGGCAAGGACAGCCAGCCCGAACAGAACGACGGCGATGAATGCGCGACCCTTCACCCGGCCGCTCCGGTCTTCAGAGCGCTCAATTGCGCCGGATCGCGCGGCGGCATGAAGCCCTGGGGGAAGACCTTGCAGACGGGAATGGCGAAGGTGGCGATCAGCAGTTCGGCCTCGCCGCGCATCTTGCGCGGCGTTGCGTTGTCGTCACGGATCGCTTTCGCCGAGGCGACCAGGGCGCCGTCGCAGTCGCAATGGTTGTGGCGGGCGATGTAGCAGGCATCATGCGTCTGGCAGGCCGCGTCGAGGCGGTCGGCCGGTCGGGCCGACAGATCGCCGGTGCGGGTGCCGGGGCCGCAATAATTGCCGAAGACGAAAGGCGAAGGCCGCGCCATGGCGTAGCGGATCGGTTTGGGCAGTTCGGCCTCCGGAACCTTCGTCCACGGATTGGCGCAAGCGGAAACGAAAAGCAGCGGCAGGATGGCAAGAACGGCTCGCATGTCTATCCGCGCCAGCTTTCTGAAAGGTTTCCCACCCGGCGACCTGCCCGTGGCCGGTGACCGCACGCCTGATGCCACACTGGCCGGTTTTGTGGCAAGGAAAAGGCGGCACGGCCAAAGCGTATCGCGTTTGATCGGATTCATGCGATGCGCTTTAGCGTCTTAGTTTATGCATGTCGTTCGCCCAAAACCGAGATCAGTTTTGGGCGACATGCCTCAGACGAACAGGTTCCGCTCCCGCTCCACCATCTTGGTGATGAAGCTGGCGACGATCTGGACGCGGCGCAGCGGCCTGACCGATTCGTGATAGACCAGCCAGTAGGCGCGGCGGATGGGTGCCACGACATCGACCGGGACGAGTTCCGGCATCGAGCGGGCGACGAAGGTGTGCAGGATGCCGATGCCGGCGCCCGAGCGCACTGCTTCGGCCTGGCCGAGCGCCGAGGAGATGGCGAAACTGGTGCGCCAGTCCGCGCTGAATTCGGCCGCGTAGTCGAGCGAAGGGCTGACAATGAGATCCGGCACATAGCCGATAAGGGTGTGCTGGCCGAGTTCGGCCGCTGTTTTGGGCAGACCATTGGCATCGACATAAGCGCGCGAGGCAAACAGGCCGAGCGAATAGTCGACCAGCTTTCCCGCCACCAGCCGGCCTTCGGTCGGCCGCTCGACAGTGATGGCGATGTCCGCCTCGCGGCGCGACAGGGAGAAGGAGCGCGGCACCGGCACCAGCTGGATCGTCAACTCGCGGTGCAGGGCGGTCAGCGCGCCAAGGCGCTTGGCCAGGAAGGCAACGCCAAAACCGTCCGGGGCGCCGATGCGCACCGTGCCGGAAACATCGTCGCCTTCGCCTGATATGGTCGAGCGCGCGGCGATCATGTCGCCCTCCATGCGCTCGGCAATGTCGAGGAAGCGCTCGCCGGCGGGAGTCAGCTCGCTGCCGGTGGTCAGCCGGCGAAACAGCTTTGTCCGCAGCGCATCCTCGAGTGCGGCGATGCGGCGTGAGACGGTGGCGTGGTTGAGCTCCAGCCGTTTGGCGGCGCCAAGGATCTGGCCGGCACGCGCCACGGCAAGGAAGATGCGGACGTCATCCCAGTTCATGGGGATGGTCCAGATGACAATCGCTGACGCCGCGTCCTGTGGTGGGAACTCAATCTCTCAATCCCTGCTGCTATCAGACGGGTCTCCGCATTTGCGAGAATTGATGCTCGTCCGTCAACCGCTATCTACTTTCCGCACAACGGTTGCGTTCTCCGTCGCGTTGCCATCCGCCGGCCAAAGGCGGACAATGCAGCATCACAAACAAGGGAGAGAAATCATGATCGACTATGGTCATTTCATCGGCGGCAAGCATGTCGCCGGGACCAGCGGCCGCAAGCAGGATGTCATGCAGCCGATGGATGGCTCCGTGCGCGGCACGGTGGCGCTGGCATCACAGGCGGAACTGCGCGCTGCGGTGGAGAACGCCAAGGCTGCGCAGCCGAAATGGGCCGCAACCAACCCGCAGCGTCGCGTGCGCGTGCTGATGAAGTTTCTCGAACTGGTCGCCCGCGACTATGACGAACTGGCCGACATCCTGGCGCGCGAGCACGGCAAGACGATCGCCGACGCCAAGGGCGACATCCAGCGCGGCCTCGAAGTGGTCGAAGTCTGCATCGGCGCGCCGCACATGATGAAGGGTGAATTCACCGACGGCGCCGGCCCCGGCATCGACGTCTATTCGATGCGCCAGCCGCTCGGCGTCGTCGCCGGCATCACACCGTTCAACTTCCCGGCAATGATCCCGCTGTGGAAGATCGCGCCGGCCATCGCCTGCGGCAACGCCTTCATCCTGAAGCCTTCGGAGCGCGATCCGGGCGTGCCGATGCGCATCGCCGAACTGTTCCTCGAAGCTGGCCTGCCGGCGGGCATCCTCAATGTTGTCAATGGCGACAAGGACGTGGTCGACGCCATCCTCGACGATCCCGACATCAAGGCCATCGGCTTTGTCGGCTCGACGCCGATCGCCCACTACATCTATTCGCGCGGCACGGCCGCCGGCAAGCGCGTGCAGTGCTTCGGCGGCGCCAAGAACCACATGATCATCATGCCCGATGCCGACATGGACCAGACGGTCGACGCGCTGATCGGCGCCGGCTACGGCTCGGCCGGCGAGCGCTGCATGGCGATCTCGGTTGCCGTCCCGGTCGGCAACGACACCGCCAACCGGCTGATGGAAAAGCTGATCCCGCGCGTCGAAAGCCTGAAGGTCGGTCCTTCGACCGACTCTTCCGCCGATTTCGGCCCGCTGGTGACGCGCCAAGCCCTGGAGCGGGTCAAGGGCTATGTCGACACCGGCGTCAAGGAAGGCGCCAAGCTGGTGGTCGACGGCCGCGGCTTCTCCATGCAGGGCTATGAAGACGGCTACTATATGGGCGGCTGCCTGTTCGACAACGTCACCGCGGACATGCGCATCTACAAGGAAGAGATCTTTGGGCCGGTGCTGTCGGTTGTGCGCGCGCCGACCTATGAGAGCGCGATCAAGCTCGCCAACGACCACGAGATGGGCAATGGCGTCGCCATCTTCACTCGTGACGGCGATGCCGCGCGCGATTTCGCAAGCCGTGTCCAGGTCGGCATGGTCGGCATCAATGTGCCGATCCCGGTGCCGATCGCCTACTACACCTTCGGCGGTTGGAAGGCGTCTTCCTTCGGCGACCTCAACCAGCACGGCCCGGACGCGTTCCGTTTCTACACCAAGACCAAGACGGTGACCTCGCGCTGGCCGTCCGGGATCAAGGACGGTGCCGAATTCGTCATCCCGACGATGAACTGACCGGACGATTTCCTGGTTACGCGTCCTCGCCTTCGGCTGCGGTCGCGCGGGCAGGCATCAAGGACGGTGCCGAATTCGTCATCCCGACGATGAACTGACCGGACAACAGATTGATTTTGAATTTGAGGCCCGGGCGCTCGCGCCCGGGCCTTTTTGCAGTCCGGCGACGACCCTATCTGCGTGAACGCTAATGTGATGGAACCAAGTGGGCATCTGCCGTCTTGGTTTGCAGTCCTGCCGCAAGGAGGTACGGCAGATCAAGCAACGGCGCTGGCGACAGCTTCGGGGACATCGTCTGGCGCAAGGAGGTGTCAGATGACCCGTCTTGTGGCAACGCTATTTTTCGCGGCGGTTTCCGCGTTTGCCGCCGTCCCGGCGATGGCGGAGCAATGCGCAGCCCGTGCGGATATGATCAAAGCGCTCGGGGAAAAATTCCACGAAAGCGAGGCTGCGCGCGGCCTGGTCAACCCGAGCGTCATTCTTGAGATATTCGTCTCCGACCAGGGCACCTGGACGATCCTTGCCACCGACACGCATGGTCAGAGCTGCGTCATCACGGCGGGCGAAGGCTGGGACGGTTCGTTGATGGCGGCGGCTGCCTTGCCAGGGACGTGATCCGAGCTTCGAGGAAGCACCGGCGACGAAAGCGCATCGGATTAAAAGACGTTCAGCGCGTCGCCGCCGTTTCGGCGTGGCCGCGGAGCAGCGCCATCAGGCGTTTGGCATCCTTGGCCGCGGCCTCCTCGTCGCCGGCAAGGATCGAGCGGATCAGCGCGACATGGTGCTCGGCGGATTCGGCAAGACCGGTCTCGGCCTTGTAGCGGAACCAGAAGCGGCGGCTGTGGGTCTGCAACGGGGCGGCCAAACGGGCGGCGAAGGGATTGTCGGCAGCGAGCGCCAACGCTTCGTCAAGTGCCTTGTCGGCCTGAATGAAGGCAAGCACGTTGCCCGAGATCACCGCTTTCTGCATGGCAAGCGCTGCTTCGTGAAACAGGTCGGCGGCCTCGCGGGTGACGAAGCGGGCGGCCGAGCGGGCCAGCACCACCTCGACGCCGCGACGCGCGTCGAGCACGCGCAGCCAGTCGCCGGGATGCAGCGGGGCGATGGCGATGCCTGCGCGCGGCCTGATGTCGAGCAGCCCTTCCCAGGCCAGCCGCTGGATCGCCTCGCGCACCGGTGTCCTGCCAAGCCCGAGCCTGTCGATCAGGGCGCCCTCGGTGACGAAGCTTGCCGGGGCCAGTTCGAGCGTGACGATCATGTGCTCGAGCACATGGTAGGCCCTGGTCGCGGCCGGCTCCGCCGAGGTGCTTGCTGCCGTGGATATCAAATGCGCTCTCCTGATATATCTTGAATATATCATAACGGATTTCTCATTGACAGCGGGTTTGTTAATAGATATACCAGTGATATATCAGATGGAGAGATGATCATGTGGACCGGAGTTTTTCCTGCCGTCACGACCAAATTCACCGCGGATGATCGCCTCGATCATGCCGAGATGGAGCGCTGCTTCAACCTGCAGATGGAAGCTGGCTGCGACGGCATCATCGTTTGCGGATCGCTCGGCGAGGGGCCGATGCTGTCGCCCGATGAGAAGATCGAGGTGCTGAAGACCGCACAAAAGGTCGCCGGCAAGAAGCCGGTGCTGCTGACGGTCAACGAGGCCGGCACACGCGAGGCCGCCAGCATCGCCAAGCGCGCGAGCCGGGAAGGCGCCAACGGCCTGATGGTCGTGCCGAGCCCGATCTACCACACCAATGCGGAAGAGACGGTCGCGGCGCTGCGCGCGGTCGCGCAGGCTGGCGACCTGCCGGTCATGATCTACTCCAACCGGCTTGCCTACCGCGTCGACGTCAGCGTCGACCAGATGGAGGAGCTGGCGTCGGACGAGCGCTTTGTCGCGATCAAGGAATCCTCCGACGACATCCGTCGTTCGACCGAGATCATCAATCGCCTGGGCACTCGCTACGACCTGTTCACCGGCGTCGACAATCTGGCCTTCGAGGCGCTGTCGGTCGGCGCCATCGGTTGGGTGGCCGGACTGGTCACCGCGTTCCCGCGCGAGACGGTCGCCATCTACCAGCTGATGAAGCAGGGTCGCCGCGAAGAGGCGCTCGGCATCTACCGCTGGTTCCGGCCGCTGCTCGATCTCGACGTCTCGACCTATCTGGTCCAAAACATCAAGCTTGCCGAAGTGTTCGCGATCAACACAAATGACCGCGTTCGCATGCCGCGACAGCCGCTGTCTGGCGATCGCCGCAAGTCCGTCGAGAAGATCGTCAAGGATGCGCTCGCGGTGCGGCCGACACTGCCGCAGTTCTGAGGCTTCTTCTTCCTGTTCGCAGGGAGAAGATGGTGGCAGCCAGATAAGGGGCAGCGCCCACGTGCAAGGAAATTCCAAGTCGACAGAAGCGGGGCGCAGCCCCTCATCCGCCCTTCGGGCGCCTTCTCCCCGTGAACGGGGAGAAGGGTTGGACATAGCCATCGTCGGTGGCGGCATCATCGGTATCTGTGCCGCTGCTTCTCTCGCTGAGGCGGGACGCAGGGTCACCGTCTTCGATCGCACAGGCATTTGCGAGGAGACGAGCTCGGGCAATGCCGCCGCCTTCGCCTTCTCCGACGTGCTGCCGCTGGCGCACAAGGGCATGATGCGGCAGCTGCCGAAATGGCTGGCCGATCCGCTCGGCCCGCTCAGCATCCCGCCCGCCTACCTGCCGACGCTTCTGCCCTGGCTGATCCGCTTCTGGCGCGCCGGTGCGCCGGGGAAATACGAGGCGAGCCTTGCCGCTCAAGCAGGCATGATGAAGCTTGCCGAGGCGGAGTGGATGGGCTTGCTCGACCGCTCCGGCACGCGGTCGATGCTGCGCGAGGATGGCTCGCTCGAGCTTTACGAAAGCGAAGCCGAATTTCAGGCCGGGCTGCCCGGCTGGGCGGCGCGTAAGCGTTTCGGCATCGGTTTCCGCCACGTCGAGGGCGAGGAACTGGCCGCCTTGCAGCCGGGCCTGTCGCCGCGCTTCATCAAAGGCACATTCGTGCCGGGATGGAAGACGGTCGCCGACCCGAAACTGCTGGGCAAAGCGGTGTGGACCTATGCGCAGGCCAAGGGCGCTCGCTTTGAGCTGGTCCGGATCAGCCAAGTCGCGGCGGATCAGGATGGAGCGACGCTGACGTTGGCAGACGGCACGACCAGACAGGCCCGGCACCTCGTCGTCGCCGCCGGCGCCTGGTCGCATCTGCTGGCCAAGCAACTCGGCGATCGCATTCCGCTGGAGACCGAGCGCGGCTACAACACCACCTTGCCCACGAGTGCCTTCGACGTGAAGCGGATGCTGATCTTCTCCGGCCATGGTTTCGTCGTCACGCCGCTCGAAACGGGCCTGCGGGTCGGCGGCGCCGTCGAACTCGGCGGCATCGAGCGGCCGCCCAATTATGCCAGGTCGAAGGCGCTGCTGCAGAAGGCACAGAAATTCCTGCCGGGGCTCGATCCCTCGGGCGGGCGCGAATGGATGGGGTTCCGCCCCTCGCTGCCGGATTCAGTGCCCGTCATCGGCGGCGCGCCGGGAAAGCGGTCGGTGGTCTATGCCTTCGGCCATGGCCATCTCGGCCTGACCCAGGCGGCGGCCACCGGACGGTTGATCAGGGATCTTGTCCTGGGGCAGATTCCGCCGATCGATCTGGCCCCCTTCAGTCCGCAACGATTTTGATTTTTTCGGGTTTTTGATTTTCGAGGAGCGTCATGGCCAAGAAATCCTTCTTCTGCATAGACGGCCACACCTGCGGCAATCCTGTGCGGCTGGTCGCCGGCGGCGGCCCGCTGTTGCAGGGCGCGACGATGATGGAGCGGCGTGCGCATTTTCTGGCCGAGTATGACTGGATCCGCACCGGGCTGATGTTCGAGCCGCGCGGCCACGACGTGATGTCCGGTTCGATCCTCTATCCGCCGACGCGCGAGGATTGCGACATCGCCATCCTGTTCATCGAAACCTCCGGCTGCCTGCCGATGTGCGGCCATGGCACGATCGGTACGGTGACGATGGCCATCGAGCACGGACTGATCAAACCAAAGACGCCGGGCGTGCTCAGGCTCGACACGCCGGCCGGGCTGGTCGTCGCCGAATACAAGCAGGTCGGCGACTATGTCGAGGAGGTGCGCATCACCAATGTGCCATCCTTCCTCCATGCCGAGGGGCTGACGGTCGAATGCCCTGGGCTCGGTGAAATCACCGTCGACGTCGCCTATGGCGGCAACTTCTACGCCATCGTCGAACCGCAGGAGAACTATCGCGACATGGCCGATCATTCGGCGGGCGACTTCATCGCCTGGAGCCCGGTGGTGCGGCAGCGGCTCAACGAGAAATATTCCTTCGTGCATCCGGAAAATCCTGGCATCAACCGGCTGTCGCACATGCTGTGGACCGGTGCGCCGACGGTGGATGGGGCGGATGCCCGCAATGCCGTGTTCTACGGCGACAAGGCGATCGACCGCTCGCCCTGCGGCACCGGCACCTCGGCGCGCATGGCGCAGCTTCATGCCAAGGGCAAACTCAAGGCCGGAGACAGCTTCGTGCATGAATCGATCATCGGTTCGCTGTTCAAGGGCAAGGTCGAAAAGGATGTCAGCGTGGCCGGCAAGCCGGCCATCATTCCCTCGATCGGCGGCTGGGCGCGCATGACCGGACTGAACACCATCTTCATCGACGACCGCGACCCGTTCGCGCACGGGTTTGTTGTCAAGTGATGGGAATCCTGCCCTTGCGGAAAGCAACGACCTGAAAAATGGACCGTGCCAAAAACGCAAGGATTCCTTTCATCACCTAATTTTGACGGCGATTTCTTCGAAACGGAGCGCATGATGCGGTCGAATCGTCAAAGACATTGCGTTATGCCAATGGTAGGGTCCGCGATAGTCCAGGGGTCGGATGATGGAAAACGGGCAATCGGGCGGCGTGCTTCGAAAACACGCATGACGATTGAAAAATGACGTTGCAATCCGGGCTCGAAACTTTACGACTAGGGGAAATACGAAAAGGAATGCGTCTGCATGGGCGACATTCCAGGGGAGCCATGTACACATGCAGTACTTTGTCCAGCAGCTTATCAACGGGCTGACGCTGGGATCGATCTATGGGCTGATCGCGATCGGCTACACGATGGTCTACGGCATCATCGGTATGATCAATTTCGCCCATGGCGACATCTTCATGGTGGGTGCCTTCACGGCACTGATCGTCTTCCTCGCCCTTGGCGCGCTGTTCTATTCCGTGCCGGTTGTGCTGGCGCTGCTGATCATGATGATCGTGGCGATGCTGCTCACCAGCCTCTACAACTGGACGATCGAAAAGGTGGCCTACCGGCCGCTGCGCGGTTCGTTCCGACTGGCCCCGCTGATCACTGCCATCGGCATGTCGATCGCGCTGTCGAACTTCGTCCAGGTGACGCAGGGTCCCCGCAACAAGCCGATCCCGCCGATGGTCAGCCAGGTTTACAACATCAACGGCATCAGCGTGTCGCTGAAGCAGATCATCATCGTCGTCGTCACGGCGCTGCTGCTGGCGCTGTTCTGGTATCTGGTCAACAAGACCTCGCTTGGACGAGCGCAACGGGCCTGTGAGCAGGACCGCAAGATGGCGGCGCTGCTCGGCATCGATGTCGACCGTACCATCTCGATCACCTTCATCATGGGTGCGGCCCTTGCCGCGGTCGCCGGCACTTTGTTCCTGATGTATTACGGCGTCATTGCCTTCTCGGATGGTTTCACGCCGGGCGTGAAAGCCTTCACGGCGGCGGTGCTGGGCGGCATCGGTTCGCTGCCGGGCGCGGTGGTCGGCGGGCTGATGATCGGCTTTATCGAGAGCATGTGGTCGGCCTATTTCTCGATCGACTACAAGGATGTCGCGGCGTTCTCGATCTTGGCCATCGTGCTGATCTTCCTGCCTTCCGGCATATTGGGCCGGCCAGAAGTCGAAAAGGTCTGAGACTATGGCCGTCACCGTATCTCCGGAGCGCGACACCGTCGCCACCCCCATGCAGCGCGCATTGCGCGAGGCGCTCTATGCCGCTGCCATATCGTTTGGCCTGTTCGTGCTGTTCATCGGCCTGAAGACCGGCCAGAACATTTCCAATGAACTGGTCCTGACGACACGCTGGGGCCTGCTTGCCGCCGTGGTTATCGCCACGGCTGTCGGGCGCTTCCTCTATGTCGCCTATGGACAGCCCTTCCTGGCCAACCAGAAGATCACCGACGTCGCCACCGGCCTGCTGCCGGCCAGCGTGGCGTCACGCTTCTTCCAGTTGCCGGCCTTCATCGTGGCCTTGGTCGCGGCGGTGGTGTTGTTTGCGGTCAACAGCTCTCTCGTCGGATGGGTGGGAGCGGAGCCGGCGGGCTATCTGCAGTTCCTGCGCGCCTTGTCGGTCATCTATGTGCTGGCCTGCGTGATCTATTATTTCCGCGGCTTCATTCATGCCAACTTCACCAAACTCGGCATTGCCGCGCTGATCCTCTATCCGATCCTGGTGGTGGCGATCCTGTCGCTGATGTCCTGGTCGTTCGTCGGCGGACTGCAAGGCTCGCTGAAATGGGTCGACAATTTCGGCATCCAGATCCTGATCTATGTGATGCTGGCCTGGGGCCTGAACATTGTCGTTGGCCTCGCCGGCCTGCTCGACCTCGGTTATGTCGCCTTCTACGCGGTCGGCGCCTATGCCTATGCGCTGCTCGGCACGCAGTACGGCCTGTCGTTCTGGATCCTTTTGCCGGCCGCCGGCGCCATGGCCGCTTTCTGGGGCGTGCTGCTCGGTTTCCCGGTGCTGCGCCTGCGCGGCGATTACCTGGCGATCGTCACCTTGGCTTTCGGTGAGATCATCCGCCTGGTGCTGATCAACTGGCGGGAGGTCACCAACGGTTCAGCCGGTATTTCCGGCATCCCGAAGGTCACCTTCTTCGGCCTGATGACCTTCAACGTGTCGGACCCCAATTACGTCGCCAAGGTGCTGCATCTGGCGACATCGAGCGCCTACTACAAGATCTTCCTCTATTACCTGATCCTGGCGCTGGCGCTGCTGACAGCCTTCGTCACCATCCGGCTGCGGCGCATGCCGGTCGGCCGTGCCTGGGAAGCGTTGCGCGAGGACGAGATCGCCTGCCGCTCGCTCGGCATCAACACCACCACCACGAAGCTTACAGCCTTTGCCACGGGTGCGATGTTCGGCGGCTTCGCCGGCGCGTTCTTCGCCGCGCGGCAGGGCTTCGTCAGCCCGGAATCCTTCGTCTTCCTGGAATCGGCCATCATCCTGGCCATCGTGGTTCTCGGTGGCATGGGCTCGCTGGTCGGCATAGCGGTCGCCGCAATGGTGATGATCGGCGGCACCGAGGCGTTGCGCGAACTCGACTTCCTCAAGCAGGTCTTCGGACCGGACTTCACACCGGAACTCTACCGCATGCTTCTGTTCGGCATGGCCATGGTCATCGTCATGCTGTGGAAGCCGCGCGGCTTCGTCGGCAGTCGCGAACCAACCGCCTTCCTGAAGGAGCGAAAGGCCGTCTCAAGCTCCTTCACCAAGGAAGGACACGGCTGATGAATGCGAACCCTGTTCAGAAAGCCGCTTCGGGCATGAACGACGCTATCCTTCAGGTCGATCATCTGTCGATGAAGTTCGGTGGCCTGGTGGCCATCGGGGATCTGTCTTTCGCCGCCAAGCGCGGCGAGATCACCGCGCTGATCGGCCCCAACGGCGCCGGCAAGACCACGGTGTTCAATTGCATCACCGGCTTCTACAAGCCCTCGGAAGGCATGATCACGCTCAACCGGAACGATGGTTCGACCTTCCTGCTCGAGCGGCTGCCCAACCATGAAATCCCGGCGCGCGCCAAGGTGGCGCGCACCTTCCAGAACATCCGCCTGTTCTCCGGCATGACCCTGCTGGAGAACCTGCTGGTCGCCCAGCACAACAAACTGATGAAGGCATCGGGGTACACGGTGCTTGGCCTGTTCGGCTTCAGTGGCTATCGCAAGGCCTCGGCCGAATCGGTGGAACTCGCCAAGCATTGGCTGGAAAAGGCCGATCTTGTCGACCGTGCCGACGACCCGGCCGGCGACCTGCCCTATGGCGCGCAGCGCCGTCTCGAGATCGCTCGCGCCATGTGCACGGGACCCGAGCTTCTGTGCCTCGACGAGCCGGCGGCCGGCCTCAATCCGAAGGAATCGGCGGCGCTCAACGAGCTGCTGATCGACATCAAGAACACATCCGGCGCCTCGATCCTGTTGATCGAGCACGACATGTCGGTGGTCATGCAGATCTCCGACCATGTCGTGGTGCTGGAGTATGGCCGCAAGATCTCCGACGGCAGTCCGCAGTCGGTGCGCACCGATCCGCGCGTCATCGCCGCCTATCTCGGCGTCGACGACGAGGAAGTCGAAGCGGTCCTTACCGAAGTCGGCGACGAAGATGTCATCGAACAGCTCGATACGGGGCCGGATGCCGCGCACGGTCCGGGAACATCGTCGTCCTATCTCGCCGGGCCGGTGACCGACACGGTCGGCCATAGTTCGGGCGAGCGGGTTACGGTGGCCAAGGGAGCGTCAAAGGCCGGTCAGGTCGACGCCAGGTCGCTCGCCGCGGCAAACAAGGCAGCCTCGCTGGCAGCCGTGCCGCCGGCGAAGGCAAAGCCTGCTCCGAAAGCGACGTCGAAGGCGGCAACCGGCACGGCGGCGAAGTCGACCGCATCCGCCAAGCCTGCGGCGAAGACTGGAGAGATCTCCAACCGGCTGGCTGCGCCTCGCGGCGGCAAGGCCGACAATTTGACCCGCATAAAGGGCATCGGTACGGTCAACGAGAAGAAGCTCAACGACCACGGCATCTTCCACTTCGACCAGATCGGCGCCTGGAAAAAGGCCGACGTCGAGGCCGCCGAAGCCTATCTTGCTTTTGACGGACGGATCGCGCGCGAGGAATGGGTCAAACAGGCCAGGCTGCTCGGCCAGGGCAGGGACACGGAATTTTCGCGCCGCGTCGACGCGGGCAAGGTGGCGACGAGCCATGCTTCCGCAAAGACTGCAAAGGCAGCCTCCGGAAAGACCGCGAGCAACACCGCTGCCAAGCCCGTGGCGGGCAAGCGTGGAGGGGGCAAGTGATGGCCGCGACAACGCTGCTCGATATCAAGGGCGTGCAGACCTATTACGGCAACATCCGGGCGCTGAACGGCGTCGATGTCACCGTCAAGCAGGGTGAGATCGTGGCGCTGATCGGTGCCAATGGCGCCGGCAAGTCGACGCTGATGATGACTATTTTCGGTGCGCCGCGGGCTCGCGCCGGGACTATCACCTTTGCCGGCACCGACATAACCCAGATGCCGACGCACGAGATCGCGCGCATGCGCATTGCCCAATCGCCCGAGGGCCGGCGGATCTTTCCGCGCATGACGGTGATGGAAAACCTGCAGATGGGCGCCAGCCTCGACAACCTCAAGCACTATGACGAGGACGTCGAGAAGGTGTTCACGCTGTTCCCGCGTTTGAAGGAGCGCATCACCCAGCGCGGTGGCACGCTGTCGGGCGGTGAGCAGCAGATGCTGTCGATCGGACGCGCGCTGATGGCACGGCCGAAGCTGCTTTTGCTCGACGAGCCGTCGCTGGGTCTCGCGCCGCTGATCGTCAAGCAGATCTTCGACGCCATCCGCGAACTGAACCGCACCCAGGGGCTGACCGTGTTCCTGGTCGAGCAGAACGCCTTCGGCGCGCTCAAGCTCGCCACGCGCGGCTACGTCATGGTCAACGGCAATGTGACGATGAGCGGTACCGGCAAGGAACTGCTCGCCAATCCGGAAGTGCGCGCCGCCTATCTCGAGGGCGGGCACCACTGAGTTCGAAGCGGAATGCGTGCACCGCTATTCCGCTCCAGATTGTTTGTTTGTCGCATGATCTTTGTCCGGAAAGTCCGCAACTTTTCGGGATCATGCTAGGGAGACTTCACCATGCAGGGCATTCTTTACGAGGAACCCTCGATCTGGCAGTTCTTCTTCGTCACCTGTCTGCTCGGCGGCTGGGCGGCGTGGATGACGGGCAAGGCCAGTGCCCAGACGTGGCGCAGCTTCATCCAGCTGTTCGCCTATGTGCTGGGCCTCGGCATCGCGATCCGCTTCATCCATCACGCGCTGTTCGGCGGCACCATGTTCTCGCTGCATTATTATGTCGTCGACACCATCGTGCTGATGATCCTCGGCTTCGTCGGCTATCAATACACGCGCACCAACCAGATGGTGACACAGTATAATTGGCTCTACGAAAGAGCTTCACTCTTGAGCTGGAAACCGAAAGGTTGACGTTCATCATTAACGCCGCCTCGAAATTGAATCGGCGTGACAAGTGCCTGAAAATCGGCAAACTATGCTTTCTGCGATAAGGGTGGGCATCGCATGAAAGCTTCATCCACGCCCACTCCGTTAATGGGAGCGTTTAAATGAAAAAGTCACTTTTGTCCGCCGTCGCCCTGACCGCGCTTGTCGCGTTCGGCGGCAGCGCGTGGGCTGACGTAATGATGGGCGTCGCGGGCCCGATCACCGGTCCGAACGCCGCCTTCGGCGCGCAGCTGCAGAAGGGGGCGGAAGCTGCTGTCGCCGACATCAATGCCAAGGGCGGCATCAACGGCGAGCAGATCAAGCTCGAAGTCGGCGACGACGTCTCCGATCCGAAGCAGGGTATCTCGGTCGCCAACAAGTTCGTCGGCGACGGCGTCAAGTTCGTGGTCGGCCACTTCAACTCCGGCGTCTCTATCCCGGCATCTGAAGTCTATGCGGAAAACGGCATCGTCGAAGTGACGCCGGCCGCGACCAACCCGCAATTCACCGAGCGCGGTCTGTGGAACGTGTTCCGCACCTGCGGACGCGACGACCAGCAGGGCAGCATTGCCGGCGCGTATCTCGCCGCCAACTTCAAGGACGCCAAGATCGCTGTCGTTCACGACAAGACCACCTATGGTCAGGGCCTTGCCGACGAAACCAAGAAGGCGATGAACGCCAAGGGCGTGACGGAAGTCATGTATGAAGGCATCAATGTCGGCGACAAGGACTTCTCGGCGCTGATCGCCAAGATGAAGGAAGCCGGCGTTTCCATCATCTATTGGGGCGGCCTGCACACCGAAGCCGGCCTGATCATCCGTCAGGCGGCCGACCAGGGCCTCAAGGCAACGCTGGTTTCCGGCGATGGCATCGTGTCGAACGAACTGGCTTCGATCGCTGGCGACGCAGTTGCGGGCACGCTCAACACGTTCGGCCCGGATCCGCGCCTGATCCCCGCCAACAAGGAACTCGTCGAGAAGTTCCGCGCGCAGGGTTTCGAGCCGGAAGCCTACACGCTCTACTCCTACGCCGCCGTGCAGGCGATCGCGGAAGCAGCGACCGCTGCCAAGTCGAACGACCCGCAGGCAGTTGCCAAGGCGCTGCATGAAAACGGCCCCTTCAAGACCGTTCTCGGCGACCTGTCCTATGACGCCAAGGGCGATCCGACGCTGCCCGGCTACGTCATGTACGAATGGAAGAAGGGCGACGACGGCAAGTACACCTACGTCCAGAAGATGTAAGCTCGTCAGTCTCCAGACCATTTACGGATGCCCGGCGCCTCGCGCCGGGCATTTTCTTTTGCCATCGTCATGTTCAGGGGCGGCCGGTGGAGCCGATGCTTAGCCGGGCAATGATCGTGCATTAACCGGAAAGCCGGCTCTTTTTTGGCTGTTCGGAGGAATGGGAAAGGTCCTTGGCGCAATGTTTCCATTTCAATCGGTTTAAATGCGCGTCAATTTCGTTTGCACTGCAGCATTTTCACGCTAATCATTGCGCCGATTTCTCTTCCTTCCGTCGCTGGAGCCCAGTCCTTGGCCATCACGAAGATCCTCGTCGCCAACCGGTCCGAAATCGCCATTCGCGTCTTCCGCGCGGCCAACGAACTCGGGCTCAAAACCGTGGCGATCTGGGCGGAGGAAGACAAATACTCCCTGCATCGCTTCAAGGCCGACGAGAGCTACCAGGTCGGACGCGGGCCGCATCTGACCAGGGACATGGGGCCGATCGAAAGCTATCTGTCGATCGAGGAGGTGATCCGCGTCGCCAGGCTGTCGGGTGCCGATGCTATCCATCCCGGCTACGGATTGTTGTCGGAAAGTCCCGAATTCGCCGACGCCTGTGCCGAAGCCGGCATTACCTTCATCGGGCCGAGGCCGGACACAATGCGGCGGCTCGGCAACAAGGTCGCGGCGCGCAATCTCGCCATCGAGGTCGGCGTGCCGGTGATCCCCGCCACCGATCCGTTGCCGGATGACATGGAGACGGTCAAGACACTGGCCAAGGAAATCGGCTATCCGGTGATGCTGAAGGCATCATGGGGCGGCGGCGGCCGCGGCATGCGGGCCATCCGCGCCGAAGCCGACCTTGCCCGTGAAGTCACCGAAGGCAAGCGCGAGGCGAAAGCCGCCTTCGGCAAGGACGAGGTCTATCTCGAAAAGCTGATCGAGCGCGCCCGTCATGTCGAGGTGCAGGTGCTGGGCGATACCCATGGCAATGCCGTGCACCTGTTCGAGCGCGACTGTTCGATCCAGCGCCGCAACCAGAAGGTCGTCGAGCGGGCGCCGGCGCCCTATCTCGAAATGTCGCAGCGCGAGGAGCTTTGCGGCCATGCGCTCAAGATCGCCCGCGAGACCAGCTATATCGGCGCCGGCACGGTCGAGTTCCTGCAGGATGCCGACACCGGCCAATTTTATTTCATCGAGGTCAACCCGCGCATCCAGGTCGAGCACACCGTCACCGAGCAGGTGACCGGCATCGATATCGTCAAGGCGCAGATCCATATCCTCGACGGCTTTGCCATCGGCACACCGGAATCAGGCGTGCCGGCGCAGAAGGACATAAGGCTGAACGGCCACGCGCTGCAGTGCCGTATCACCACGGAAGATCCCGAGCACAATTTCATCCCCGATTACGGCCGCATCACCGCCTATCGCGGCGCGACGGGCTTCGGCATCCGCCTCGACGGCGGCACCGCTTATTCGGGCGCGGTCATCACCCGCTTCTACGATCCGCTGCTGGAGAAGGTGACGGCGTGGGCGCCGACGCCGGCCGAGACGATCGCCCGCATGAATCGGGCGCTGCGCGAGTTCCGCATCCGCGGCGTCGCCACCAATTTGACCTTCCTCGAAGCGATCATCAACCATCCGAGCTTCGCCGACAATTCCTACACGACCAAGTTCATCGACACGACGCCGGAACTGTTCCAGCAGGTCAAGCGCCAGGACCGCGCCACCAAGCTCATCAACTATCTCGCCGACGTCAGCGTCAACGGCCATCCTGAGACGCGCGGCCGACCGCAGCCGAAGGCCGACGCCGCGGCACCCGTGGTGCCTTACCTCAACGGCAATGTGCCCGGCGGCAGCAAGCAGAAGCTGGATGTGCTGGGCCCGCAGAAGTTCGCGGCCTGGATGCGCGATCAGAAGGAGGTTCTGGTCACCGACACGACGATGCGTGATGGCCATCAATCGCTGCTGGCGACGCGCATGCGCACGCATGACATTGCCGGCATCGCCGGTACCTATGCGCGTGCCTTGCCGCAGCTTCTATCGCTGGAATGCTGGGGTGGCGCCACCTTCGACGTCGCCATGCGCTTCCTCACCGAGGATCCGTGGGAGCGGCTGTCGCTGGTGCGCGAGGCGGCGCCCAATCTGCTGTTGCAGATGCTGCTGCGCGGTGCCAATGGCGTCGGCTACACCAACTATCCCGACAATGTCGTGCAGCATTTCGTCAAGCAGGCAGCAAGCGGTGGCATCGACCTGTTCCGGGTCTTCGATTGCCTGAACTGGGTCGACAACATGCGCGTCGCCATGGATGCGGTCGGAGCCGAGGGCAAGCTGATCGAAGCGGCGATCTGCTACACCGGCGATATCCTCGATCCGGCGCGGGCGAAATACGACCTCAAATACTATGTCGGCCTAGCCAGGGAATTGCAGGCGGCCGGCGCCCACATCATCGCCGTCAAGGACATGGCCGGCCTGCTGAAGCCTTCCGCAGCACGCGTGCTGTTCAAGGCGCTGCGCGAGGCGACCGACCTGCCGATCCATTTCCACACCCACGACACGTCGGGCCTGTCGGCGGCGACGGTGCTGGCGGCGGTGGAAAGCGGCGTCGACGCCATAGACGCGGCGATGGATGCCTTCTCCGGCAACACCTCGCAGCCATGCCTTGGCTCACTCGTCGAGGCGCTGAAGGGCACCGAACGCGACCCCGGTCTCGACCCGCAATGGATCAGGAAGATCTCGTTCTACTGGGAAGCGGTGCGCAACCAGTACGCCGCATTCGAAAGCGACCTCAAGGGGCCGGCCTCGGAAGTCTATCTGCACGAGATGCCGGGCGGGCAGTTCACCAATCTGAAGGAACAGGCTCGCTCGCTCGGATTGGAGACGCGCTGGCACGAGGTGGCGCAGACCTATCACGACGTCAATCTGATGTTCGGCGACATCGTCAAGGTGACGCCGTCGTCCAAGGTCGTCGGCGACATGGCATTGATGATGGTCAGCCAGGACCTGACCGTTGCCGATGTCGAAAACCCGGATAGGGATATCGCCTTCCCGGATTCGGTCGTCTCGATGCTGCGCGGCGATCTCGGCCAGTCGCCAGGCGGGTGGCCGGCGGCGCTGCAGAGGAAGGCGCTCAAGGGCGACAAGCCGATCACGGTGCGGCCCGGCTCGCTGCTCAAGCCAGCCGACCTCAAGGCCAACCGCAAGGAAATCGAGGAGAAGCTCGAGCGCAAGCTGTCGGAGTTCGAATTCGCCTCGTGGCTGATGTATCCGAAGGTGTTCACGGATTTCGCCGGCGCGCAGGAAACCTATGGGCCGGTCAGCGTGCTGCCGACGCCGACGTATTTCTACGGCATGAAGCCGGAAGACGAGATCTTCGTCGACATCGAGAAGGGCAAGACGCTGGTGGTGCGCTGCCTGGCCATCGGCGATGTCGACGAGAAGGGCATGGTCACCGTGTTCTTCGAGCTCAACGGCCAGCCGCGCCGTGTCAAGGTGCCCGACCGGGCGCATGGCGCGTCCGCCGCCAAGGCCCGCCGCAAGGCCGAACCCGGCAACGAGGCGCATGTCGGCGCACCGATGCCGGGCGTCGTTTCTGCGCTTTCGGTGGCTGCCGGCCAGGCTGTGAAGGCCGGTGACGTGCTGCTTTCCATCGAAGCGATGAAGATGGAGACGGCGCTGCATGCCGAGCGCGACGGCACGGTCGCCGAGGTGCTGGTCAAGGCAGGCGACCAGATCGATGCCAAGGATCTGCTGATCGCTTTCAGCTAATTGATACCTTCCTGGGGATCGCTGTCCGCATCGTGGCGGCAGCATCAGTTCGATCATCGATAACAGCTTGACCCGCCGCCGCCGGTCGGGCATCGAGCCCGCTCAATTCGCCGCTGCATGCATCCCGAGTCGCGGCGCAGAAACGATGTGGAGAAAAATATGGCCGACGATATCACCGATACCAGCCAGACTGTTGCCGCCGGCCAGCTGCGTGCCTTCATCGAGCGCATAGAGCGGCTCGAGGAAGAGAAGAAGACCATTTCCGACGACATCAAGGAAGTGTTCGCCGAGGCCAAGGGCACAGGCTTCGACACCAAGGCGATGCGCACGATCATCCGGCTGCGCAAGAAGGACCAGGCCGAGCGTCAGGAAGAGGAAACCATCCTCGATCTGTATAAGGCCGCACTCGGCATGGTGTAGAGACCGTCTGGAATTCTACTCCGGCGGCCATCTGGTGGCGTTTTCTGCGCTTCCCTAGTTCTACTGCAATGCAGTAGAACTGAGCTCACGTACTTTAAGTACGCTCCGCTCCGGTTCTCGAAACCACCACCATATGACTCGCCGGAGCGAATTTCGAAACAGTCTCCGGCCGAGCATGATGCCGAAGCGAGCATCGAGCCATGAGCGAATTCGACTTCGGCGCCCGCCGCGCCTCTGAATTCCGCCAGCGCGGCTTCTGGACGCTGTTCGCCGAGCGGCATCCGGAAGAAAGGGCTCTGATGGCGAGGCGCGGACCCTGGTTCTGGCAGCGCGGGCTGCCCGATTTCGCCTTGGTCCTTTCCATGTATGTCGCGCCGGCGCAGAACCAGGTCGGCGTCTTCTTCGGCCGCAACGAGAAGTTCGGCGCCACGCAAGCGTGGTCGCGGTTGAAACCGTTCCAGCCTGATATCGAAGTCAGGCTGAAGCTCAGGCCGGAACAGAGTTGCGAGGATCTCGGCATCAATTCGATGTGGCGGGTGAACTGCTATGCCGAGGACAACTGGCCAGCCATGGCCGACTGGCTGGTGACCGAATGTTCGCGCTTCGAGCGCGCGGTAACCGAAGTCCTGAGGCAGGGATAGACATCCGGTGTTGCCAGAGGGTATCGGCTCCTTTTTCCGCTCACGCTGGCAAGGCCAGGTGCCGCTCGACCGGCTGTTCTGGCGCGACCTTGTTCTTGTCGGCACGGCGCTCAACGTCGCATCTCTGGTGGCCGCGATCGTCCTGCTCGGACTGAAGCTGCCGCTCGCGCTGGTTCTGGCGGTGCATTTCGCACCGGTGCCCTACAACCTCTTTCTGACCTTTTCCGTATGGCGAACCACGGAAAAGGCCAGTGGCGCCAAGGCCTCGCTGATGACGCTCGGCGCCACATTATGGCTAATCCTGACGGTCGTGGTCTGAGAGCGGACACGGGCGCCCACCGCGTTCGCCGGGTTCGGCCGGGGGGCAATGAAAAGGGCGGCCGCAGCCGCCCTTTTCATTCATTCAATCGAATTTCGGTTCAGGCCGCCGGCTCGAATTTCAGCGCCACGCCGTTGATGCAATAGCGCAGGCCAGTCGGCGGCGGGCCGTCCTCGAAAACATGGCCGAGATGGCTGCCGCAGCGGGCGCAATGGCATTCGGTGCGAACCATGCCGTAGCTGCGGTCGACGGTGTTTTCGACCGAACCCGGCACCGGGTCGTTGAAGCTCGGCCAGCCGGTGCCGCTCTCGAACTTCAACTTGGATTCAAACAAAGGCTGGTCGCAGCCGACGCAGGAAAAGGTGCCGGCGCGCTTCTCGTAGAGCAAAGCGCAGCTTCCCGGCCGCTCGGTGCCGTGGCCGCGCATGACGGCATACTGCTCCGGCGTCAGCCGGGCGCGCCATTCGGCGTCGGTGCGGGTTACAGGGTAGGTGTGGGTGTCCATGTGATCTCCTCAGCCTTGCCGGCTCGCCACTACAGCGCCGCGCGCCCATCGCACGCGCAAAGGACGCTATAGTACTTTGGTTTTGCGCATAATCCGAACCGGAAGTTCGGGATCATGCGCGGATTGCAACCTCATATTCGCACCAAGATAGGCATTTGTTGCGCGATTTGCCCGCATTTTCGATCGTGATCTTTATGCGATCGCCCTGAGATAGCGATCGACCGAAGCAGCCAACGCCGCTTTTGCGCCCCCGATGACATTCTGGTTCCACCATGCACCATAGATATGGTCGAACGCGAATGGCTCCAGTGCCGCCGCGATGCGGCGCACGGCCGCTGCATTGAGCGGAATGTAGTTCGGATAGCTGTACATGAAGCTGACATGGCGGCGCGTCGGCGTCACCTGCAAGATATCGCCGGCCAGCAAGACGTCGCCGACATCGCGTTTCCAGTGCAGTACCTGACCGCCGGCAAAGTGGCCGCCGCAGCGGATGAGCGTCAGCGAAGGGTTTATGGCCAGCGTCTCGCCTTCCCAACTGACGATCGCCTTGTGCGGTCGCATGATCCATTGGCGGTCATCGGCATGGAGATAAATCGGCACGTCGCCAAACGCCTCGCTCCAACTGGCCATCACCGAATAATAGTGGCAGTGCGAGATGGCGATCGCCGCCAGGCCACCGCGGCGGTTGATCTCGGCCACCGCCTCGTCGCTGACCATCGAAACGCAGTCCCACAGCACGTTGCCGTGTGGCGTCTGCGCCAGCAGCGCCCGTTGGCCGATGGCGAAGCGCGGCTCGATGCCGAAGGCGAGAACGCCGGCATCGTCCTTCATCACAAGCCGGTGTCCTTCGGCAAGTTCCTCCGGCGTGATCCACGCTTGGCCCTCCCAGCGCACATATTGGCGCTCGTCCTCGCAGATCGGGCAATGTTCTGGCGGCGTCTCTGTCGCCGCGAACTGGACGCCGCATTGCAGGCAGAGGAAGCAGGTCATCGGATCTCCTGTCGGTCTTTCAGTGCTTTCTTGAAAGCTGCTTGGTCGCGCCCTCAAGCCCGGCCAGCGTCAGCGGGAACATGCGGCCGCCGAAGATGTCGCGGATCATCGCAATCGAATGGGTGTAGCCCCAGTTCTTGGGGTCTTCGGGGTTCAGCCATACCGCGTTCGGCCATTGCTGCAGCAGACGGCCGAGCCAGACGCTGCCCGCCTCCGGATTCCAGTGCTCGACCGAACCGCCGGGGTGAGCGATCTCGTAAGGGCTCATCGAGGCGTCGCCGACGACGATCACCTTGTAGTCCGGCCCATATTTGTGGAGCAGGTCGAAGGTCGGAATCACCTCGGCATGCCTGCGGCGATTGTCCTTCCACACGCCCTCATAGAGGCAGTTGTGGAAATAGAAATATTCGAGCTGGCGGAATTCGGCGCGGGCGGCCGAGAACAGCTCCTCGACGCTTTTGATGTGGTCGTCCATCGAACCGCCGACATCGAAGAACATCAACAGCTTCACCGCGTTGCGCCGCTCTGGCCGCGTCTGCACGTCGAGATAGCCGTGTTCGGCCGTGGCATGGATGGTTCCGGGCAGGTCGAACTCCTCCTCGGCGCCCTCACGCACCCAGCGGCGCAGGCGTTTCAGCGCGATCTTGATGTTGCGGGTGCCGAGTTCGACGGCATCGTCAAAATTCCTGAACTCGCGTTTGTCCCAGACCTTCACCGCGCGGCGGCTGCGGCTTTCATGCTGGCCGATGCGCACGCCTTCGGGATTGTAGCCATAGGCGCCGAAAGGCGAGGTGCCGCCGGTGCCGATCCATTTCGAGCCGCCCTGGTGACGGCCTTTTTGCTCCTGCAGCCGCTGTTTCAATGTCCCCATCAGTTTCTCGAAACCGCCGAGCGCCTCGACCAGTTTTTTCTCCTCGTCGGTCAGGTGCTTTTCGGCGAGGCGGCGCAACCATTCCTCGGGGATGTTGGCGATATCGACTGCATCCGGCCCGCCCAGTGCTTCGATGCCCTTGAAGACATGCGCGAACACCTGGTCGAAGCGGTCGATATGGCGCTCGTCCTTCACCAGGGCGGCGCGGGCGAGGTAATAAAAACCTTCGACGTCGTAGTCGACCAGCCCAGCTTCCAGACCCTCCAGCAGCGACAGATATTCCCTGAGCGAGACGGGAACGCGTGCTGCCTTCAGTTCGAGGAAGAAGGGGATGAACATGGCCGGTTACAGCAAATCATACTCGATGAAGCCCGTGCGGCGGGCGACGTGGTCGTAAAGCTTGCGCGCGGTGGCGTTGGTCTCGTGCGTCATCCAGTAGACATTCTTGACGCCGATCTTTGCCGCCTCTTCCTTCACTGCGTTGATAAGGGCGGCGCCGATCCCCTTGCCGCGCACATCCGGGTCGGCGAACAAATCCTGCAGATAGCAGTTGTTTTTCTCCGACCAGCCGGAGCGGTGGTACAGGTAGTGCGTGAGACCGACCGCCTTGCCGTCCAGTGTGGCGATGAAGCCTTTTGGCTCGAATTCGCCCGGAGTGAACAGCCGCTTCCAGGTGATGGCATAGACCTCTTCCGGCAGCTTCGTCTCATAGAAGGTGAGATAGTCGGTCCACAGGCGCCGCCAATCGGCGTGGTCGGACTGCGCGAGCGGGCGGACGATTATCTCGGACATTTCGTTCCCTCTGAAGTCTGGAACCCGATCCATACCAATAGAATCGGGATCAGGAACACCCTTGCCTATTCGGCAGGCGAACTATATTCGCGAAAAGCGGTCGCGAGCATGTGCAGCGCCTCCCGCGCCCGCGGCGGCAGAGCGTGCGACTGCAAAACGATCTCGGACGGGGGAATTGGTGGCAGGCCGAGTTTGCGGCCCACCTCGATCAAGCCCGGGGGCACAACCCGGTAAGCGAGGGCGGAAAGGGCAAAGCCCGCCGATACCGCGATGTTGACGGCAGCGCCGCCGCCGCCGACGAAAGCCTCATTCCAGGCGATGCCTGCCCGGTCCAGCGCCTCGACCGCTCTCATACGGTCCGGGCAATTGCATCTGGTGCTTAAAAGAGCGAGGCGCAGGGGCGTGCCTGGTCGCCATTCGAAGCCAGGTGCCGCGAACCAGCCATAGTGGGTGCGCGACAAAGCTTCACCGCGTCGACTGTCATCTTCCTGGTGCACAATCACCGCATCGAGTTCGCCGCGATCGAAAGCTTCTTCCAGCATGGAGCTGGTATCGATCCGTATGTTGAGCGCGAGCGACGGATCGTGGGCATGAAGCTGGGCGATCAGCGTGGAAAGCTCAGGCCCCGCGACATGATCGACGAAGCCGAGCGCAAGCCGACATGGCGCCGCGGAAAATTCCGCGACGGCGCGTTCATGGGCGGCAAGGAATTCGCGGGCCACGGGCAGGAAGACAGCCCCCCTTTCCGACAGTGCCACGCGGCGCGGGGTTCGTTCGATCAAACGTGCGCCGAGCTTTTCCTCGAGCCGCCGCAACTTGACGCTGATCGTCGCCTGGGTGCTGCCAAGTGCTGCAGCCGCCCGGGTGAAGCTCTGCAGGTCGGCCACCATGACGAAAGTGCGCACGGCATCGACATCGAGACTGGCCATCTCCGGCATTCCATTTTGTTATCTCTGAAATAGAAATGCATAGTCTTTTTTCATGGTCAAGCCTCGTCTATGTCATCTCGACCGCAGTTTGAAGAGCCAGCCCGGTTCCAGAATGCTTCGACAGAAAGTGATCGACATGACGTTTCAAATCGACCGAAACACCGTTGCGCTTGCCGGGGCCTGCCTTGCCTCGCTGTTGTTCGGCCTCGAAATCTCCAGCGTCCCGGTGATCCTTCCGAAACTGGAAAGCGTGCTCGCCGCTGACTTCAAGGATCTGCAATGGATCATGAACGCCTACACCATTGCCTGCACCACGGTGCTGATGGCGACAGGAACGCTGGCCGACCGCTTCGGCCGCAAACGGGTGATGGTGATCGCCACCATCGCCTTCGGCCTGGCCTCACTGCTGTGCGGCCTCGCGCCGAGCGCTTCGCTCCTCATCATTGCACGCTTCCTGCAAGGCCTGGCGGGAGGGGCGATGTTCACTTGCAGCGTGGCCGTCTTGTCCCACCAGTTTCAGGACGGCAGCGAACGCGGCAAGGCTTTTGTGGCCTGGAGCGTCGTCTCGGGGATCGGGCTTGGCTTTGGTCCCGCCATCGGTGGATTGATCGTCGCGTTCTCGAGCTGGCAGTGGGTGTTCCTCATCCATGTGCCGCTTGCCATCCTTGCGCTGGTCTTCATCGGTGCCGGTGTCACCGAATCACGCGACCACAATGCCCAGAAGCTTGACCGTGCCGGTATCCTGACGCTCTCGTTCGCGGTGTTCGGCTTCTCCTATCTGATCACGCAAGGGGCCGATCTCGGCTCTGGCGCCCGCATCGGCGTAGCAAGTGCTGCCGTGCTGGCCTTCGCCGCGTTCCTCGTTGCCGAGAAGATCAGCCCCTACCCGATGTTCGATTTCTCGGTGTTTCGGATCCGTCAATTTTCGGGAGCGATCATGGGCGGCATCGGCATGAATTTCAGCTATTGGCCGTTCATCATCTATCTGCCGATCTATTTTTCGGGTGTGCTCGGCTACGACAGCACCACGACCGGCCTGCTGCTGCTCGTCTACACGCTTCCCTTGATGCTGATGTCCTCGACCGCCGAGCGCCTGCGCGCCCGCTATCAGGCGCGGGTGGCGATCCCGCTCGGGTTGCTGACATTGGGGGTCGGCTTTATCGCCATGAGGATAGGTTCGAGCCTTGAGGGAACCAGCTGGCTGACCATGCTGCCCGGTACGCTGATCGCCGGTATCGGTATCGGCCTCACCAACTCACCGACCACCAACACCACGACGGGTTCGGTGTCGCCGGATCGCGCCGGCATGGCTTCGGGCATCGATATCAGCGCGCGGCTGATCACGCTCGCCATCAACATCGCGGTGCTGGGCCTGCTGTTGACGCAGGGAATTGCTTCCTATCTCAAAACCGCATTGGGCACGGCCCTTGACCCGGACGAATTGCGCGCGTTGGCGGAAAAGATCGCCACCGGAAATCTCGATGGCCTCTCGCAATATTGGCCCAGGCTGGCGACCCTCGACCCGTCCGGCGCGCTTGCGCATGCCGCCTTGGTCAACGGTTTTGGCTGGGTGATGCTCTATAGCGGGATCGGCGTTCTTGCCCTTGCCGTCATCAGCTTCGTCGTCTTCGGCCCCAGAAACGTCGCGCCGCAAGAGGCAAGGGACCGTCATCGTGCTCAGGGCGCAAGCGAAGCTCGATCATAGCCAGTGCCCGGCGCCTCACCCTTGCCTGCGCGCCATGAAGGCAAGCCGCTCGAACAGATGGACATCCTGTTCGTTCTTCAACAATGCGCCATGCAGCTTGGGCAACGCGTTCTTCGGGTCGGCGCGCAGATCCTCGGGCGCGATATCGTCGGCGACCAGCAGGCGGATCCAGTCGAGCGCCTCGGAGGTCGACGGTTTTTTCTTCAGCCCCGGCACTTCGCGGATCTCGTAGAACTGGGTGAGGGCTGCCCGAACCAGGTTCTGCTTGATGCCGGGATAGTGGACGTCGACGATTCTGTGCAGCGTGTCGACGTCGGGAAAGCGGATGTAATGGAAGAAGCAGCGGCGCAGGAACGCGTCCGGCAACTCCTTCTCGTTGTTGGAGGTGATGATGACGATCGGCCTGACGGCGGCGCGGATGGTTTCGCCGGTCTCGTAGACGAAGAACTCCATCCGATCGAGTTCCTGCAGGAGATCGTTTGGGAATTCGATGTCGGCCTTGTCGATCTCGTCGATCAAGAGCACGACCTTCCTGCCGGCGGCGAAAGCCTCCCAGAGTTTGCCGCGCTTGATGTAGTTCCTGATGTCGTTAAAGCGCTCGTCGCCCAACTGGCTGTCGCGCAGCCGCGAGACGGCATCATATTCGTACAGGCCCTGCTGCGCCCGCGTCGTCGACTTGACGTGCCATTCGATGAGGTCGAGGCCGAGTGCAGCCGCCACCTGGCGGGCCAGTTCCGTCTTGCCGGTGCCGGGCTCGCCCTTGACCAGCAAGGGTCGCTCCAGCGCGATCGCCGCATTGACGGCCACCATCAGATCCTTGTCGGCGACATAGGCCGCCGTGCCTTCGAAACGCATTCTTGCTCCTCGGTTGGTCATCGCGACCGTAAGGACGAGGCCGTGCCTGTGCAAGGGTGAGGTGTTGGCGGCGCGAGGGCCTGAACCCAACACGGAAAGAGTGCCCGTCTCACTGGCGCTTAGCCGGCCGGCAGCCTATATTGGGCGGGACGGTCTGTGCTTCCCGGCAGGAGAACATTTTCCCCGGGGCCTTAACGATCCTTAGGGAGCTGTCCCTGGGAAGACCCGTGGGTTTTCTCACACGGCGCCCACCTACTTTGTAGGTTCCCGGGATCGCTCTCTCCACCGGTTGTGTGGATCGTCACTTATTGCCACGCGTCCCGCATTTCGGTGGATGATTGCGGTGGAAAACGTCGCTCCCAACACTCCATCCAGATCTGACCTTTTCTACCCTGACTGCATGACCTCTCTCAAAGACCTCAAAAAGCAGCTTCGCCGCGAGGCCCTCGGACGCCGCGATGCGCTCGACGAATTCTGGCGGGTGGAGGTCGCGCTTGAAATGGCAGAGACGGCACGCGATCACCTCCACATTGAGCCGGGCCAGATCGTTTCCGGCTTCTGGCCGATGCGCTCGGAAGTCGACGTCAGGCCGCTGATGTTTGCCTTGCGCGAAAGGGGCGCGCGGCTTTGCCTGCCGGCCATTCTCGACAAAACCACGATCGTCTTTCGCGAACTGGTGCGCGGCGCGCCGATGGTCGAGATGGGTTTCGGCACGGTCGGCCCGCATGAAGAAGCAGAAGTGCTCGACCCCTCGGTGATGCTGGTGCCGCTCGCCGCCTTCGATGCGCGCGGCCATCGCATCGGCTATGGTGCCGGCTATTACGACCGCGCCATCGCCAAGCTGATCGACAAGGGACAGCCGCCGCGGCTGGTCGGCATCGCCTTCGACTGCCAGGAGGTGGCAATGGTGCCGGATGAGGAACATGACGTCGTCATTCCGGAAATACTGACCGAGAGCGGGTTGCGCCGCTTCGCGTCAAAATTGTAGATAAAAGGACGCATGATCTTTCACAGACGTCATGCAGCTTTTGCTTCGCTGACCTTCGGTGCGGGATCATATGAGACTTCTCTTCCTCGGTGACATGGTTGGAAAGACAGGACGGACGGCGGTGTGGGAACAGCTGCCCGGCTTGATCTCCGACTTCAAACTCGATTTCGTCATCGTCAACGGTGAGAACGCCGCCGGCGGCTTCGGTATCACCGAAGATATCTTTCGCGAGACGATCGCGGCCGGTGCGGATGTCGTCACAACCGGCAACCATGTCTGGGACCAGCGCGACGCACTCGCCTTCGCGCCGCGCGAAGAGCGCTTCCTGCGCCCCTCGAACTTTCCCAAGGGCACGCCCGGGCGCGGCTCCGGCGTCTACATCGCCAGGAGCGGCGCGCGCGTGCTGGTCGCCAACATCATGGGCCGGGTGTTCATGCATCCCGAACTCGACGATCCCTTCCAGGCCGGCGAACGCGAGCTTGCCGCCTGTCCGCTCGGCGAGCAGGCGGATGCGGTGATCATCGACTTCCACGCCGAGGCGACCTCGGAAAAGATGTGCTTCGCGCATTTCGTCGACGGCCGCGCCAGCCTCGTCGTCGGCACCCACACCCACCAGCCGACCGGCGATCACCAGATCCTCAATGGCGGTACCGGTTATATGTCCGACGCCGGCATGTGCGGCGACTATGATTCCTCGCTCGGCATGGACAAGGAGGAGCCGCTCAATCGGTTCCTGTCGAAAGTGCCGAAAGGCCGCTTCGAAGCGGCGACCGGACCGGCGACATTGTGCGGCGTCGGCGTCGATATTTCCGACCGCACCGGGCTGACCGAGCGGATCGCGCCGTTTCGTCGCGGCCCGCGGCTGGAGGAAACCGCACCGTCCTTCTGGTCATGACATTGATATAGGCACGCTTAGTACCTAACTGCCGGCGACACTGCTCTAGATCGTTAAAAGAGGGGACGACCTCCATGCAGCTCATCGAATTCCTGGCGCCGCATTTTCAATTTGTGTCCGATCCAACCGCCTGGGTCGCGCTGCTGACGCTGATTGTGCTCGAGGTCGTGCTCGGCATCGACAATCTGATCTTCATCTCGATCCTGACCAACAAGCTGCCGGAAGCACAACGGGCCCGTGCCCGCCGGCTCGGCATCTCGGCGGCGCTGATCATGCGGCTGGTGCTGCTGGCCACCATTTCGATCATCGTCCAGCTGACCACGCCGGTATTCACGGCCTTCGGCCATGGTTTTTCCTGGCGCGACCTGATCCTGATCGCCGGCGGCCTGTTCCTGGTCTGGAAGGCGACCAAGGAGATCCATCACACGGTCGATCCCGATGACCACAAGGATACGATGATGGGCGAGACGCTGCAGATCAGCCTCGCCGGCGCGATCTTCCAGATCCTGCTGCTCGACCTGGTCTTCTCGATCGATTCGATCATCACCGCCGTCGGCATGACCGACGAGATCGCCATCATGTACATCGCCGTGATCGTGGCAGTCAGCGTGATGATGCTGGCGGCCGGGCCGCTGGCCAACTTCATCGCCAAGAACCCGAGCATTGTCATGCTGGCGCTGGGCTTCCTTTTGATGATCGGCATGACACTGATCGCCGACGGCATGGGCTACCATGTGCCCAAGGGCTACATCTATGCGGCGATGGGCTTTTCGGCATTGGTCGAGGGGCTCAACATGCTGGCGCGGCGGCGCAAGAAGCCGGGCGGCGGGCATTGAGGCAAGAGCAGCAGGGACCTTAGCCAGAATCAGCGCGATCAGTTGGCCAAGCTGGCTGAATTGCCTGACAGCGAGATCGATATCTTGGACATTCCGGAAGCTCCGGCCGAGAATTGGATTCAAGCTCGTCGCGAGCAGGAAAAGCGGCGATCCCAAGCCCGCCGGATCAGCATGCCGGCTTCGGCGGTCGGTTTTTCGTGGATGTCCATGGAATGCTCCTAATGGTCAGATATTGGTCTCGTTGGCGGGTTCGCCTTTCATCTCGCTGCGGTAGTAACCGTCGCGCAAATTGATGCCGTACTCGACATAGGCCTTCATGCAGGCCAGCATCTGCGACCAGCCCTCGCAATTGAGGTAGGACTTCTTCAGGCCGACCGCGCCTTCCTGCCAGCCGCTCTCGGCGATGGTGACGAAGGTGCCGCCATCGTCCAGCGGTTCGAAGTTCATCTCGATGCGGGTTTTGTAGGCCGGCTTGCCGTCCTCATCGGTGGCATCCCAGCGCAGCACGATGCGGCGGTCCTTGACCACTTCGTCGACCTCGACCGGCACCTTGCCCCACCAGACGACGCCGGCGCCGGCTTCCAGCGGGGCGCTGGCGCCGCCGATCGTGGTGAAATAGCCGCTCAGTTTCTTCGGATTGGCGACTGCGTCGAAGACGTCGGCGACCGGCTTGCCGATGCGTCCGGAAACACTGAATCCAAGTGACATATCCACAGCTCCTTCCCTTGATCGGTTCAACAATATGTTATATAAACATAACATGTCAAGCCGATCGCAAGACGACAATGTTTTCAAGGCGCTGGCGCATCCGCGGCGGCGCGAAATGCTGGATCAGCTGAAGGACGCGCCGAAGACGACCGGCATGCTGTGCGAGGCCTTTGCCGATATCGATCGCTGCACGGTCATGCTGCATCTGAAGGTGCTGGAGGAGGCCGACCTGATCGTTGCGCGGCGCGACGGCCGCGAGCGCTGGAACCATCTCAACGCGCTGCCGATCAAGCAGATCCACGACCGCTGGATCAGCCAGTATGCCGGCCATGCGCTCAGCATCATCGACCGACTGAAGTCGGACCTCGAGGCGTGAGCGGCCGCAGCAGGTCACGTCTTGCGCCGCATGCGCGGTGCGGCTGGACGAATTGAGCCGATTTATCTATAAGCCGGCCATTCCGACAGAGAACGCCGTGCTTCCAAGAGGTGCACCTGGGACGCTCTGAAATTTTGAATTCGGGCATTGCGGAAGACGAGGTCAGATCACTTCGCTTCGCGATGCTCTAGCCGAGAAGACGACAGGGGTGCCATGGCTGGCCATTCACAGTTCAAGAACATCATGCACCGCAAGGGCCGCCAGGATGCGGTGCGGTCTAAAATGTTTTCCAAGCTGGCGCGCGAAATCACCGTCGCCGCTAAAAGCGGGACGCCCGATCCATCGATGAACCCGCGCTTGCGGCTGGCGATCCAGAACGCCAAGGCGGTGTCGATGCCGAAGGACAACATCCAGCGCGCCGTCAACAAGGCCTCGATGGGCGATGCCGAGAATTACGAAGCCGTGCGCTATGAGGGCTATGGCCCGGGCGGCGTCGCCGTCATTGTCGAGGCGCTGACCGACAACCGCAACCGCTCGGCGTCCAATGTGCGTGCTGCCTTCACCAAGGCCGGCGGCGCGATGGGCGAAACGGGCTCGGTTTCCTTCATGTGGGACCGCGTCGGCGAGATCTATTATCCGGCATCGGCCGGCAGCGCCGACAAGGTCATGGAAGCGGCAATCGAAGCCGGCGCCGACGACGTGGAAACCGACGAGGAAGGCCACACCATCTATTGCGCCTTCGAGAATCTCGGTGAGGTGTCGAAGGCTCTGGAAACCTCGCTCGGCGAGGCAGAATCGGTGAAGCTGATCTGGCGGCCGCAGAACAACGTTCCGGTCGACGAGGAGCGGGCACAGTCGCTGATGAAACTGGTCGCCACGCTCGAGGACGACGACGACGTGCAGAGCGTCTACGCCAACTTCGAAGTCGACGACGAGACCATGGCCAAGCTCAGCGCGGCATGAGCGGAGCTCAGCCCGGCATGAGCGGAGCTCAGCCCGGCATGAGCGAGCAGATCCTCCCCGCCATCCGCATCACCTATTGCACGCAGTGCCAGTGGCTGCTGCGCGCCGGCTGGATGGCGCAGGAGCTGCTGTCGACCTTCGGCACGGACCTTGGCGAGGTGACGCTGGTGCCGGGCACCGGCGGCATCTTCACCATTTCCTGCAATGACGTGCTTGTCTGGGATCGCAAGCGCGACGGCGGTTTTCCGGACGCGGCCAAGCTGAAGCAACTGGTCCGCGATGTCATTGATCCGGACCGCGACCTCGGTCATTCCGATCGGAAGACAAAGGCGTAGAGGCCGCCGGCGCTGCCGTCACTTGCGTCGCCACGCTCCGAAGGCGGCGCCAATCGCAATACCCACGGCGACGCCCATCGGAAGGTCATCCAGAGCGGTGCCGACCGCGGCACCGACACCAACTCCGATTGCCATGCCGAAGGCCATATTCGAATATTGATCCTTCATCGGTGGCTCCATCCATCCTTTTCAACGCGCGGCGAACCAGAAGGATGCCAGCGCGGCTATGCCGCTGATGGTGCGGACATGGTTCCACATCACCCACTCGTTGAGGTAGCGCGACCACAGGCTTGCGCCATTGCTGCTGGCCGGATCGACGGCGGCGAGCGCATCGTTGAGCGGGACGTTGAAGATCATCGTCACCACCACGATGCCGATGAGATAGAGCAGGCTGCCGGCAACCAGCCAGAGCGAGCCTGGCTGGTTCCAGCCGATCACCGCACCGATGGCGACAACGATGCAGACGAGAGCCGTGCCGAACAGTGCTGTCATGAACAGCGGCGTCACCGCTGTGACGTTGATGGAATTCATCGCGGCAATGCCGCTTGCGGCTGGCATGCGGGCGAGGCCCGGCATGACGAAGCTGGAGAAAGCAAAGAAGACGCCGCCGACGACGCCTGAGCCAAGTGCGGCAATGAAGATGAGAGTGGGAAGAAGTTTCGCGATCATGTCAGTTGCTCCAGATGCCCATTGTGCTTTCCTTCGCATAAACGTGATTAATCCTCACATTTGCAAAACGTGATAAACCCTCGTATTTTTCGAGTCAAGTGATTTTGGCGGCATTTGGAGTCAGGTATGGAAGACGCGGCAACCCCCGTTTCCGCACAGAAGCAGGCTGCTTCACAGCGTCGGGCGCCGAGCCAGCAGCGCAGCCGCGAGCGGGTCGAGCGCATGCTGGCGGCTGCCTCGGCGCTGATCGCCGAGCAAGGCAGCGATGCCATGCGCATGGGTGAGGTGGCGGAGCGCGCTGGGGTGTCGATCGGGTCGCTTTACCAGTTCTTTCCGGACAAGCGGGCGATCATCTGGGCGCTGGCCGAGCGCTACACCGCCGAAAGCCAGTCCTGCATTTCGGCAGCACTGGCTGGTATCAGCGACGCCGAACGCCTGCAGTCCGCGTTTTCAGAGTTGGTCGACATCTATTACCGGCTGTTCCTGGCCGAGCCGGTGATCCGCGACATCTGGTCGGGCACGCAGGCCGACAAGGCGCTGCGCCAGCTCGAACTCGCCGACAGCCGCGCCAACGCCGAATTCCTCAGCGCGGTGCTGAAACGGCTGCGGCCGGCAGCCGATCCGGCGACACTGGAAACCACGGCGTTTCTGGTCTGGCAGATGGGCGAGGCCGCCATGCGGCTGGCGATCTCGGTTGAGCGGCAGGAGGGCGACAGGCTGGTCGCCGCCTACAAGCGCATGGCGTTAAGGGAATTGCTGGCCGAGTAGGACCGCGCCGCAACAAAAAACCCGCCACAAGGGCGGGTTTTCGATCTGTGAAAGCTCGTTTGGCTTAAGTTCTTACTTGACGCAAGTCGTTATCCCAAAACCGCTTGGCACTTTTGGGCGACATGCAATTAGATGCCGAAACCTTCGAAACGCTTCTTGAACTTCGACAGGCGGCCGCCGCGGTCGAGCAGCGTCTGCTGGCCGCCGGTCCAGGCCGGGTGGGTGGTCGGGTCGATATCGAGGTTCATCGTATCGCCTTCCTTGCCCCAGGTCGAACGGGTCGTGTATTCGGTGCCGTCGGTCATGACGACCTTGATGGTGTGGTAATCGGGATGGATGTCGGTCTTCATGGTTCGGTTCCTGGCTTGCCGGCGCTGCCGACGGGCATAAGCCTGCGTCGATGCGCCCCTTTTTAAAACTCGAAGCCGCAGCTATTGAGGAGCCACGGCTTCTAAAACGGTCGGCGAGCCTATACATCAGCCGGAATTGAATCACAAGGCCGCGGCAAGCGCATATTGAGGCGCAGACCCCAAGGACGGCTGGAGGAAACATCGGGATGGCGCAAATCACCAGCGCAGACGAGCGCCGGCGTTCGCTCAAGCCGCTCAGGCGCCTGTTCCCCTACATCACGCACTACCGCACGCTGGTCGTCGGCGCCATTATCTCGCTGGTCATCGCGGCGGCAACCACGCTGGCGCTGCCGCTGGCGGTGCGACGCATGATCGATCATGGCTTCTCGTCGTCCAGCACGACCTTCATTGCCGAATATTTCGCAGCGCTGGTGGCTATGGCCGCCCTGCTGGCGGCGGCATCGGCCGGCCGCTACTATTTCGTCATCACGCTGGGCGAGCGCGTCGTCGCCGATATCAGGCGCGATGTGTTTGCCCATGTGACGACGCTGTCGCCTGCCTTCTTCGACACCGCCCAGTCGGGCGAGATCGTGTCGCGGCTTGCCGCCGACACGACGCAGGTCAAGTCGGCGGTCGGAGCGACGGCCTCGGTGGCGCTGCGCAATGTCATCCTCGGCCTTGGCGCGGTGGGGATGATGGTCATCACCAGCCCGAAACTGTCCGGCCTGGTCATCGCGGCAATACCCGTGATCGTGCTGCCGCTGGTCGCCTTCGGCCGTTCGGTGCGGCGCAAATCACGCCAGGCGCAGGATACGCTGGCCGATGCCACCGCCTATGCCAGCGAGCAGATCGGCGCGGTGCGCACGCTGCAGGCCTTCACCAATGAGAAGCTGGTCACCGGGCATTTCTCGGCTGCGGTGGAAGCTGCTTTCGAGGCGGCACGCTCCTCGATCTTCGCGCGCTCCTTCCTTACCTTCTTCGCCATTTTCACCATCTTCTCGTCCGTCGTGGCGGTGCTGTGGTTCGGCTCGCGCGACGTGCTCGAAGGCTCGATATCGCCAGGCACGCTCGGCCAGTTCCTGCTCTATTCGGTGTTCGCCGCCGGCGCGCTGGGCGCGCTGTCGGAAGTGTGGGGCGAACTTGCGCAAGCGGCGGGTGCTGCCGAACGGCTGACCGAGATCCTGGCCGAGAAGCCGGCGATCCAGGCTCCCGCCGATCCGAAGCCGCTGCCGGCCGTCGCCAAGGGCGCGATCGTCTTCGACAATATCTCCTTCTCCTACCCGGCAAGGCCCGACCGCGCCGCCGTGCACGGCTTAAGCTTTCAGGTCATGCCGGGCGAGACGGTGGCGATCGTCGGGCCGTCAGGGGCCGGCAAGAGCACGGTGTTTTCGCTGATCCTGCGTTTTTACGATCCTGAAACAGGCAAGATCCTGATCGACGGCGTCGATGTGCGCGAGGCCGATCCCGTTTCGGTCCGCCAGCGCATCGCCATCGTGCCGCAGGACGTCACCATTTTCGCGGCAAGCGCGCGTGACAATATCGGTTTCGGCCGGCCGGGAGCCAGCAAGACCGAAATCGAGACGGCGGCGAAGGATGCACTTGCCGATGAATTCATCCTCAAGCTGGAAAAAGGCTATGACAGCCAAGTCGGCGAGCGCGGCGTGACGCTGTCAGGCGGTCAGCGCCAGCGGGTTGCGATCGCCCGTGCCATCTTGCGCGACGCGCCGATCCTGTTGCTCGACGAGGCCACCTCGGCACTCGACGCCGAAAGCGAAACGCTGGTGCAGACGGCATTGGAACGGCTGATGCAGGGCCGCACCACGATCGTCATCGCCCACCGCCTGGCAACGGTGCTGAAGGCCGACAGGATCCTGGTCATGGATGGGGGCTCGATCGTCGAGGAAGGCACGCATCAAAGCCTTGTCGCCAAGGGCGGCATCTATGCACGGCTGGCCAAGCTGCAGTTCGAAACCGGCGCCAGTGCTTTCAGGGGCGCGGCGGAATAGGCAGATCTGCCGCTGTGGCGACAGCCGCTATGCGGCTCCATAGCGCTGTTTCAGATGGTTCACGAAATAGGTGGCGTTGAGCTTTTCGCCTGTGGCGCGTTCGAGCAGGTCCGGCGTCGACCAGCGTGACCCCTGTGACCAGATTTTTTGGCGGCGCCAGTCGTTGATCGCCTCGAAATTGCCTTTGGCGAGATCCTCGTCGGCGGCAGGATGCTCCCGCGTCAGCGCCGCCCATTGCTGGGCCGCCATCATCGCGCCAAGCGTGTAGGAGGGGAAGTAGCCGAAAGCTGCCCCGGGCCAATGCACGTCCTGCATTGGCCCGTCGGCTGGGTTGTCGATGGTGGAAAGGCCGAGATAGTCGCGCATCTTGGCGTCCCAGGCTTCGGGCAGATCGGCCACCTCCAGCCGGCCCGAGACGAGTTCCTGTTCCAGTTCGTAGCGCAGGATGACATGCAGGGGATAGGTCACCTCGTCGGCATCTACCCGGATCAGGCCGCGTCCGACGCGATGCACATGCGGCAGGATGTCGTCGAGCGACCAGGCTTCGCCGAGATGTTTTTCAACCACTGGCAGCGCCCAGCGCCAGAAGGCCGGGTTGCGGCCTAGCTGCTTCTCGACGAACAGGCTCTGGCTTTCATGCACGGCCATGCCGCGCGCTTTGCCGAGCGGCCAGTGCGACCATGCCTTGGGCAGGTTCTGTTCGTAGAGCGCATGGCCGGTCTCGTGCAGCACGCCCATCAGCGCCGACAGGAAGTCGGACGTCTTGTAGCGGGTGGTGATACGCACGTCGCTCGGCACGCCGCCGCAGAAAGGGTGGTGCGACACCGACAGCGACCCATGCGTCAGGTCGAAGCCGACTGCCGTCATCATGGCAAGGCCGAGCTCGCGCTGCCGATCGATCGCATAGGTGCCCGAAAGCGGCTTCAGCGGGCGCTTGCGCTGCCGTGCATCCTGGATCGCCAGCGCCTCCGGCACGAAACTTTTCAGAAAAGCCTTCAGGTCGGTGAACACAGGCGTGATGTCGGCGGTGCGGTTGCCGGGGTCGTACTGCTCCATCAGCGCGTCATAGGGGGCCAGGCCGAGCACATCGGCACGCAGCGTCGCCTCCTCGCGCACCAGCGCCACGACGCCCTCCAGCGCCGGCTGGAAGCCTGCCCAGTCGTTCTTGGCGCGCAGGCCGCGCCACAGCTGCTCGCAACGCATGCGCGCGGTCGTCTGGCGTTCGACGAATTCGACCGGCAGGCAGGTCAGGTTGGTGTATTGCCGCCGCAGTTCCGAGACGGCGGCGCGCTGCTCCTCCCCCATCGCTTCCTGTTCGGCCGCGGCGATCCAGTCTGCTATCTCGGGCGCCGTTGCTCTGGTGTGATACATGCCGGCCAGTGCCGACATCGCCTCGGCACGCTTCTCGCCGCCGCCGACGGCCATGTGCGTGGCCTCATCGGCACCGAGGATGGCCAGCGCATGCTCGAGCGCTTCGAGCTTGTGACCGAGGTCGTCGAGTTTCTGAAAGGACATGGCGACTTCCGTGATTGGGACGGCGCGAAAAGACACCAACGCAAAAGCGTTGGCAACCCTCGGATGCCGTCCGGCAAATGCACCTTGCGCAGGCGAGGCCGCGCATGAAATGCTGCCGGCAACACATCAAGGGGGGAAAAATGATCGGCAACATCCTGGTCGGGCTGGTGGCCTTGATCCATGCCTACATCGTCTATCTGGAGATGGTGCTGTGGGACACGCCGCGCGGGCACAAGGCTTTCAACCTGACCCCGGAATTCGCCAGTGCCTCGAAAGTGCTCGCGGCCAATCAGGGACTCTATAACGGGTTCCTCGCCGCCGGGCTGGTCTGGGGGCTATACCTTGGTGCGGCCGGTTTCCAGGTCAAGGTCTTCTTTCTGGCTTGCGTGGCCATTGCCGGCCTCTATGGCGCGGCAACGGTCGGGCGCAAGATCCTGTTCATCCAGACCGTGCCGGCGATGATCGCCCTGATCGCGGTATTGCTCGGCTGGTAAAAAGGACGCCCGCGGGATCGCTCTCGAAGGCGCCAGGCGGTTCCTTCCTCTTGGACCGTTTCGGGCGCTACGGCCTCAGCCGTTCGGGTAATTGCCGCCGTCGGCGCCGTCGCCGATCATGAAGCCGCTGCCGGTGTCGATCATCAGCCGCTGGTCGACATTGTCGAGACGGCGCAGCAGATCATGGTATTGCGCGGCCGGTATCCTGCCGTGATCGGAGGCGGCGACTTTCTCTGCCGCCTGACTGATGTGGGCCGTGCGCATTTCCAGGCGTTCCGCCACAGCCGGGGTGATGTTGTTGGCCTGTCTTGCGTCCACGATGCCCTGCCGGACGCCCTGCACCTGTTGGATAAGCGCCTCGACACGCGGGCCAGTCATATCGGTTGGATCGGTCGCGTCGAGAGCGCCCTTGTGATGGCCCGCGGCATAGGCGCCGGCAAGCGGAACGGCGATGAGGAGCGCCGTGAGTGTTGCAGTTCTAAGCGAGGTCTTGGGAGTAAAAGAGCGCATCACGCGTCTCCTCTTGTAGAGGGAGGCGGCGGTTGTCTGCCTGCCTTCCAGCCTTGGGCCGTCCGGTTCCGTCGCGTCGCGATGAGGGGGATTCATCGCCGGCGGTTCTCGGCCCGGGCGGCAGGCTAGGACCGCCCTGCGATAATGTGTAATTAAAAAAAGATAATCTTTTCAGGCCTTGCCGGCCTCCATCTGCGCCCTAGGGTTGAGCCGGCGAACAAGTTCGCGTGATTTTGGATCAACGTTCGGTGAGCTTCAGTTCAATACGGCGGTTCTTGTTGCGCGCCTCTTCGGTGTCGGCGGGATCGAGGGGCTGGAACTCACCGAAGCCTGCCGCGACCAGGCGGTTGGCCGGCACGCCGTTCTCGATCAGAAATTTCACCACCGAGGTCGAACGCGCCGTCGACAGTTCCCAATTGTCGCGGTAGCGGCCGGTGCCGGAGAGCGGCTTGTTGTCGGTATGGCCGTCGACGCGCAGCACCCAGTTGATCTCGGGCGGGATTTCCTTCTGCAACTCGATGATGGCGTCGGCGAGTTTCTTCATCTCGACCTTGCCGGCATCGTTGATCACCTCAGAGCCGGTCGGGAACAGCACTTCCGACTGGAAGACGAAGCGGTCGCCGACGATGCGGATGTTCTCGCGGTCGGCGAGGATTTCGCGCAAACGGCCGAAGAAGTCGGAGCGGTAGCGGTTCAACTCCTGCACGCGCTGCGCCAGCGCGACGTTGAGGCGGCGGCCGAGATCGGCGATCTTGGTGTTGGAATCGCGGTCGCGGATTTCCGAGACGTTGAGCGCATCCTCGAGCGCGCCGATCTGCTTGCGCAGTGCCGCGATCTGCTGGTTGAGGATCTCGACCTGGCTCAGCGCCTGCTGGCTGATCTGGCGCTGGCTGTCGAGTTCGCCGCCGAGCGCCGCTGCACGCTGGTTGGCGGCGTTGCCGGCACCGGCGCCTTGCGCCAGCAACTGTTCGAGCCGGCTCTTTTCCGCTTGCGCGGCCGACAGCGACGCCTGCAGATTGGCCAGTGAATCATCCTTGTCCTGCGCCGTCGAGCGCTCCAGCGCCAGCAATTGGGTCAGTTCGTTGATCTGCGAGTTGAGGCGCGAGAGCGCCGTATCCTTGCCGGAGATTTCGCGTCCCAGCAGGAACTGCGCCAGCACGAAGACCGTGAGCAGGAACATGATCGCCAAAAGCAGCGTCGACAGCGCGTCGACGAAGCCCGGCCAGTAGTCGATGCGGCGATCGGTGCGCCGGCCCCTGGCGAGTGCCACGTCAGTGCACTCCGGGCTTCTTCAGGGCATCGGCGATCTTTTCCAGCGTGTTGCGCATCGCCTTCTGCTCGTCGGACTGGGCCTCGACCCAGTCGCGCATGATCTGCTGTTCCGAGCGCATATTCTTGACCAGGCCGGAAATGCCGTCGGCGAGATTGGCCATGGCGGTGGCGACGCGCGGGTTGGAGCCGCCGCCATTCTCCTGCATCGAGCGCAGCCGTTCCGACAGCACCCGGATCTCGTCGGAGGATTCGGTTTTGGCCGGGTCGGCGACGACGATGTCCGACGACAGGTCGGTGACCGAGGAAAGCCAGTTTTCCAGTTCGGTGTAGAAGCGCGTCTGGGCGCGGCCGGCCTGCAGGTCGAGGAAGCCGAGCACCAGCGAGCCGGAGAGGCCGAACAGCGAGGACGAGAAGGCGGTGCCCATGCCGGCCAGCGGCGCCGAAAGCCCCTGCTTCAGGGAATCGAGCACCGCGGCGGCGTCACCGGTGCCGGGATCGAGCGATTCGATGGTTTCGCGGATCGAGCCGATGGTGTTCAACAGTCCCCAGAAGGTGCCGAGCAGGCCGAGGAACACCAGCAGGCCGACGAGATAGCGCGAGGTGTCGCGGCTTTCGTCGAGGCGCGTGGCGATGGAATCGAGCATGGTGCGCATCGAACTGGTCGAGAAGGCCATCGCCGAGGAACGGCCGATCATCGCCTTCATCGGCGCCAGCAGCACCGGTTCGGTCGTCTCCGAGCCGGCACGGAAGGAGTTGACCCAGCGCACTTCGCGAAACAGTCGCCCAACCTGGGCGAAGGCCAAAAGGATGCCGACCACCAGCACGCCGACGATCAGGCCATTGAGGCCGGGATTGCTGCCAAAGGCGGTTGAGATCTGTCGGGTGAGGATGGCGGCGATGAAGGCGACGATGACCAGGAAGATCACCATGGTCAGCAGAAAGACCTGCGGGCTCGATAATTTATGCGGGTCGTAGATCAGGACATCAGAACGTCTGCCCATGCCGAAGGATCTGAGAAAAGCCATCCGTGCCCCGTTTCCGATGCCGCCGCCGATCACGTAAACCGCGACTCTAAACGGAATTGTGACCAAATTGAATGGCGCTTGGCAATATTGCCGCGTCGATAGTGTCAGAGGCGATTGATGACCAGACAGTCGACCATGGCGGCCAGATGCAGGCTGGCGCCGGTGACGACGAAACCGTGCCACAGCGCATTGTGGAAGCGCAGCCCCTTCCAGGCGAAGAAGATGACGCCGCAGGAGTAGACGATGCCGCCGGCAACGATCAGCGCTATCGATGTCGTCGGTAGCGTCTGGACAAGCGGCTTGACCAGGATGATGCCGCTCCAGCCAATGGCGAGATAGAAGCCGATCGCCAGCCGGTCGAAACGGCCGGGAAAGAACACCTTGATGGCAATGCCCAGCGCTGCCGCGGTCCAGACCAGCACGATCATCCAGCGCGCCAGCGGCGAGCCTTCGAGCTGCGCCAGGAAAGGCGTATAGGTCGCGGCGATCAGCAGATAGATCGCGGCGTGGTCGAAACGCCGCAACACCCATTTTGCCGGCGACGAGACCGGCCACAGATTGTAGGTCATCGACACCGAGAGCACGGTGAGCAGCGAAACCACGTAGAAGGCGGCGGCGATGTATTCGCCGGGTCCGACACGAAACGCCGCCAGCGCCAGCAGCGCGGAACCGGCCGATATCGCCAGCACGATGCCGACCGCGTGGACGATACCGTCGGCGATCATCTCGGCACGCGAATAGTGCCAGCGTCCGATGAAGGGGATATCGGGGTAGGGTTCGTTGTCTCTCACTAAGCCGGGTTCCTGCGCCGCGCCCTCTAATCTGGGCGCATGCCGGCCAGTATTTCAAGCTTCCGTTGCGGTTTTGCGACTGCGGCGTATCAGCGCCGTGGCTGTCAACGAGAGGAGAGCGGCTTCTTCACGACCTTGAGCAAAGCGCGCTGGATGATCTCGTTGCCGGCGACGACCGAACCGTTGTCGAGCATGTCCTGGCCGCCATCCATGTCAGAGACGAAGCCGCCCGCCTCGCGGATCAAAAGCAGCCCGGCGGCGATATCCCAGGCAGACAGGCCGGTTTCCCAGAAGCCATCCATGCGGCCGGCAGCGACATAGGCGAGATCGAGCGATGCGGAGCCGAGGCGGCGGACGCCGGAAACCTCGGCCATGACGTTGCGCAGCTCGACGAGGAAATTGCCGTGGTGGCCGCGGCCGAGATGCGGCATGCCGCAGCCGATGACCGTGTCGACCAGCTTGATGCGGCCGGCGACGCGCAAGCGGCGGTCGTTCATGAAGGCGCCGCCGCCGCGTTCGCAGGTGTAGAGTTCGTCCATCGCCGGATTGTAGATGACGCCGGCGACGATTTGGCCCTGGCGCTCCAGCGCGATCGAAACGGCAAAGAGCGGAATGCCGTGCAGGAAATTGGTGGTGCCGTCGAGCGGGTCGACGATCCAGCGATGCTGGCCGTCGTCGCCTTCGACCACGCCGCGCTCCTCCATCAGGAAGGAATAGCCGGGCCGTGCCTTGGACAGTTCGGCGAAGACGATGTCCTCGGCCTTGCGGTCGGCCTGGCTGACATAGTCGCCGGGGCCCTTCATCGAGACCTGCAGGTTCTGCACTTCGCCGAAGTCGCGCGACAGCGAGCGGCCGGCCTTCATTGCGGCCTGGACCATGACGTTGAGAAGGGCTGAGCGTGCCATAGTGCTTTTTCCCGGTGCTGCGCTTTAAATTCTGCCTCGATGCACGTCGGTGACCCGGAACCGGGCCACTTTTGGGCGACATGCGTCAGTCGGCGCGGCGCACGTAAGTGATTTCGTTGGTGTCGACGATGATGCGTTCGCCGGCGCCGATGAAGGGCGGCACCAGGACGCGGATGCCGTTCTCCAGGATCGCCGGCTTGTAGGACGATGCCGCCGTCTGGCCCTTCACCACCGGGTCGGCCTCGGTGATGGTCAGCGTCACATAGTCGGGCAGCGAAATGCCGATCGGCCGCTCTTCGTAGAGCTGGACCGTTACCATCATGCCGTCCCGCAGGAAGGCGGCGCGATCGCCGACGAAGTCCTTGTTCAATTCGAGCTGCTCGTAGCTCTGGGTGTCCATGAACACCAGGGCGTCTTCCTGCGCGTAGAGGAAGGAAAAATCCTTCAGGTCGAGCCGGATCTGTTCGACCGTTTCGGCCGAGCGGAAGCGCTCGTTGAGCTTGGTGCCGTTGATGAGGTTCTTCAGTTCGACCTGATTGTAGGCGCCGCCCTTGCCAGGCTTGACGGTGTTGGTCCTGACCGCCACCCAAAGGCCGCCATCATGCTCGATGACATAGCCGGGACGGATTTCGTTGCCATTGATCTTGGCCATGATGAGATGATCCGGAATGATGCCTACGGCCACGCCGTTGGTATGGGATGTTCGCTGGGAAAGCGATTTCGGGCTCCCAAGACCACAAATCGCCAGAAGAGGCAAGGGAGCGGGCAGGTTGCGACCAGGCAAGGGAGCCGGGGTTGCACTTGCAATGACCGTGAGAACCGCCGTCAAGGCAGTCGGTTGGCCTTCTGCAGCGCCTGCTTGGTTTGGTCGTCGTCCAGCCCCTGCAGGAAGTCGTCCATCTGCGGATCGATGAGGCCGGCGCGGCGGGCAATGATGTACCAGGCACCGGCAAGCACAAGGTCCGGATCGGTGCCGATGCCTTGCATATAGAGCTTGGCCAGGCGGTTCTGGGCGGCAACATTGCCGCCCTCCGCCGCCTGCTTCATCCAGCCGAAGGCGGATTTCAGGTCGCGCGCACCGCCGCGGCCTTCGATCATCCAGGCGGCGAGATCGATCTGCGCGGTGTCGTAGTTCTGCCTTGCGGCCTGCGCCAGCAGGCGCCTTGCCTGGGCATCGTCGCGTGGCTTGCCGCCGACACCGTTGGCGTAGATCTGCGACATTGCATATTGCGCGTCCGCGAGGCCGGTCGCAGCGGCGCGTTCATAGTAGGAGACCGCCTTGGCCATACCGGCGTCGCCGGGGTCCTGCTGGACCAGCATCTGCGCGAAATTGAATTGCGCCAGCCGGTTGCCGGCTTCGGCTGCGGCCTGCATCAGGGCGTAGGCCTCTTTTCCATCCTTTTTGACATAGCGGCCGTCGAGCAGCATCAGCGCATACTGGAACTGCGATTCCGGCACACCCTGTTCGGCGGCCAAGGCGTACCATTTCGCCGCCTGCGCCGAATTGACCGGTACACCGAGACCTCGCGACAGGATCTCGGCCACCAGGGTCTGCGCCGCCGGGTCGCCGTTTTGCGCCCGGACCAATGCCAGATTGTAAGCTGTCTTGTAGAGGCCGCGCTGGAAGGCGCCATAGGCCGCGTCGGCGGGTTTTGCGCCGAAGCGGTCGGGATTGACGGCGTCGGCCGACGGCAGCGGCGCAGGCTCGGCCGTGGTGGCGGGCTGCGGCAACGGCTTGTCGATCGGCTTATCGATGTGGACGCCGATTTCCGGCTTGGGCTGCGGCAAGGGGATGGTCTCCGCGGCCGCCGCCTGGACCATCAGCACCGCAAGCAGAGCCTGGATGGGAAGCGTCGCCGATGACATTTCAGTCCTCGAAACGCGGCGCAGTCTCGTCGAGCAGCGCGTTGGCGGTGGCGACCGCTGTCCTGGGGTCGGTGCCGTCGGCGAACACGGCGCTCGACAGCGCCACGAATTCAGCGCCGGTGGCGCCCACGGCTTCGACCGAGGCGATGTCGGATCCGGCCATGACGATGCAAGGGATCTGGATCATGTCCGCCCACCATGCGCCGAGCGACAGGTTGCGCGGGTGCGGTTCGGGCTTGTTGTCGTAGCCGAAGCGGCCGAAGAAAATGTAGTCTGGCCGCGTCTCGCCAAGCTCGAGCGCGTCGTCACGCGTCTTGGCGCCTCCGGTGCCGACCATCATCTTTGCCTGGAAATGCTCGATTGTCTCGGCGAGTTCGGCCTTGGAGACTTCGACATGGATGCCGTCGGCCTGGACGCGGCCGGCTATGCGGGTGTCGCCGGCGATGATGACAGCAACGCCGGCGGCTTGCGCTGCCGGCACGATCCGTTCGGCGAAAGCCTGGAACGAGGCTTCATCCATGCCGTTCTCGGGCAGGATCAGCGAAGCGACATCGCCACCATCGAATGCCGTGACAATACGGGCCGCCGGCACGCCGGGCGGCGCGATCAGCACGATGCGACAGCGATTGGGGGGCGTTGCTTCATTCATGGTTCTTCGGGTCCCGCGTTTCGCCTATGCCGGGCGAAGATGGTTGGATTGCGGCATAGAGCAAAGTGCCCGCCTTGAACAGGCGGGCAGTCGGGATCGCGATGTTTGATCCGCCGGGCAGCCGGCGGGCCGCTTCACTTGATCGGGTGCGGGCTCGCGACGGGCGGTTTGCCCTTCCACAGCGTCCAGCCGAGATTCATGCCGGCGGCGGCGATCAGGATGGCGGTGGCGCCGACGACCTGGCTCAGATGCAGCCGATGGCCGAAGGCGACGACGTCGACCAGGATGGCGACGACGGGATAGATGAACGACAGCGATCCCTGCAGATGCGTCGGCAGCTTCTGGATGGCGCCGTACATCAGTATGTACATCAGGCCGGTGTGGACGATGCCGAGCGTCGCCAGCATGGTCCAGCTCCAGGCATCGGCTGGAAGCCGGGATAGATTGGCGAACGGCGCCAGCATGACGACGCCGACGCAGACCTGTATCAGCGCAATCAGATGCGGTGGCGTGCCCTTGAGCTTCTTGGTGACGATGGCGGCGACGGCCCAGAAGAAGGCCGCGCCCAATGCCATGACGATGCCGGTGAAATAATCCGTGCCGGCCATGCCGGCATTGGGGCCGGCATCGGGAGCCGACTGCACGATCAGCACCATGCCGGCGAAGGCGATGGTCAGCCAGGTCAGCTTGGTCAGGCTCAGCCGCTCGGCGAAGAAGAGCGCGCCGAAGCCGACCAGCATGAAGGGCTGCGTGTTGTAGACGGCGGTGGCGATCGAGATCGACGCGCGCGAGAAAGCGCTGAACAGCAAAAGCCAGTTGACGACGATGGCGACGCCGCCGAGCGCGGCGATGCCGATGATGCGCAGCGACAGCCTGTTGCGCAGCAACCCCAGCCCGGCGCAGATGATGAGCAGCGTCAGCGCGCCGAAAGCGCAACGCCAAAACACCACATCCATGATCGGCTGGCCGGACAGGACGACGAACCATCCGATCGTTCCCAGGATGGCCATTGCGGCGGACATTTCGACCGTGCCGCGTACTGTCTCGTTCACAACAAACCTCCTTATCGGTTGAGCCGCCATAATCTCAAGCGGTCGCGAAGCTTTCCATCAGATTGGAAAGGGTGTATGGCCTATTGGCCTAATTATATTAGGAGAAAGCTCCCAGCTGTCGGGAAAAGGAAAAAGATGCTGGACGATCTCGACCGAAATCTCCTTGAAATCCTGGTCAAGGATGCGCGAACCTCGCTGAAGGAGCTGGCCGCCCAGGTCGGGCTGTCGTCGCCAAGCGTTTCGGAGCGGCTGCGACGACTCGAGGAGCGCGGCGTCATCCGGGCGTTCACCGTCGAGATCGATCCGCTCGCGCTCGGCTATACCTTGCAGGCGATCGTGCGCATCCGGCCTCTGCCGGGCAAGCTGCACATCGTTCAGAAGCTGATCGAGGACATCCCCGAATTCGGCGAATGCGACAAGATAACGGGCGATGACTGCTTCGTCGCCCGGCTGTTCGTACGCTCGATCGGCGATCTCGACGGGATTCTCGACCGTATCGCCGACAAGGCGGAGACAAGCACCGCCATCATCAAGGCGCAGCCGATCCGGCGGCGGCCGCCACCGCTCGACGCGGCTGCTTCTCGGGATAGGGCAAAGGTCTTGCATGCCTCCTGATCGAGCCGGGTGGAAAGCCGGTGGCCGCTTGGTTAGTGTGCCGACCAAATGAGACCGAGACTGTCATGGCGCAGAACATATACGACCGTGAGGATTTCTTCGCAGGCTACAGCCAACTCGGCCGTTCGGTCGAAGGGCTGGAGGGTGCCGCCGAGTGGCCGGCAATGCGCGCGATGCTGCCCGATGTCGGCGGCTTGAGGGTCGTCGATCTCGGCTGCGGCTTCGGCTGGTTCTGCCGCTGGGCACGCGAGCATGGGGCGGCGCAGGTGCTTGGCCTGGACTTGTCGGAGAAGATGCTTGCCCGAGCAAGGGCCGCCGGCCCGGATGCAGGGATAAGCTATGAGACGGCCGATCTCGATCGGCTCAGACTGCCGGAAGCCAGCTTCGATCTCGTCTACAGTTCGCTCGCCTTGCACTATGTCGAGGATGTGTCGCGTCTGTTCGGGACCGTGCATCGGGCCCTGGCGCCTGGCGGGCATTTCGTCTTTTCGACGGAACATCCGATCTTCATGGCGCCGACCAAACCCGGCTGGGTGATCGATAGCGAAGGCCGAAAGACTTGGCCTGTCGACCAGTATCTGGTGGAAGGACCGCGCAGCACGGACTGGCTGGCGAAGGGCGTCGTGAAACATCACCGCACGATCGGCACCACGCTCAACGCTCTCCTGCAGGCCGGCTTCACCATCGCGCATGTCGAGGAGTTCCGTCCGACATCAGAGCAGATCGCGGCCAAACCCGAACTGGCGGAAGAGCTCGAGCGGCCGATGTTCCTGCTGGTCTCGGCGCGTCGGTAGGCACAGGCCTGCGTCGGCCCGCATGTGCGGCCGCCACGCTCATATTTGCTGTCGCTCCGCCCGACATTCTGGGCTATTCAAGCGTCGACACGCTTTCCCTCTGGACCAGTCCCCTCCCATGTCAGGCCTGCTTCTCGATCCGTGGTTCTATGCGGCCGCCATTCCGGCGGTCATTCTGGTCGGCCTGTCGAAGGGCGGCTTTGGCGGTGCCGTCGGTTTCGTCGGCGTGCCGCTGATGGCGCTGACCATGCCACCGGTGCAGGCGGCGGCCATCCTGCTGCCGATCCTGTGCCTGATGGACATCGTCTCGGTGTGGACGTGGTGGGGCGTTTACGACCGCAAGATGCTGGTCGACATGATGCCGGGCGCCGTCATCGGCATCGGCCTTGGCTGGCTGACGGCGGCACTGGTGACCGAAGAGGCGGTGCGGCTGATCGTTGGCGCCGTCGCCATCATCTTCGTCCTGCGCTGGCTCTATCTGCAGTTCCGCCACGGCGCCGATCACGCGGCCGCGCCCAACCGCGTGGCCGCCGCCGTCTGGGGCACGGTCGCCGGCTTCACCAGCTTCGTTGCCCATGTCGGCGGTCCGCCCTTCCAGGTCTATGCCTTGCCGATCCGTCTCGATCCGAAAGTTCTGTCGGGCACCGCAGCGATCTTCTTTGCCGCCACCAACGCGCTGAAGCTGGTGCCCTATTTCGCGCTCGGCCAGTTCGACACCGCCAATCTGACGGCATCGGCGGTGCTGATGCCGCTGGCGCCGCTGTCGACCATCGCCGGAGCGTGGCTGGTGCGCCGCATGCGGCCGGAAACCTTCTATCCCTTCACCTACGCAACCGTCGCGGTCGTGGCGCTGAAGCTGCTGTGGGATGGCATTGTCGGCCTGATGTAGAAAGGCCGCCGCGCAGCCGCCCCGTCATTAGGGGTCAGGCGGCGCTTGGCACCAGACGACGGTTGCCGCCAAAAGCCAGTGTCGCGCCGACCATAACGACCAGCACCATGCCGGCAAGGATGCCGATGTCATGCACGGTCGGTTTGAGCACCATGTCCGCAATGATCACCAGCATCACCGCATAGTCGAAACGTGCCGCGCTCATCATGCGCTGGCCGATGGCCAGAACCTCTGGCGTGACGCCCTCCTTGGCGATCATTGCGCCCATGCGCTCCCCGGTCGGCTTGAAGATGAACATGCCGATCGAAAAGGTCGTGGCGTATCCCGCCAGGCCGATCAGGATCCACAGCTCGGAGAAGCCGACCCAGAACCAGCACATGATGAGGCCGAAGATCAGCGTCAGCATTGACATCGGCGCAAAGAACCTGCCGCCCAGCTGACCGCTGGCGCGCATTGCCTGCAGCTTTTCCTCGATGTTGCCCGCGCGCTCGGCAAGCATGCCCAGCAGGAACAGTACGAAGCCACCGCCGACCCACAGAATGGCGGTAGTGACGTGGAGGAATTTGACGATCGAGTACCAGTCCATGGGTTGCTCCTGCAGTGTCCGGTCAGGTTTGCGGCGGCGCCGATTTGCGCCGGCCGTCAGAGGAGCGGGCGTTTAGCGTGGCGCCTGTTTCGGAACGATGTCGCGAAAAATCCGGCTCTGTTTCAGCTTACGGCCAACGCGCGAGGTCGCAGATTGTGAACGCATTATCTGATTTTCTGCTAATGTACGAATCGTCGGGAGGGGGTTGGCGCGACATCGTCTGGATACGCTGCCGATATTAGTGCGCCAATGCCGGGAGCCCGATGGCGACAACAATCGCCTGACGATCAACCCATTCCCGCAAGCGGGAAAAGGCAATTCGGGGGACCATTATGCAAGGGATAGCACGGAATTTCTTCACGCTGGCCATCATCTATTCGCTGTGCGGCATGGCGCTCGGCCTGTACATGGCGATCAGCCAGGATCACGGCCAGATGCCGACCCACGCCCACACGATGGTGGCCGGATGGCTGATGTCGGCGGTCTTCGCCTTCTTCTACCATTTGTTTCCGGCAATCGGGCAGAAGACGCTCGCCACAGTTCATTTCTGGCTGACGGCGGTCAGCGGCATCGGCCTGCTGATCGGCCTCTATTTCCTGCTTGCCGGCAATGCCGCGATCGAACCGCTGGTGGCGGCCTCCTCGATGGGCTTCTACGCAGCCATGCTGCTGTTCGCCTTCATCGCCTTGCCGGCGGTCTGGAAGACCGCTTGAGCCGAGCCTAAGGGAAGGTGAGGCTGTGCCGGCGGTCTGGAAGACCGCTTGAGCCGAGCCTGACGCAGGAGGTGCTGTGCTGTTACGGCACAGTATGGCGGCGTTCGGTCAAAAAACATCCGCACCGTTAAGGCTTCATTAAGCTTTACAGGTGTTTACTATGTTCATCCAGTGATCTGGATTCTTACCGAGTGGTTGGAGCCACTTTGTTTGACGCCTCCCTGTTAAACTCCTGAGAGCCGCCTTATCCGCGGCTCTTTTTTTGTCTCGATTTCTCTTTTTTTGTCCGCACCCCAGGGGGGCCGCCCGACAGGGGTGCCGTTAACCTTCTGTTAAACATGTGCTTGCCTTCACCGGTGACGAAGCGCATTTTCAAGCTTCAGTCAGATAGGGTTCCGGGTGTATCGGCAGGGAGCCGAATCGGCCGGTTGCAAGTGCAGGGGCGTATCAATGAACGAGCCTTCGAAGGGCAGTGCGAAAACCGTCAAGCTGGCGGAACGCCGGGTTTTCTCGCAATCCTTCAAGCCGCTTTACCAGGAAGGCATGGGTCTGGTCGAACAGGCCGCCGAATATCTCGACGGCAAGGGCCGGGCCGAGGCGAAGAAGCTGTCGCGGCTGGCCGCCACGCTCTACGCGGCCGAATCGATGCGGCTGACCACCAGGCTGATGCAGGTTGCCTCCTGGCTGCTTTTGCAGCGCGCCGCCAATTCCGGCGAGATGACCCGTGACCAGGTGGCATCGGAAAAGTCCAAGGTGCGCCTCGACACCGCTTCCGCCCATGACGAAGCCGCCGGTTGGGCCGAACTGCCCGAGGATTTCCTCGACCTCGTCACCCGCTCGCTGCGCCTGCAAGCGTTGGTGCGCCGCATGGACGACGAGATCTATGGCTCCGGCGCCATGGTCGACATGCAACCGATGGCTCGCCGCCCCAACCCGGTTTCCGACCAGATCAGCCTGCTCAACACGGCTTTCGCTCGGGGTTAGACCGCGGTCCGCCTTCTGTTTCCGGTTTGTTCACATTTCGCTGGCATCGCTGTCCGCCGGAGGTAAACTCGGCAAATGGCGGAAGCGATTCGCATCATCGGTCTCGATCCCGGGCTTCGGCGCACCGGCTGGGGCATCGTCGAAAGCCTCGGCAATTCGCTGCGCTTCATTGCTTCCGGCACTGTGAAGTCGGACGACAAGGCGGCATTGGCAACACGGCTGTGCCAGCTGCATGACGGGCTGACCGAAGTCCTGCACAGCGCGATGCCGCACGAGGCGGCGGTCGAACAGACCTTCGTCAACAAGGACGCCGTGGCGACGCTGAAGCTCGGCCAGGCACGCGGCATCGCCATGCTGGTGCCGGCGCGTGCCGGCCTCGTCGTTGCCGAATATGCGCCTAACGCCGTAAAAAAGGCGGTGATCGGCGTCGGCCATGGCGACAAGAAGCAGATCCACATGATGGTGAAGGTGCTGTTGCCGAAAGCCACCTTCGACACCGAACATGCCGCCGACGCGCTGGCCATCGCCATCTGCCACGCGCATCACCGGCAAAGCGTGGCCTACAGGATGGCGCTGGCCGGCTAGCTATGTTCTTGACTTGTTCACGTTGCAGGGATAAGTAATACCGCAGAGGTATTACCATGCGCGTGACCACAAAGGGGCAAGTCACAATCCCCAAGCCGATAAGGGACCGTCTGGGCATCGCCCCGGGCTCCGAGGTGGAGTTCGTGGCCACCGACGAGGGCGTTCGGCTGGTTGCCGTCAACGAGAACCTCTCCCAGGAAGAGAAATTGCGCAGGTTCAGTGATGTCCTCGACCGGATGGAGGGGACGTTGGATCTGGGAGGCATGACCACCGATCAGTACATGGAGTGGTTGAGGGGGCCGCGTGAAGATCTCGACGTTGATTGACACAAATGTCCTGATCGACGTTTGGGGCCCAGCCGGACCGCTGAAAGGATGGTCGGCATCGGCAATCGCCTCCTGCCGCCGCGACGGCGAGTTGGTAGTCAATACGATCGTCTGGTCCGAGTTGGCGCCGTTGATCGCGACGGAAACGGCGCTTCGAAAAGCAGTCGACATGCTTGAGATGGATCGCGAACTTGTACCTTGGGACGCGGCATTCCTTGCCGGCGTCGCGCATTCCCGCTATCGCCGGGCCGGTGGCATCAGGGAAAGAACCTTGCCCGATTTCTTTATCGGCGCTCACGCGACCGTCGCTGGACATCGTCTTTTGACCCGCGACGCTGCTCGTTACCGCAGTTACTTCCCGGAGCTCGACATCATCTCTCCTGAGACGCACCCATGAGAGCCCATCTTCCATGAAAGGTCTGGCATGATCGGCAAGCTCAAGGGCACGCTCGACGAGGTCGACGAGGATCATTGCCTCGTCGATATCCATGGCGTCGGCTATGTTGCTTATTGCTCGGCGCGCACGCTGGCGGCGCTGCCTTCGCTGGGCGAAGCGGTGGTGTTGTTCATCGAGACCTATGTGCGCGAGGACATGCTGCGCCTCTACGGCTTCCAGTCGCAGCTCGAGCGCGAGTGGTTCCGGCTGCTGATGAACAATGTGCCGGGTGTCGGCGCCAAGGTGGCGCTGGCCATCCTGTCGACGCTGGCGCCGGCCGACCTCGCCAACGCGATTGCGCTGCGCGACATCGCCATGGTTTCGCGCGCACCCGGCGTCGGCAAGAAGGTGGCCGAGCGCATCGTCACCGAATTGAAGAACAAGGCGCCGGCCTATGCCGGCACCGCCTCGGGCACCATCGGGCTGAAGCAGGAACTCGGCGACGGCGTGGCCTCCGCGCCGATCACCGACGCGGTCTCGGCGCTGGTCAATCTCGGCTATTCGCGCGACACCGCCGCCAATGCGGTGGCGGCAGCGCTGAAGACGGCGGGCGAGGATGCCGATGCGCCGAAGCTGATCCGCTTTGGGCTGAAGGAACTGGCGCGGTGAACCGTCGCTTGTTCAGCTCCTTGCCGTGTGCAAGGAAGGCGGCATGAGCCTGTCGCCCCGCCTGATTGCACCGGAAAAACGCGGCGAGGATGCCGAGCAGACCTTGCGTCCGCAGACGCTCGACGATTTCGTCGGCCAGGCGGCGGTGCGGGCCAATCTCAAAGTGTTCATCGAGGCCGCCAAGGGCCGCAACGAGGCGCTCGACCATGTGCTGTTCGTCGGGCCGCCTGGTCTCGGCAAGACGACGCTGGCGCAGATCATGGCGCGCGAGCTCGGCGTCAATTTCCGCTCGACCTCCGGCCCGGTCATCGCCAAGGCCGGCGATCTCGCGGCGCTGCTGACCAATCTCGAAGAAGGCGACGTGCTGTTCATCGACGAAATCCACCGGCTGAGCCCGGCGGTGGAGGAGATCCTCTATCCAGCAATGGAGGATTTCCAGCTCGACCTGATCATCGGCGAAGGCCCGGCGGCGCGCTCGGTCAAGATCGACCTCGCCCGCTTCACGCTGGTCGCCGCCACCACGCGGCTCGGCCTGCTCACCAATCCGCTGCGCGATCGTTTCGGCATTCCGGTGCGGCTCAATTTCTACACGGTCGAGGAACTGGAGCAGATCGTGCGGCGCGGCGCGCGCATCCTGCAGATGCCGCTCGGCGACGATGGCGCCCTGGAGATCGCACGGCGCGCGCGCGGCACGCCACGCATCGCCGGCCGGCTCTTGCGCCGCGTGCGCGATTTCGCCTCGGTGGCCGGCGATGGCCATGTCGACCGCAAGATCGCCGACGAAGCGTTGACCCGGCTGGAAGTCGACGCGCTCGGCCTCGACGCGCTCGACCGCCGGTACCTCAGCATGATCGCGCGCAATTTCGGCGGCGGGCCGGTCGGCATCGAGACGATCGCCGCCGGCCTGTCAGAGCCGCGCGATGCCATCGAGGACATTATCGAGCCTTATCTGATCCAGCAGGGTTTCATCCAGCGCACGCCGCGCGGCCGCATGCTGACGGCCAATGCCTGGCGCCATCTCGGCCTCGACGCGCCGAAGGATCTGGCGCAACAGCAGATCAACCTGTTCCAGGAAGAATAGCGCTCAGGGCGATCAGGCGCAGGTTCCGGGCCGACAAAATCTGTGAGCGGCCTGCGCAAAATATCCTCGGCTTCGTCGGTTTGCCGGCGCATTCGTCGGCTCTGGTGGCGGTGCCATCCCGGGGCAATCTCGCTCCGATGGTTTGCCGGAGCCACGCAATGATCACCAGACGCGGATTCCTGCGCTTCATCGGCGGGTCGGTTCTGTCGGTTGCCGCGTTCAGCGCCTATGCGGCCGGCATAGAGCCGATGCTGCTGACGCATGTGAAACGCTATGCGCTAACGCCGCCGCATTGGCCTGATGGCCTGAAGCTGCGCATCGTCGCGCTTGCCGATATCCATGCCTGCCGGCCATGGATGACGCCGGAGCGGATCGCCTCACTTGTCGAAGACGCGAATGCCCTGCAGCCGGACGTGATCGTCCTGCTCGGCGATTATATCGCCGGCATGCCGTTGGTGACCGGCCCGGTGACGCCGTCGCAATGGGCCTCCGCCCTCTCGGACCTCAAGGCACCGCTCGGCGTGCTCTCGATTCTCGGCAACCATGACTGGTGGGCAGATGGCTTCGCGCAGCGCGCCGGGGCCGGCCCGACCGTAGCGCGCAAGGCCCTGGAGAAAGTCGGCATTCCGGTGCTGGAGAACGATGTCGTGCGCCTGGAAAAGGATGGGCATGGTGTGTGGATTGCCGGGCTCGCCGACCAGCTCGCTCTGCTGCCGACCAGGGACCGCGCCGGCTTCACGGGGCTGGACGATCTCGACGGCACGCTGGCCAAGGTCAGCGACACCTCGCCCATCATCCTGCTTGCGCACGAGCCGGATATTTTTCCGAAAGTGCCGTGGCGCGTCTCGCTGACCCTGTCCGGCCACACCCACGGCGGACAAATTCGGCTGTTCGGCTATTCGCCGGTCGTGCCATCGCGTTTCGGCAACCGCTACGCCTATGGCCACGTCGTCGAGAACGATCGCAATCTGATCGTCTCCGGCGGGCTCGGTTTCAGCATATTGCCGGTGCGTTTCGGGATGCGGCCGGAAATCCTGTCGATCGACCTTGGCTAAATCCAGATCGCCTCAGTGAAGCGATTTGATCGCGTCCATCACATCCGGCTCGGCCTTGTCGCCGTTGAAGGCATCGACGATGCCGAAGGCGCCGCCATAGCTCCACACCGACCATGAGAAGCCATGTGCTTCGGCACGCGCGATCATGTCCCTGACATAGGCGGCCCGATACCTAGCGGGCATCACATAGGAATTGCCGTATTCCTGACGGATCATGCCGAACTCGCCCAGCGTGATGTTTCCAGGCTTGACGCCGTTGGTCCTCGCCCACGCCTCGACCTTTTCGAACGGCGCATCCACCAAGCCGAGCAGTCTGTCGGGGCTGTCCATGCTGGCGACCTGTTCGTCAAGATAGGCAAGCAGGCCGCTTTGCCGCGTCCATGGCGCCTCGGCCTTGATCCTGGCGCGGATGGTGTCGAGCGTCACGTCGAGCTGTGCCTTGGGCACCGCACTCAGCGGATAGGGCAGGCCGGTCACGTAAGGAATGAAGTCTCCGGCCCAGGTTGCGCCCTGATGGGTGAGCAGAAACGGATCGTAGGAATGGAAGGTCCAGATGACGTTGTCGTCCGGAATCGTCTTCGGGTCGATCTTTTCCAACGAACTCGCGGCGGAATAGCAGGCGCCGGTCAGCACCAGGGTCAGTTTTGTAGCCGAGGATCGCGCCGCCGCGAACAGTTTGCGCTGGCGGTCCGGCCACAGGCTCGTGCCGTCGCTGTCGCAGTCCACGATCGGTTCGTTCATGGGCTCGAAGGCGACCTGGGCGGGATCTTCGCTGGCCAGCGTGCGGGCCATCTTGCGGACCATCTCGACATAGGCGTCGAAGGTCCGTGGGTCGCCCATCACTTCAGCCATTCCGATCTTGCGGCTGCCGCCGGCCGGGATCAGGTGCATGTCGACGATCACCTTGAGTCCGGCGCGGTTGATCATGCGCACCGAGTCCAGCACGCTGGCATAGAGATCGTCACGCAAGGCCACGGTCTGGTCGGACAGAAAGGGCGATGGATCGACCGGCATGCGCAGGAAATCGAAGCCGGCATCCTTCAACGCCTTGAGGTCGTCCTCCCCAAGGAATTTCCGCCACTCCGGATAGGGCAGGATGGCCTTGGCGTCGCCCCACTGGTCCTCGCCGGGCCAGGTGACCCACTGGTCGAGATTGAGGCCGCGCTTCATCGAGAATGTCGCGGTCTGGCCAGGCAGCGCCAAAGCCACCAACACGAACAGCGCCGCCGTCAAACTCTTGATCATCGCCGTCAACAGTGCCATCCGATGTTATGTTCCGCGGGAAACTGGTGCCTCGCTGGGACTAAAAAAGGAAGCGCAATGGGCGATCATGGTGAATCGGCGACGCTGCTGGCCGGGCTTTCCGGTGCGCTGACGGCGTTCGGCCACCGGCTGATGGCGCGAGTCTACTATGCCGACACCGATTTCTCCGGCGTCGTCTATCATGCGCGCTATCTCGAATTCTTCGAACGCGGCCGCTCCGACTATCTCAGGCTGACCGGCGTGCACCACACAGAACTTGCCGACGGCAAGCATGGCGAAAGAATAGTCTGGGTGGTGCGCCGCATGGAGATCGATTTTCGCGGCCCCGCTCGTATCGACGACATCCTGACCGTCGACACCCGCACCGAGGACATTTCCGGCGCGCGCATCTTCATGGCGCAGCAGCTCAAGCGCGGCGACGAGGTGCTGGTCGAGGCCAAGGTCGAGGCGGCGATCATCGGCGAGAATGGCCGCCCAAGGCGCTTTCCCAAGGAATGGGTGGCGGCATTCATGCCCCGGATGGGATGATATTCAGGTGATGCCGGCCTGCAAACGGTGATTCCCTGCGCTTCCGGTGCTCGGGTACTTCAAGTACCCTCCGCTCCGGTTCTCGGAAACCACCGCTTTCGGCTCGGCATCACCTGAATATCATCCCATCCTGACTTCGCGCTTGGATGATGGCGTTACAACTGTGCGGGCGTGGCAATGCGCCGCGCCTTATATACTAACCCATCCTTAACCATAACGGTTCATGAAGAGATTGGTGAAGATTGGCGTTATCGAACGCCTTCGTTTCACCAATATTTGCCCTGAAAAGGCCGACAACGGCACAGTTTGGGGTTGTTCCGGTAGCTTCGTGCGAACCGACCACAAGGGATGCCAGGGCCAGCCGCCAGCTTCGCCCGGAAAATCTTAAGGACGTAACGATGGAAAATATCGCACTCGCCGATCCGGGCGCGCAATTGTCGGTTTGGTCGCTGTTCGTTTCGGCCAGCTGGGTGGTCAAGCTGGTCATGATCGGCCTGCTCTGCGCCTCGGTCTGGACCTGGGCGATCATCGTCGACAAGCTGGTTTCCTATGCCCGCATGCGGCTGGCGCTCAACCGGTTCGAGCAGGTGTTCTGGTCGGGGCAGTCGCTGGAGGAGCTTTACCGCACGCTCGCCGATCGCAAGACCACCGGCATGGGCGCCATTTTCGTGGCGGCCATGCGCGAGTGGAAGAAGAGTTTCGAGAAGGGCGCCAAGTCGCCGCTCGGCCTGCAAACCCGCATCGACAAGGCGATGGACCTGGCGCTGACCCGCGAGATGGAAAAGCTGGAAGGGCGCCTCGGCTTCCTTGCCACCACGGGCTCGGCGGCACCCTTCATCGGCCTGTTCGGCACCGTCATCGGCATCATGACGTCGTTCCAGGCGATCGCCGGCTCCAAGAACACCAGTCTCGCCGTAGTTGCGCCGGGCATCGCCGAAGCGCTGCTGGCGACGGCCATCGGCCTGCTCGCCGCCATTCCCGCCGTCATCGCCTACAACAAGCTGTCGTCCGATGCGAGCAAGATAGCCGTGCGCATGGAAGGATTCTCCGACGAGTTCTCCGCCATACTCTCGCGCCAAATCGATGAAAAAGTGGCCCCCAAGGCCTGAGGAGTAGCAGATGGGTATGTCCATGGGCATGGGAGGACGCGGCGGGCGCGGCCACAGGCGGCGCGGCCGTCACCATGCACTGATGTCCGAGATCAACGTCACGCCGATGGTCGACGTGATGCTGGTGCTGCTGATCATCTTCATGGTCGCGGCACCAATGCTGACGGTCGGCGTGCCGATCGACCTGCCGGATACGCAGGCTAAGGCGATGAATGCCGACACGCAGCCGATCACCGTCTCGATCAACGCCGCCGGCCAGATTTATCTGCAGGAAACCGAAATCCCGATCGAGGAGCTGGTAGCCAAGCTGCAGGCAATTTCCAAGACCGGCTATGAGGAGCGCATCTTCATCCGCGGCGACAAGTCCACCGACTATGGTACGGCGATGAAGGTGATGGCCCGTATTTCGGCCGCTGGCTACAAGAACATCGGCCTGGTTTCACTGCAGGAACAGGACCAGTAGACGCGCGATGAAGACCGGCCTCACCACATCGGTCATCTTGCATACGGCGGCGCTGACCTTCGGCCTGTTCACGCTGACGGCGCCGGCGGCACTTCCGTCGTCCGACGTCGAGTCGGTCGCGGTCGATATCGTGCCGATGGAAGCCATTGCGCAGACGTTGCAGGGCGACAAGAAGGCCGTGATGCATGAAAAGCCGGCGCCTGTGCCGACGCAGCGCCCGGACATCGTTCCGGATGCGCAGAAGGTCGGCGAGAACAGCGTCGACACCGACAAGCCGATAACGCCGGAAGCCAAGCCGAAGCCCGTCGACATGACCTCGGCTCCGCCGCCCGCGCCGACCCCGATCGAAAAGCCGAAGCCCGAGGACGTGCCGAAGCCGCAGGAGAAGCCCAAGCCCACCCCGGCAACGGAAGTGGCGCCGGCGCCGACGCCCAAGGAAGAGGTCAAGCCCGAGCCGGTCAAGCAGGCCGATCCCAAGCCGACACCGGCCAAGCCGGCGCCGACCCCGCCGCCGCAGGACAAGACCGCTGCCATCGATCCGACGCCCGAGGTCAAGCCCGACGCCGTCGCTGAAGCCATAGCGCAGGAGCCGCCCGCCGAGGCGACGCAGCTGCCGGATTCCGCTCCCGCGCCGGAAGCGCGGCCGAAGCCGCAGCCGGCGCAGGCCGAAAGCGCCAAGGCGCCGGAGCGCAAGGACGCCGACAAGCCGGTCAAGGAAGCGTCGTCGAAGCCGAAATCCGATGACAAGCAATTCAACGCCGACGAGATCTCCGCGCTCCTCGACAAGCAGAAACCATCCGGCGGGGGCGCCAAGCGCTCGACCCAGCAGGCGTCGCTCGGCGGCGACAAGGACCAAGGTCAGAAGCTTTCCAGGTCCGAAATGGGTGCCCTGGAAAGCCAGCTCGGCGGCTGCTGGACCCTTCCTGTCGGCCTTGAAGGTTCCGAGAACTTCCTCGTCGTGGTGCGGTTCAACCTGGATGCATCCGGTAAGCTGGACGGGCGCCCGGCGGTCGAAAAGTCGAGCGGGAATCGCCAGTTCGACGAAAGTGCCGTTCGTGCGGTGCAAAAATGCGATGTCACCGGCCTGCAAGTTCCCGCCGGCAAGCAGGACATCTGGGCCGACGTCCGCGTCACCTTCGATCCAAGGGAGATGCTCGGCCTCTAAGGCCCTGTCATCCGAAAATCAGTACGAGAAGCGAGAAGACATGAAATCAATCCTCAAGCCGCTCCTGATGGTCGCAGCAATGGCGATGGGCATGACCGCGGCAGGCACGTTGCCGGCGCTGGCGCTCGTCGAGCTCAACGTCAACAAGGGCAACGTCGAGCCGCTGCCGATCGCCATCACGGATTTCCAGGGCGGCGACGCGCTTGGGGCGCAGATTTCGCAGATCGTCACCGCCGATTTGAAGCGTTCGGGTCTGTTCGCTCCGATCGACAAGAGCGCCTTTATCGAGAAAATCACCAACCCCGATGCAGCACCGCGCTTCGACGACTGGAAGGTGATCAACGCGCAGGCGCTGGTCACGGGCAGCGTCAGCAAGGAAGCCGACGGCCGCATCCGCGCCCAGTACCGGTTGTGGGATACCTTTGCCGGCCAGCAGATGGCTGGCGAGCAGTTCTTCGCCAACGATGCCAATCAGCGGCGTGTCGCCCATATCATCGCCGACGCCATCTATGAGCGGCTGACCGGCGAAAAAGGCTATTTCGACACCCGCGTCGTCTTCATCGACGAATCCGGCGCCAAGAATGCGCGCAAGAAGCGCCTCGCGATCATGGACCAGGACGGCGCCAACGTCCGCTATCTTTCGGACGGCAGGTCGATCGTGCTGACGCCGCGTTTCTCGCCGAACCGGCAGGAAATCACCTACATGTCCTATGAAAGCGGTCAGCCGCGGGTGTACCTGCTGCAGATCGAGACCGGCCAACGCGAACTGGTCGGCAATTTCCCAGGCATGACCTTTGCGCCGCGCTTTTCGCCCGATGGCCAGAAGGTGATCATGAGCCTGCTGCGCGACGACGGCAATTCCAACATCTTCGCCATGGACCTGCGCAGCCGCTCGACGACGCGGCTGACCAACTCGACCGCCATCGACACCTCGCCGTCGTATTCGCCCGACGGCAGCAAGGTGGTGTTCACCTCCGACCGTGGCGGCCGCGCACAGATCTACGTGATGGGCGCCGACGGTTCGGGCCAGACCCGTATCTCCTTTGGCGACGGCGTCTATTCGACACCGGTATGGTCGCCGCGCGGCGACCTGATTGCCTTCACCAAGCAGACCGGCGGCGAATTCCAGATCGGCGTCATGAAGACCGATGGATCGGGTGAGCGCATCCTCTCCTCCGGCTTCCAGCAGGAGGGACCGACCTGGGCGCCGAATGGCCGCGTGCTGATGTTCTTCCGCGATTCCGCCGGTGGCCCCAAACTGGTTTCGGTCGATCTGACCGGACGCAACGAGCAATCGATCCCGACGGCGAACTTCGCTTCGGACCCTGCCTGGTCGCCGCTGCTGGAGTAAGAGACGAACTGAGGAACTGGGGAATTGAAGAACTGAAGAATGGAGAAGGCGGGCGGCCACATCAAGCGTGCGAAGGATCTAGAGGTTTATAAGCGCGCTTATGTGGTCTCTCTTGACGTGCATAAAGCTACGCTCGCCTTCCCGAAAATGGAGCAATACGCACTGGCTGATCAGTTGCGTCGCTCCAGCAAGGGGATCTGCGCCAATTTGGCTGAGTGATTTGCCAAGCAGACTCACTCCAAACCCAATTCGCGCGGTTCATTTCGATGGGCAATGGGGTCATGCAGCGAAGTGGAGACGTGAATTTCCTATGCGTTCGACCTTGGATACATCAGCCAGGCACAACACGACGATTGGCTGCGATCCTATGACCATATCTACGGCATGCTGATCAATCTGAGAGAAAAGCTGAAGTGAATTCTCTCTTCAGTTCTTCAATTCCCCAACTCTTCAATTCCTCTTTTCCATCTCTTTGTCGCGTTTTGGCCGTATTTCCGCCTAGGGTCCGCGCCAACTGTGGCTCATGGCCAATGGCTGCGGACGGGCAGCTTAAACCAAAATTTAACCGTGTTTCTTGAATGCCGGTTAACCCAAACGTGGTTACTGGGTGATCAACGAAATCACTCAAATTAGACCACTCGAATTACGAAGGAGAGGCGGCATGGGCCGTATTGCAGCACTTACCAGAAACCCGGTCATGATCGCGCTGGTGGCGATGCTCGCCATCGCCGGTTGCGCCTCGAAAAAGACGCCGAACAACGCGGCCGATCTTGGCCTTAACGGCGCCGGCGCCGCAACACCCGGATCGGCGCAGGACTTCACCGTCAACATTGGCGACCGCATCTTCTTCGATACGGACTCGACCTCGATCCGTGCCGACGCGCAGACGACGCTCTCGCGCCAGGCACAGTGGCTGAACCAGTATAAGCAGTATGCCATCGTCGTCGAAGGCCATGCCGACGAACGCGGAACGCGCGAATACAATCTGGCGCTCGGCGCCCGCCGCGCAGCCGCTACCCGTGACTTCCTTGTCGCCAAGGGCGTCTCGGCCAGCCGTCTCAAGACCATTTCCTACGGCAAGGAACGTCCGGTCGCGGTTTGCGACGACATCTCTTGCTGGTCGCAGAATCGCCGCGCGGTCACTACGCTTAGCGGCGCTGGCTCCTGAGGCATCATGGACCGGCGCGTCAAAGGACGCGTGGCCGTCTAGCGGTAAAAATGCAACATACTTGTGCGAAAGGCGGCCTTGGGGCCGCCTTTTTCATATCCGGATGCCCGAAACAAAATTTGGCCGAAGTCTCGGCTCCTGCTATGAGCCGAGGGCGCTTGGCTGGTCCCATTCTGATTGGAAGGCGCGAACAAGCTAACGAAATCACTGCGAGAGGCACATGCATTTGAGATCGGTTCTGAGCGGCACGCTTGCGCTGCTGCTCCTATCAGGCGTCACCGCCCTGGCTAGCGGCACCGGGGCGAGCGGCACAGGGCAATCAACCGACAGCGGCTTTACCTTCCATCTTCCCAGTATCGAATTGCCCGGCTTTTTTGGTCAAAAGAAGAAACCGGACCAGGTTCAGCTGGTGCAGTCCGATCCTACCGCTGTCACCAGCCTGGAAGAGCAGCTGCGGCAGATGAACGGCAAGATCGAGGAACTCAATTTCCAGGTCCTGCAAATGCAGGAGCAGATCCGCAAGCAGCAGGAAGATAATGAATTCCGCTTCCAGCAGCTGGAAGGTGGCGGCACGCAAGGCGGACAGCCGCCGGCGCAGAAGAAATCGGACGCCACCACCGGCACCGACAACAACGTGGCGGCGGCCCCGGCAACACGGGCGCCGGCCGATGCCGGCGCCGAGCCCGCCAACGATCAATCGGCAGTCGGCAAGACGGTCGAGGACGTCATCGTCGAATCTCCGGATGGCGACCCCGGCAAGGTTATTCCCGGTACGGGAGCGCCGGAAAAGACCTTCGGCAGCATCACCGTCGACAAGAACGGCAATGTCATCGATGCCGGCGGCAACACACAATCGACCGCGCCGGCGCAGGATACCGCGCCAGTCGCCGGGGCGGCGCCCAAGGCCGGCAAATCCGATACGGTGGTCGCGGCGTTGCCCGCCACCAACAATCCGGAAGAGCTCTACCGCAACTCATACCAGTTCATCCTCTCGGGCGACTACGGCACCGCCGAGCAGGGTTTTCGCGACCACATCGCCCGCTTCCCCAAGGATGCGAAGGCCGCGGACGCGCATTACTGGCTGGGCGAGTCATTGCTCGGCCAGCAGAAATACCGCGATGCGGCCGAGACGTTCCTTGCCGCCAGCAAGGACTACCCCAAGGCCAAGAAAGCTCCCGACATGTTGCTGAAGCTCGGCGTGTCGCTGGTCGGCCTCAAGCAGCATGACGTTGCCTGCGCCACTTTCAGCGAGGTCGGCAAGCGCTACCCCGATATTTCCAGCGCGCTCAAGGAACGCGTCAAGCAGGAGAAGGCTCTGGCTGCCTGCTGATCCTTGTCATACATGTCGTTGTCCTGAAACCGGGATCACTTTTGGGCGACATCCATCATGCTCGACACCGAGCCGGACCTTTCGACTAACCCTTTTTCGCATATCGATTTTACCAGCGGCGCTGTTGCGGCCGTGTCCGGCGGCAGCGACTCGACCGCCCTGCTCCTTCTTCTCAAACACCATCTCGAACGTAGGGCGCCGGCAACCAGGCTGCTGGCGGTGACGATCGACCACGGTTTGCGGTCCGGTTCGGCTGCGGAAGCGCAAACAGTGGCGAAGCTGTGCGCCAGGCTCGGAATTTCACACCGCATCCTGACATGGTCGGGTCCAAAGCCATCGACCGGTCTGCCCGCCGCCGCTCGCGAGGCGCGCTACCGGCTGCTAGCCGAGGCGGCACAAGCGGAAGGCATCGGCATGATCCTCACCGGCCATACCGCCGACGACCAGGCGGAAACGGTGCTGATGCGGCACGCGCGGGACGAGGGCCAAGGCCATGCCGGCATGGCCGGCCGGGGACTTGCCGGCATGGCGCCGGCCACCCTCTATGACTGCCGCATCTGGATCGTGCGGCCGCTCCTCGGCGTGCGGCGCGCGGCATTGCGCGACGTCCTGCGCCGTCAAAATGTCGGCTGGGCTGACGATCCGACCAATGACGACGCGGCTTTCGAGCGGCCGCGTGTGCGGGCCGCACTTGCCGGCGAGAGTGTCGAGCATGTGAAGGGCATGTTGATGCTCGCGGGCCAGGCCGCCCTCGAGCGCAGGCAGCTTGGCGCCAGCGCAGCCGGTTTGATCGATGGCTTCGCCAGCCAGCCAGCCATCGGCCTCATCCGCCTCGACCCGTGCCTGCTCTCCTCCGGTGACGAGCAGGCGGCCGTCTATGCGTTGCGCATCCTTCTGGCCACGACCGGCGGGATTGCCTTCCTGCCGGATCAGGCCCGCAGCGAGGCTCTGTTCGGTCGGCTGAGGGCTGGATTTCTTTGCGCCACATTGTCGCGGACGGTTGTCGATTCCCGGCGCTCCGGCATATTCCTGCGCCGCGAGGCGCGCGGACTGCCCGCTGCCGCTGCCGCCACCGGCAGCACCCTGTGGGACGGCCGCCGGCACATCACATTGAACGACAGCAGCAGCGCATTGTTGATTGCCCCGTTAGGCGCGGCAGCGGCGAAGCGGCTGGCGACGGGTGAAGGAAAAACCCCGTCGAGCCTGATGCGCGCCGCGCTCGCGGCCGAACCGGCGGTGTGGCAGGCCGGTGAATGCCTTGGTTTGCCTGGATATGGACTGAAGTCCGCGACGGTGGAAGCGCGGCCGGTCGTTGCCCCCTTCGGCCGCTTCCTGCCATCCTTCGACCTAGCGCCGGCGCGGGCCGTCGCCGGGCTGATTGGCGCGGCCCCGGTCCCGCCCTTGCCTTTCAGCGGCCACAGTGCCGGCTGATGGTTGCGCGAAAGCTTAACCCAGACGTGCTGTTCTGCTTGGCAAGGGGGGACGCTCTCCCTATGTTAGGCGCAAGTTTCCTCTCATGACGCGTGTCCGCCTCGCGGACGCCAACGGGACAATTGATGAATCCGAACTATCGCAACCTCGCGCTCTGGGCGATCATAGCGGTCCTGCTCATAGCCCTGTTCAATCTGTTCCAGACGCCGCAGACGCGAGGGGCTTCCAGCGATGTGCCTTATTCGCAGTTCCTGCAGGATGTCGCGGCGGGGCGGGTCAAGACGGTGACCATTGCTGGCGCTCGTATCAGCGGCACCTACACCGACAATTCCAGCGGTTTCCAGACCTATTCGCCCGGCGATCCTTCGCTGGTCTCGCGGCTGCAGGACAAGAACGTCACCATCAATGCGCGGCCTGAAACGGACGGTTCCAATTCGCTGTTCGGCTATTTGATCTCCTGGCTGCCGATGATCCTCATCCTCGGCGTCTGGATATTCTTCATGCGCCAGATGCAGTCCGGCTCCGGCCGCGCGATGGGCTTCGGCAAATCGAAGGCCAAGCTGCTCACCGAAGCGCATGGCCGCGTCACTTTCCAGGACGTTGCCGGCGTCGACGAAGCCAAGGAAGATCTGGAAGAGATCGTCGAGTTCCTGCGCGATCCGCAGAAGTTCCAGCGGCTCGGCGGCAAGATTCCGCGCGGCGTGCTGCTCGTCGGCCCTCCGGGAACCGGCAAGACGCTGCTCGCGCGCTCGGTTGCCGGCGAAGCCAATGTGCCGTTCTTCACCATTTCCGGTTCTGACTTCGTCGAGATGTTCGTCGGCGTCGGTGCAAGCCGCGTCCGCGACATGTTCGACCAGGCCAAGAAGAACGCGCCCTGCATCATCTTCATCGACGAAATCGACGCAGTCGGCCGTCATCGCGGCGCCGGCCTCGGCGGCGGCAATGACGAACGCGAGCAGACGCTGAACCAGCTGCTGGTCGAGATGGACGGTTTCGAATCCAACGAAAGCATCATCCTGATCGCTGCCACCAACCGGCCCGACGTGCTCGATCCGGCGCTGCTCCGGCCAGGCCGCTTCGACCGCCAGGTCGTGGTGCCGAACCCTGACATCGTCGGCCGCGAGAAGATCCTCAAGGTGCATGTGCGCAACGTGCCGCTGGCGCCCAATGTCGACCTCAAGGTGATCGCGCGCGGTACGCCTGGCTTCTCCGGCGCCGACCTGATGAACCTCGTCAACGAATCCGCGCTGATGGCGGCACGACGCAACAAGCGCCTCGTCACCATGGCTGAATTCGAGGACGCCAAGGACAAGATCATGATGGGCGCCGAGCGCCGCTCGTCGGCCATGACGCAGGCCGAGAAGGAGCTGACCGCCTACCATGAGGCCGGCCACGCCATTCTCGCGCTTAACGTGCCGTCGGCCGATCCGCTGCACAAGGCCACCATCATCCCGCGCGGCCGCGCGCTCGGCATGGTCATGCAGTTGCCCGAAGGCGACCGCTATTCGATGAGCTACAAATACATGATCTCGCGGCTCGCCATCATGATGGGCGGCCGTGTCGCCGAGGAGTTCAAGTTCGGCAAGGAGAACATCACCTCCGGAGCTTCTTCGGATATCGAGCAGGCGACCAAGCTGGCGCGTGCCATGGTCACGCGCTGGGGCTTTTCCGACAAGCTCGGCCATGTCGCCTATGGCGACAACCAGGAAGAAGTGTTCCTTGGCCATTCGGTGGCACGCACGCAGAACGTCTCGGAAGAAACGGCGCAGATCATCGACGCCGAAGTGCGCCGCCTGATCGATGAGGCCTATTCGTCGGCGAAGTCCATCCTGACCAAGAAGAAGAAGGAATGGATCGCGCTGGCGCAGGGCCTGCTGGAATACGAGACGCTGTCCGGCGAGGAGATCAAGCAGTTGATCGCCGGCCACAAGCCCGCACGCGACCTCGGCGACGATACGCCGCCAAGTCGTGGCTCGGCCGTGCCGAAGTCCGGCGGCCGCCGCAAGAAGGGTCCTGAGCCCGAAGGCGGTATGGAACCACAGCCGTCGAGCTGAGTTCGGCCACCGATTTCATCGAACGCCGCGGCTTGCTCCGCGGCGTTTTTGTTTTTGGCGTTGGGGAGGAGTTGTCCGCGACCTCGCATCTGCGACGGTGACGATTGGCGAAAGCCTAGGTGATAGCCAATCTCCCCCACAAGGGGGAGATTGGCAACGTCGCCGCTGGCGTGCCCTCGAAGGCAACAAAAAGGCCCGCGAACCCTGCGGTTCGCAGGCCTTCTCTTCTTCAGATGTCTTGTCGCTCAGCTCTTCAGCTTGGCATTGCACAGGCTGTAATAACCGCCGCCCTTCTGGATCCAGCGAAGGCCGTTCAACGTGCCCGCGTCCTTGTTGCCATGGTAGCCCTGGAGACAGGTCTTCATGCGCGCCTTCGCGGGCTTTTCGGTCTTGAACTCGGCGGCCAGCGTGGTCGGAAATGTCACGCCCGCGGGCGCTACAGTGGGGGCGACCGCCGCGCTGGTTTCTTTTTTCGTCTGCGGCTCGGTTTTGACCGTATCCTCGCTGACACTGTCCGCTGCTGATGTCGCGCACTTCTCCTTGCGAAAAGCCGTCCAGTCCATGCCGTTCAGAGTGCCGCCTTCCTTGGCTGTTCGATAGGTCTCGCCGCATTCCTTCATCGTCAGTGCGCTTGCGGGGGCGACGCTCCAAGCGACAAATGCGGTCGCAGCCAATACCGCCAATTTCAAACCGTGCATAAGATCCTCCTGGTTGATAATAAGTTTGACGTCTTTTTGTATATGGTTTGTTCTCTATATGTTCAACCAGAATCTTTACGGACTACCGATGAGCTTGGCGTTGGGCAGTGTAGGCGAATTGATGATGCCGGCATCCCGGCGACATGCAGATGCGAGCAAGGCAGTGTGCGTCTTCGCGCAACAAAAAAGGCCCGCGCATCTTGCGATGCGCGGGCCTTTGTTTGGAGACTATGGCTAAGCGATCAGCCCTTCAGCTTGGCATTGCACAGGCTGTAGAAGCCGCCGCCCTTCTGGATCCACTTCAGGCCGCCGAGCGCATTGGCGTCCTTGAGGACATAGTACTGGTCGAGGCAGGTGTGCATGCGGCCCTTTCCGGGGGTCTCGCTGGCATATTTCGCCGAGATCGCGGACGGGAACTTGACGCCCTTGGGCGCAGCCGTCGTCGGCTTCGCCGGCTCCTTGGTGTAGCTCGCCTCGTCGGCGGCCGGCACGGTGTCGTCATCCGAGGCGGCTGCGCCGCACTCGGTCTTGCGGAAGTCGTTCCACTTCATGCCGTTCAGCGTGTTGGCCGTCTTGGCGGCCTGATACTTGGTGCTGCATTCGGCCATGCTCAGACCCTTGCCGCCATTGTCTGCGGGAGCGGCGGGAGCCGCGGCGGCCTTGGTGGTCGCCGGCTTGGCGGCGGCAGCGGCGGATGCACCGGCGGCGCATTCGGATTTACGGAAGTCGTTCCACTTCATGCCGTTCAGCGTGCCGGCAGCCTTCGCCGCCTGATACTTGGTGCTGCATTCCTTAGCCGTCAGGCCCTTGGCCGTGCTGTCGTCCGCCGCGGCGGCAGCCTTCGTGGTGTCGGTCGCTTTCTTGGCATCGGCCGGCTTGGCGTCGGTCGTCGCTGTGGCGTCGGTGCCGCACTGAGCCTTGCGGAACTGGTTCCAGGTCGCTCCGGCCAGTGTCCCCGCATCCTTGGCGGCGTTATACTTCGTGCTGCACTCGGCCATCGTCAGTGCGTTGGCTGGCGCGGCCAGGAACAAGGTCGCGACGGCGAGGCCGGTCAAAGTGGCAAGTCGGTGGATGAGCATAGCGTTTCTCCGTTGCAGCAGCCCATGATACGTCCCTGCAAATCAATAACGCTCAACGGTCGGTTGCGCCAGATGCTAAGTGGCGTATATATCGCCGAAAATCGGCTTCTCCCGATAAGGTGATGAAATCGTTGTCCGTTGCCTGGTTCAGAGCAAGATTTTCCTGGTGCATCCGCGCTGAAAGGCTCGAATGACTTGTATATTGCAGCATGGCAGTCTGGGCATGTCAGGTTGCGGCCACGTTGTGTGCAGTGCACAACAATGGTTTTCTAAGGATTGGTAACGTATAATCACACAATGTGATCATAGCGCCCTGGCCAATTGTGGCATGACGTGCCGGGGAAGAAACGTCGAGGAAGCTGACTGGCATGGCAGGGAATTATTTCGGCACGGACGGCATTCGCGGACGCGCCAACAAGTTTCCGATGACCGCTGAAATCGCGATGCGGGTCGGCATGGCCGCCGGCCTTTCCTTCCAGCGCGGCACCCATCGACATCGTGTCGTGCTCGGCAAGGACACCAGGCTTTCCGGTTATATGATCGAGAATGCCATGGTCGCCGGTCTTTGTGCCGCCGGCATGGACGTGTTCCTGCTCGGCCCGATCCCGACGCCGGCTGTCGCCATGCTGGTGCGTTCGCTGCGCGCCGATATCGGCGTCATGATCTCGGCCTCGCACAACCCCTATTACGACAACGGCATCAAGCTGTTCGGACCCGACGGCTACAAGCTCTCCGACGAGATCGAGGAGCGCATCGAGAGCATGCTCGACAGGGATATCGAACTGGCGCTCGCCGATTCCGACGGGCTTGGCCGCGCCAAGCGCGTCGACGGCGTGCATGACCGCTACATCGAATTCGCCAAGCGCACCTTGCCGCGCTCGATGTCGCTCGCGGGCTTGAGGATCGTCGTCGATTGCGCCAATGGTGCGGCCTACAAGGTGGCGCCCGAGGCGCTGTGGGAACTGGGCGCCGAAGTCGTCGCCATCAATGTCGAGCCCAACGGCTTCAACATCAACAAGGAATGCGGCTCGACCCACCCGGCCGGCCTGCAAAAGAAGGTGCACGAAGTGCGCGCCGATATCGGCATCGCGCTCGACGGCGACGCCGATCGCGTCGTCATCGTCGATGAAAACGGCGCGATCGTCGATGGTGACCAGATCATGGCGCTGATCGCCGAATCCTGGCACCAGAGCGGGCGGCTTGCCGGCGGCGGTGTCGTCTCAACCGTCATGTCCAATCTGGGCCTCGAACGCTTCCTCGGCGACATGAAGCTGCAATTGCACCGCACCAAGGTCGGCGACCGTTATGTCGTCGAGCATATGCGCGCGCATGGCTTGAATGTCGGCGGCGAACAGTCGGGTCATATCGTGCTGTCCGACTTTTCGACCACCGGCGACGGCCTGGTTTCGGCGCTGCAGGTGCTGGCCTGCATCAAGCGGCAGGGCCGGCCGGTCAGCGAACTGTCGAAGAAATTCGAACCCGTGCCGCAACTCCTGAAGAACGTTCACATTTCCGGCGGCAAGCCGCTCGAGGAGGCGCCGGTCAAGGCCGCCATCGAAGACGCGCGTAACCGGCTCGGCAAGACCGGACGGCTGGTTATCCGGCCATCCGGGACAGAGCCGCTGATCCGCGTGATGGCCGAGGGCGACGACCCGCAACTGGTCGAGTCCGTGGTGAATGGCATCGTGGACATCATCTCGGAAACGCGCAGCGCCGCCTGACCCCCACAGCGCCCGGCAGGACGTCGTCGCCTGAACCTGTCCAAGGCCCGCCTTTCGGCGGGCTTTTTCTTGTCGGCTCCCAGTCTGTTCGCTGTTCGGAAATCTCGCGCCGGTTCCCAGAAGTTTCGAGATTCGTGGTTAAGCAACAGGGTTAAACGCCTTTTAACCTTTGCAATTCATTATCCACGACTGAAAGCCAATCGCATTTCGGGCGGGTTTGCCGTTCCGAGCTTCTCAGGGGTGACAAGCATGTTCAAGACAGCAAGAAAGGCCCTGCTCGCCTTACTGTTCGCAGGCCTGGCGGGGCCGTTGTTCGCGGCCGACCTGCCGGAACCGATCGTCGAAGAGGCTCCGCCTCAGGCCGTCTACGAGCAGCCGGTAGAAGTCGGCGGCTGGTATATCCGCGGCGACATCGACTATCACAAGTCGACCGTGCGCGGCATCGACTATATGACCTACACCATCGATCAATGTAATTGTACGGTCACGCCCGGCACCAGAAGTTTCGATTTCGGCAAGCTCAAGGGCGGGTTCTCGCTCGGTGCCGGCGTTGGTTACAAGATCAACGACCACTTCCGGACCGATTTGACCGCCGACTACTGGTTCAAGTCGAACTTCAACGGCGGCACCTCGGATATCAACGGAACATCGACCGAAGTGTCGAAGATGAGCGCCCTGCTGCTACTTGCCAACGCCTATGTCGATCTCGGCACCTATCACGGCATCACGCCTTACGTTGGCGCCGGCATCGGCGGCGCCCGCGTCAAGTGGGATGATGTCTACGACCCGAACACCACCGAGTTCAATCCCGGCAGATCAAGCTGGCGTTTCGCCTACGGTCTGATGGCCGGCGCTTCGTACTGCCTGACCGACAAGATCATTCTCGATGCCGGCTACCGCTTCTCCCATATCCAGGGCGGCCGCATGTTCGACTGGAACATCACCAGCTCCGGTCCCGGCTTCGATCGTGGCATCAACACACACGAAGTGCGCGGTGGCCTGCGTTACCAGTTCGGTGGCAACAACGGTTGCGCCGCGCCGGTCGTTGCCTACCAGCCCGAACCCGAGCCGATCTACACCAAGTAACTCCCCTATTGCTTGAATTTTCCACGAACCGCCCGGCCTCAAGCCGGGCGGTTTTCGTTTGGGCCATGAGCACTCGGAAATGAATTCGCTAACGGTCTGTTAGCCTTAACCGGCACTTAACCACTATGGTTAACAATGCTCCTTGAAACGATGGCTGCCGCTGCGATTGCGGGCTGCGCCAAATTCGGGAGTCGGGGACCATGAAACTTACATCGCGTATGGCGCTGGCGCTCGGTGCACTAGCCCTCCTGCCGCTGACGCCGGTGCACGCGGCCGACTACGATCCGCCGATCTATGTCGACCAGGCGCCCGACTACGTCCCGGTCGAGGTCGGCTCCGGCTGGTATCTGCGCGGTGATCTCGGCTATGCCTTCAACAAGCCCTATGAATTTTCGGAAACTCCGGCCGGTCTGGTTACGGATACCAGCCCGCTGTCTGGTTCGATAGGTATGGGCTACCATTTCAACGATTACTTCCGCGGTGAATTGAATTTCGGTCTGCTGCCGACAAGCAAATTCGCCAGCAAATTCGACAGTACTTGCGATGGAACGCAGACGGTGACTGTCACCAGCGGTGGCAGCACAAGCGCGTTCGCCGGCCCAAGCACCCGTGGATGCGAAGGCTCCAACGACGGCAACAACAAGGCCTACGATGTGATGGCCAGCGCCTTTGTCGACCTGGGCACTTATGTCGGCTTCACGCCCTATGTCGGAGGCGGTGTCGGCATAGCGTACAGCACCTACAAGTACGCTCAAGGCGCTCGCAACTGTCAGAATTCATCGACAACATCAGGTACAACCACGACCATCTTTGAATGCGACGATCCAAACGGCTATGATGGGACGACGCAGTCGGAGAAGCAGTTCAGCTTCGCCTATACGCTCGGCGCCGGCTTTGCTTATCAGGTCAGCAAGAATGTTGCAGTCGATGTCGGCTATCAATACACGGCTCTGCCTTCCGCGAAATACGTGACAGCAGACGCTGTCGGCAACCCTGAGTTCAAAAAGGGCCTCGATTATCATCAGGTCAAGGTCGGGCTGCGCTACGATCTCTGGTAGGCGCGGCGAGTACGAGGACCAGGACGGCGGATCTTTCGGGGTCCGCCGTTTGCGTTTGAAGTCACGACATCCTGATCGGGGATCGCCGGTATCCCGGCAACGACAAAAACTTTCCTCTTGACGCCTGAAGCCCGAACGAATATCGCCGTCCGTGGGCCACCCCTCCCCAACGAGGGGCCACTATCTGGAAGGATAGACCACGATGACGACGCATACGAAGCCCGGACTCCGTCCGGCAAACCCCAATTTCTCCTCAGGTCCCTGCGCAAAGCGCCCCGGCTGGTCGGTCGAGGCGCTAAGAAATGCTGCGCTCGGCCGTTCCCACCGCGCCAAGATCGGCAAGACCAAGCTCGAACAGGCGATCGAGCTGACGCGGGAGATTCTCCAGGTCCCGGCGGGTTACCGCATCGGCATCGTGCCGGCGTCGGACACCGGTGCGGTCGAGATGGCGCTGTGGTCGCTGCTCGGCGAGCGCGGCGTCGACATGGTCGCCTGGGAGAGCTTTGGCTCCGGCTGGGTCACCGACGTGGTCAAGCAATTGAAGCTCGCCGACGTGCGCAACATCGAAGCCGGCTACGGCGAGCTGCCTGATCTCACCAAGATCGATTTCGACCGCGATGTGGTCTTCACCTGGAACGGCACCACGTCGGGCGTTCGCGTGCCGAACGGCGATTTCATTCCCGCGGACCGCAAGGGCCTGACCGTCTGCGATGCGACTTCCGCCGCATTCGCGCAGAGGCTCGACTTCGAAAAACTCGATGTCGTCACTTTCTCCTGGCAGAAGGTGCTGGGCGGCGAGGGCGCTCACGGCATGCTGATCCTGTCGCCTCGCGCCGTCGAGCGGCTGGAAACCTACAAGCCCTCATGGCCGCTGCCGAAAATTTTCCGCCTGACCTCAGGCGGCAAGCTGATCGAAGGCATCTTCAAGGGCGAGACCATCAACACGCCCTCGATGCTGTGCGTCGAGGATTACCTCGATGCGCTCAACTGGGCGAAGTCGACCGGCGGCCTCGACGCGCTGATCGCCAGGGCGGATGCCAATGCGGCCGTCCTCGATCGCTTTGTAGGCAAGTCCTCCTGGCTCGGTCATCTCGCCGTCCAGCCGGCGACACGGTCGAACACGTCCGTCTGCCTGTCCTTCACCGATCCGGACGTGTCCGCGCTCGACGCCGACGGGCAGGCGGCCTTCGCCAAGGGGCTGGTGTCGGTGCTCGACAAGGAAGGCGTCGCCTATGATATCGGTGCCTATCGCGACGCACCGCCCGGCCTGCGCATCTGGTGCGGCGCGACGGTCGAGACGTCGGATCTCGAAGCGCTGCTGCCCTGGCTCGACTGGGCATTCGCCGCACAGAAGGCGTCGCTCAAAGCGGCGGCCTGAGATCGTTCGCGGCGGCCTTCGGGCCGCCCACTCCCATCAGGATCAAATCCATTTCAAGGAGGCCGCCATGGCGCCCCGCGTTCTCGTCTCAGACAAACTCTCCCCCACCGCCGTGCAAATCTTCAAGGATCGCGGCGTCGAGGTCGACTATCTGCCCGATCTCGGCAAGGACAAGGATAAGCTCGCCGAAGTGATCGGCCAGTATGATGGCCTCGCCATCCGCTCGGCGACCAAGGTCACCGAAAAGCTGATCAACGCCGCTACCAATCTCAAAGTCATCGGCCGCGCCGGCATCGGCGTCGACAATGTCGATATCCCGGCGGCAAGCCGCAAGGGCATCATCGTGATGAACACGCCCTTCGGCAACTCGATCACCACAGCCGAACATGCGGTGGCGATGATCTTTGCGCTGGCGCGCCAGATCCCTGAAGCCAACGCCTCGACCCATGCCGGCAAATGGGAAAAGAACCGCTTCATGGGCGTCGAGATCACCGGCAAGACGCTGGGCGTCATCGGTTGCGGCAACATCGGTTCGATCGTCGCGACGCGCGGCGTTGGCCTCAAGATGCACGTCATCGCCTTCGATCCGTTCCTGTCGGACAGCCGTGCCGAGGAGCTTGGCGTCGACAAGGTCGAGCTCGACGAGCTGTTCGCCCGCGCCGATTTCATCACCCTGCACACGCCGCTGACCGACAAGACGCGCAACATCATCGATGCCGCGGCGATCGCCAAGATGAAGAAGGGCGTGCGCATCATCAATTGCGCACGCGGCGGTCTGATCGTCGAGGCCGATCTGGTCGCAGCGCTGAAGAGTGGCAAGGTGGCCGGCGCTGGCGTCGACGTCTTCGAGGTCGAACCGGCCGAGAACAACGAACTGTTCGGCATGGAGAATGTGGTGGCGACGCCGCATCTCGGCGCCTCGACGACGGAGGCCCAGGAGAATGTCGCGCTGCAGGTTGCCGAGCAGATGGCCGACTATCTGATCAAGGGCGCCGTCTCCAACGCCATCAACATGCCGTCGATCACCGCCGAGGAGGCGCCGCGGCTGAAGCCGTTCGTCAAGCTCGCCGAGGTGCTCGGCGCCTTTGTCGGCCAGGTCACCGAGGATCCGATCAAGGAGGTGGAGATCCTGTTCGACGGCTCGACCGCGACGATGAACACGCGCGCGCTGATCAGTGCAGCACTCGCCGGGCTGATCCGGCCTCAGGTCTCGGACGTCAACATGGTGTCGGCGCCGATCATGGTGAAGGAGCGCGGCATCATCGTGGCCGAGGTCAAGCGCGACAAGTCGGGCGTGTTCGACGGCTATATCAAGCTGACGGTGAAGACCGAGCACATGACGCGCTCGATCGCCGGCACATGCTTCTCGGATGGCAAGCCACGCTTCATCCAGATCAAGGGCATCAACCTCGATGCCGAGGTCGGCCAGCACATGCTCTACACCACCAATGCGGACGCGCCGGGCATCATCGGCCTGCTCGGCACCGTCTGCGGCGAGAATGGCGTCAACATCGCCAACTTCCAGCTCGGCCGCAACCGGCCGGGCGGCGATGCCATAGCGCTGCTCTATCTCGACGCGCCGTTCCCGGAAGCCGTGCTGGAAAAGGTCAAGGCGCACAAGTCGATCGACTCGGCCAAGCGGCTGCAGTTCGACGTCAACGCGATGTGATTGAGGACAGGCGGTCGCCGACCCACCTCGTTGACGCCGGCCGCCGCGGCGGCCGGTTCATGTCAACTCGTCCGAGCCATCGGAAACACCCACGCGATGTCGGTAGACCAGTTCCCAGCCCTTCCAGCCCGTAAACAGCAGGATGAGAACCACGATCAGCGATAGGACGATGCCGGTTGGCATCACGGCCGCCGCTCCGCCGGCATACCGCGAGTACCAGTTGTAAAGCTCGATCAACACGACGAGTACATTGCCGCCGGCATGGAGCCATGCCGTCGTGAGATTGCGGACCTGAACATCGCCGAGAACGTCCGTCAAGCCAGCAAGCGCGGCCAGGGCAGCCATGATCAGGCCTGCGCCGAGAAGCCAAAGCGACCCGGTGACCCATCCGGGATCGGCTGTTCGCCAGAAGATAAGGTCGCAAACGAAGGTGCCGACAAAAAAGGCAATCGGAAACGGAATCAGCATCGGGTGGATAGGGTGACCAGCAATGCTTGCCGTGCTGCGAGGGTTGTGGCTCATCATGTCGCCTCCCTGGCGTTCAAACTCCGCTGGAGGTGAAATGTTCCAAGTAGGGGACGCGGCAGGATTCATGCCGCTGTTTCCGCGCCATTGGCGAAGTCCAGGCCGTTCGCGTTGCCGCGACGGCGGAGGGCGTCAGCCGCCAAATGTCATCCGCGGTGGTCCGCCATTGCCATCTTGCGCCCGCTGTATTCGGCAAGCCCGATGCCGCCCAGCACGAGCACCAAGGCCAGCGCCTGATAGAGCTGGAACGTCTCGCCGACGATCAGCACCGACAGCAGCGTGCCGAAGATCGGCACCAGATTGATGAACAGGCCGGCGCGGTTGGCGCCGATCAGCTCGTTGCCCCTGATGTAGAAGATCTGCGAAACGACCGAGGCGCCGATCGCCGTATAGACGATGACGGTCCAGCCGCGCGCGTCGGGCATGACGACCTTGCCGGCGAGGACCTCCCACAGGAAGAACGGCAACGAGGTGACGAGTGCCGAAACCGACAGGGCCAGCATCAGGCTCTGCCAGTGCATCACCGGCTTCAGCCGCAACCCGACCGAATAGCCGCTGTAGAGAAAGACGGCGACCAGCATGATGGCGTCACCGAAATTGAGTTCCAGCGTCAACAGCCGGCGCGGGTCGCCATGGCAGGCGGTGAGGATCACGCCGGCGATGGTCAGCACGACGCCGACAATCTGCGCCCAGTTCACGCGCAGGCGGAAGAAGACGAAATTGGCAGTCATGATCAGGATCGGCATCGCCGCCTGTTCGATCGAGACATTGATCGCTGTCGTGTAGTTGAGCGCCGTGTAGAAGATGGTGTTGAACAGGGTGAAGCCGCTGGCGCCGAGGGCGACCAGCACGAACCAGTGCTTGCGGACCATCGGCCAGTCCTTCTGGATGGTCTTCCAGCCGATGGGCAGCATGATCGCCACGGCCAGCACCCAGCGCAGGAAGACCAGCGTCATCGGCGAGACGTGATCGACCGCCAGCTTGCCGGCCACCGAATTTCCACCCCAAAGCAAGGTGGTGAGCAGCAGGAATATGTAGGCGCTTCGATGCATCGCGGGATTCCAGTCGCCGGAGCTGCGGTGTTTGCCGGCCTATTGCCCTCGCTCGCCCAAGTAAATGATGTCAAAGCCGAAAATTGTTGTGCCTCAGGGCATTTTCGACGGCAAAGAAAGGTCGCGCTCGCGAGGTCTTGACGTTATAGAGGCCTGTCGTTTCGAACCATATTCAAGCCGCTTGGCGGCGTCTCAAGGGAAAAGAAACATGGCCAATGTGGTGGTCGTCGGCTCGCAGTGGGGTGACGAAGGCAAGGGCAAGATCGTCGACTGGCTGTCGGAGCGCGCCGATGTCGTGGTGCGTTTCCAGGGCGGCCACAATGCCGGCCATACGCTGGTCGTCGACGGCAAGGTCTACAAGCTGTCGTTGCTTCCGTCGGGCGTCGTGCGCCAGGGCAAGCTGTCCATCATCGGCAATGGCGTCGTGTTCGACCCGCACGCTTTCGTCGCCGAGGTGGCAAAACTCAAGGCGCAAGGTGTCGAAGTGGCGCCGGATCGCCTGAAAATAGCCGAAAACACAGCGCTTATCCTGTCCCTGCATCGAGAGCTGGACGGATTTCGTGAGGACGCCGCATCCAATTCCGGGACGAAGATTGGCACGACCCGTCGCGGCATCGGCCCCGCCTATGAGGACAAGGTGGGCCGGCGCGCGGTCAGGGTGATGGATTTGGCGGATTTGGAAACACTGCCCTTGAAAGTCGACAGGCTGCTGACGCACCACAATGCGCTGCGTCGCGGGCTTGGTCATGCGGAAGTCACGCATGACGCGATCATGCAGGAACTAACCTCGGTCGCCGACGACATCCTGCCCTATATGGACCGGGTCTGGAAGATCCTCGACGACAAGCGCCGGGCTGGCGAGCGCATCCTGTTCGAGGGCGCGCAGGGCACACTGCTCGATATCGACCACGGGACCTATCCGTTCGTGACCTCGTCGAACACGGTTGCCGGACAGGCTGCCGCCGGCTCCGGCGTTGGCCCGGGCGCCATCGGCTATGTGCTCGGCATCACCAAGGCCTATACGACACGCGTCGGCGAGGGTCCGTTCCCGACCGAGCAGAAGAACGAGGTCGGCGAATTCCTCGGCACGCGCGGCCATGAATTCGGCGTCGTCACCGGTCGCAAGCGCCGCTGCGGCTGGTTCGACGCGGTGCTGGTGCGCCAGGCCGTCGCGGTCAACGGCATCAAGGGCATCGCGCTGACCAAGCTCGACGTGCTTGACGGGCTGGACGAGATCAAGGTCTGCACCGGTTACCGTCTCGACGGCGAGATGATCGATTATCTGCCGGCCAGCCAGGGCGCGCAGGCACGTGTCGAACCGGTCTACGAGACGCTCGAGGGCTGGAAAGGCACCACTGCCGGCGCGCGCAGCTGGAATGATCTGCCGGCCCAGGCGGTCAAGTATGTCCGCTACATCGAGGAGCTCATCGGCGCACCGGTCGCGCTCCTTTCCACCAGCCCGGAACGCGACGACACGATACTTGTGACCGATCCGTTTCAAGACTAGTTTCTGAAGCCTTTCCGGGCATCGCGGCTGATTTGCGGGGGCCGACGCGGAAGCAAAATACAGGTCGACTGAAGCATGGCAGATTTCGTTGCTATTCTGAAAAACGCGCTCGACAAGCATGGCGACGAGACGCCGGAAAAGCGTACGCGCATCTATGCCAGCGTTCGCACCATGCTGGCGAAGAAGCTTGGTGAACGTTCGCCGCCGTGGGCTCCCGAAGCCATAGCCACGCAGATGCGTTCGCTGGAAGACGCCATTACAAGCGTCGAGCGCGATTATGCCAAGAGCGTGCCGGAGACCGACCCGCTCGCGGAGCTGGAACACATCTTTTCGTCGATCGATCGCAACAAGAACCAGCCAAGCCATACGAGGCAGCCGGCGAAGGCGGAATCGGCCTGGCCGGCACCGCCCGTCGCCAAGCCCGAGCCCTATCAACCCGCGCCGCCGCCTGCCGCCAAGGTCGAGCCAAGCTGGCAAAGATCGACGCCGGCGCCTGCCCAGCCGGCTCGCGCCGACACGCCTCTTCCAGGCATGAACGCCGAGGAGGCGGACGACGAGGCCGATGTCTTTTCCAGCAACGAAGACAATGAAGAGCCGGTACAGGACACCTTCCAGCGCCTGCGTCCCGCCGAGCGCAAGCGCAGCTATGGCGGGCTGATCGCGGCCGTCGTCGCACTGCTGGTCGTTGCCGGCGGCGGCTACGGCATCTGGCTGAACAAGGACGCCTTCGGCAAGATGCTGGGGCTTGGCGGCAATCAGGTAGCGAAAACCGAACCCGTGAAGCCGGCGCCGGCCAAGCCGGCAACCGATGCCGCGGCAGCGCCGCCGGCGCCCGCGGCTGGCGGCACGGAAGCCGAAAGCACGAAATTCACCCAGCGGCTGACACCGCAGGGTGGTGAAGTCGACCCGGGTCCGGCCGGTGGCCAAAGCGGCATCGGCGAAGGCGAATCGGTCGCGGCGCTGACCACCCCGCCTTCGGCCACGAACGCACCGGCGATTTCCGCACCGGCCGCCGGTACGCCTGCCGCGACTACGCCTCCGGCGACAGATGCCGCCCCCGCAACGCCGCCTGCCAACGGAGCAGCGCCTGCAGCGCCGGCCGGTGCTGCCGGCACGCCGCCAGCACCGGCAGGTGCCGCGCCGCCCGCCCCGGCGGCTGCGCCTGCGGAAGCCGCCCTGCCTGTCGGCCAGAAGGCGATCTTCTATGAGGAGCGCACCAGCACCGCCCAGGGCTCCGCCGAGCCCGGCAACATCGTCTGGTCGCTGGTGCAGGAATCGCCCGGTGGCGACCTGCCGCCGGAGCCGGCGATCCGCGCCGAGGCGACCATTCCCGGCAAGGACATCCAGTTGCGCATGACCATCCGCCGCAACACCGACCAGACGCTGCCGGCCAGCCATATCATCGAGATGATCTTCCTGACGCCCGACGGCTTCGAGGGCGGCGGTGTCGACAACATCCTGCGCGTTGCCATGAAGGCTTCGGAGCAGGATGCCGGCAGCCCGCTGATCGGCATTCCGGCCAAGATTGCCGACGGCTTCTTCCTCGTCGCGCTCAACGACACCAAGGCCGACGAAGACGCCAACATGACCCTGCTGCGCGGCCAGGACTGGATCGACGTGCCGGTCGTCTACAAGACCGGACGGCGGGCGTTGCTGACCATGGAAAAGGGCATTCCCGGCGAGAAGGTGTTCGACGAGGCGATCAAGGCCTGGCAGGCGAAGACGGCTGGCTGAGAAAGCCGCTGTCCCGTAGCCTCTTGATTCAGAAGCCTTGGAACAGCATGTCGAGTGCGGCGACGATGTCGTCGTGGTGCCTGGAAAGATTCCCCTCGGTATCCGGCAGCTCAGAGGCCATCAAGGCTGACATGAACTGCGTGACCATCACATGATCCTTGCCATCGATAGTGAAGGTCGGGTTTAGCCGGCGGCCCGGAACCGGAGCTGTGTTGGGCGGCATCAACGGAATTACGACCCTGGTGCTCAGGCCCTCAAGAAGGTCGGACTGAACATCGAGAAGATAACCGTTGCCCTCGGAATTCCGATAAAGATCGTAACGTGCCATCAAAACAGCCGGTGTTTGGCCAATGGAAGTCCGTTGCGCCTAACATATTCATTGGAGCTTTCGATGGCTTGCTTGTTTTCTTCCTGCCATCGACGTGTTTTTTCCGCAGCAATCGCTTTCGCGATACCCGCCTCCGCGGCGCGGGAAATGTTGATACCCAACGCCTTAGCGTCATTGATCAACTGAGAATCAATGGACGTGTTGACTGATTGCCGCTGAGGTTTCGGCGTCGATTGAAGCATAGGGATTGCCTCCTTTTATGCGCATAATGTAGGCGCATAAAAGCCCGCACGCAAATGCAAATAAAGACGGCGGTGTGATAGGACTTGGCCCGCCCGGCCCTTCGCTATGGCTCCCAGCCCTTCGGGCGTTCTATCCCTTCGAAAGGTCCACTGGACCTTTCGATTCGCTGAAGGCGAACCGGCCTTTCACCGTTCGTCGCTTTAATCGACAAATCGTTGTCGATTGATCGGCCTACGGCCAAGCGCTCCTCACCCCTCCATCTCTTCGCGCAGCATCTCCAGCTCCAGCCACTCCTCTTCAAACGCGGCCAGCGTGGCGCGCTCCTTGTCGAGGGCGGCGATGGTTTTCTGGAAGGAGGCGGGGTCGCGCTCGTAATAGGCGGGATCGGCGATGTTGTTCTCCAGCCTTGAGATCGACGCCATCACAGCCTCGATTTTCTTGGGCAGCGATTCCAGCGCGAACTTCTGCTTGAACGACAGTTTCTTCGCTGGTCCCTTTGGCGCAGTGGCCTCGCTTTTGCCGGGTGCTGGCGCTTCGCCGCTTTCGGCTTTCGCGCGCGCCTTGCGGTCGTCCAGCCTGGTGCCGCCGCGCTGCGCCAGCATGTCGGAATAGCCGCCGGCATATTCGATCCAGCGGCCTTCACCATCCGGCGCGATCAGGCTGGTCACGGTGCGGTCGAGGAAATCGCGGTCGTGGCTGACCAGGATGACTGTGCCGGCAAAACCGGCAACCAGCTCCTGCAGCAGTTCCAGCGTCTCCATGTCGAGATCGTTGGTCGGCTCATCCAACACCAGAAGGTTTGCCGGCCGCGCCAGCACGCGCGCCAGCAGGAGCCGCGCCCGCTCGCCGCCGGACAACTCGCGCACCGGCGTGCGCGCCTGCTCCGGCTTGAACAGGAAATCCTTCATGTAGGAGACCACGTGGCGCTGCTCGCCATTGATGACGAGGTTTTCGCCGCGCCCATCGGTGAGATATTGTGCCAGCGTCTCCTGCGGGTCGACCGCCTCGCGCTTCTGGTCGAGCGTTGCGATCTCCAGATTGGTGCCGAGCCGCACCGAACCGGCGTCCGGCTTCATCTCGCCGGTCAGCATCTTCAAGAGCGTGGTCTTGCCGGCGCCGTTCGGCCCGACCAGGCCAACGCGATCGCCACGCTGGATGCGGGTCGAAAACGCCTTGACCACGGTGAGATCGCCAAAGCTCTTTTCGATGTTTTTCGCCTCGATCACCAGCTTGCCGGACTCGGTGGCGTCGCTCGCCACCATAGTCGCCGACCCTTCGGCCCCGCGATGACCGCGAAAACGCTGACGCATGGTCTGCAACTCGCCGAGCCGGCGCATGTTGCGCTTGCGCCGCGCCGTCACGCCGTAGCGCAGCCAATGCTCTTCGCGAACGATCTGGCGGCCGAGCTTGTGCTGCTCGCGTTCTTCTTCCTCCAGAACCAGGTCGCGCCATTCCTCGAAATGGCCGAAGCCCTTGTCCAGCCTGCGGGTCTGGCCGCGATCGAGCCAGACCGTGGCGCGCGACACGCGTTCGAGGAAGCGGCGGTCGTGCGAGATGACGATCAGCGCCGAGGAGGTGCGGATGAGTTCTTCTTCCAGCCATTCGATGACCGAGAGGTCGAGATGGTTGGTCGGCTCATCAAGCAGCAGGATATCGGGCTCCGGCGCCATGACGCGGGCAAGGGCGGCGCGCCTCGCCTCGCCGCCCGACAGGTCGTTCGGACGCTCCTCACCCGACAGGCCGAGATGCTCCATCAGATAGCTGGCGCGGTAGGGATCGTCGGCGGGGCCAAGCCCGGCCTCGACATAGGCGCGGACAGTGGCAAAACCTTCCATGTCGGGCATCTGCGGCAAATAGCGGACGGTCGCCGAAGGCTGGCGGAACACTTCGCCGTCCTGCGGCTCGATCAGGCCGGCGGCGATCTTCAGCAGGGTCGACTTGCCGGACCCGTTGCGGCCGACCAGCGCGATCTTGTCGCCGGCCGAAGCCGTCAAGGCGGCGCCATCGAGCAGCGGCGTGCCGCCGAAGGTCAGTTTTATCCCGTCGAGGTTGAGAAGGGGCGGGGCCATGTCAGCTTTCAGGTAAGGGATAGGGATGAGCGAGCAGCATCGCGCGGCCATGGCCGAGCGCGATTTCGAGGCGGCCCCCGGTCTTGTCGGACTTGACCTCGTTGGAAATGGTCAGCGACGAACCGAACGCCACCTTGACGTGAGCGAGCGGCCATTTGGCGCCGGTGACGGTCAGGCCGTCGAGCTCGGAAAAGCCGAGCACCGAAAACAGCGTGCCGTCGGCATAGTCGAAGCCGGCCGTTCCGCGCAGCAGGGGGATGCCTTCCTGAGCGCCGCTGGTCAAAAGCACGTCCGTTCCCGCCTCCGCCAGCCGCAGGGCGAGCGACAGATGCAGAAAAGCGTGGTCGGCGCGCTTGCCGCCAAAGGCGCCGGCCAGCACCAGGCGGGTCGCGCCGCGCTCCAGTGCCGCGGCGACGGCAAGTTCGCCATCGGTCTGGTCCTTTTCCGCCGGGAAGGTCCGGCGCGGCACGGAAGCGAGATCGTCCGGCAGGTTGGCCGGCACCGAATCGAAATCACCCACCCACAGCTCCGGCACGAGACCCAGCAACCGCGCATGACCGATGCCGGCGTCGGCGGCGATGACGCGGGAGCCTTTGACCTGACGGTCGAGCCGTGGCGTACGGATGAGATCGCCGCCAAGCAGGATGGTGAATGTGCTCATATCGTGTGGCCCTTACCAGCCCGGCACGGGAAACGGAAGGCGGCAAACTCCCGCTTGCATGGCGGATCGGCCCGGCCTATGTGTCGAAACGCTCTAACGGGGTGCCGGACGCGATCTTCGCGGACCGGCTGAGAGGCAGTCTCGCCAACCCGCTGAACCTGATCCGGTTTGTACCGGCGGAGGGATTAGACGTTTCGGACAGTCCGACGCCTCAATTCCTTTCAATTCGAACGAAGGAGGCGCCGATGCGCACGCTTTTATACGCTCTTGTTTCAGCAACGGTCGTGGCCTTGTCCGGGCCCGCCTTGGCCAAGGATAAGCTCACCGTCTACACCTATGAGAGTTTCACCGCCGACTGGGGTCCGGGTCCCGTGGTGAAGAAGGAGTTCGAGGCCGAATGCGGCTGCGACGTCGACTTCGTCTCGGTCGCCGATGGCGTCGCGCTGCTCAACCGCGTCAGATTGGAAGGCGCATCGACCAAGGCCGATATCGTGCTTGGCCTGGATACCAATCTCACCGCCGATGCCAAGGCGTCAGGCTTGTTCGCGCCGCATGGCGCGGTGACGGATGTCAATGTGCCGGGCGGCTGGAGCGACGACACTTTTGTCCCCTTCGACTACGGCTATTTCGCTGTCGTCTATGACACGCAGAAGATGAAGACGCCGCCGAAGAGCCTGAAGGAGCTGATCGAAGGCAGTGCCAACGACAAGATCGTCATCCAGGATCCGCGCACCTCGACGCCAGGCCTCGGCCTGCTTCTTTGGGTCAAGTCGGTCTATGGCGACAAGGCACCCGAGGCCTGGGCCAAGCTCAAGGCCAAGGTGCTGACCGTGACGCCGGGCTGGAGCGAGGCCTATGGGCTGTTCACCAAGGGCGAGGCGCCGATGGTGCTGTCCTACACGACGTCGCCAGCCTACCACATGGTCGCCGAGAACACGGAGCGCTACCAGGCGGCCTCCTTCGAGGAGGGCGAGTATCTGCAGATCGAGGTGGCGGGTATCACCACGACAGGAGCCAAGAATCCGCTGGCGGCCAAGTTCATGGCCTTCATGACCGGGCCGAAATTCCAGGATGCCATCCCCGAGACCAACTGGATGTTCCCGGCAGGCAAGACCGACAAGCCGCTCAATCCGGCCTTCGACAAACTGGTCAAGCCGACGAAGACCTTGCTGTTCAGCCCGCAAGAGGTCGCCGCCAACCGCAAGGCCTGGGTCGATGAATGGCTGGCGGTGATGAGCAAATAGGCAGCGCGATGGCGCCGGCGCATTCCACGGATTCCCGCGTCAGTGCCGGCATTGTAGCGCTCGCTGCAATCGCGCTGCTGATCGGCGGCGCGTTTGCCGGCCTGCTTTTCGAGGGCGCCCATGATTTCTCGGGCGCCTGGGCAGCCTTCGATCCCTATCTGCTTCGCGTCATTCGCTTCACGCTCTGGCAAGCGGTCCTGTCGACGCTGCTTTCGGTCATCCCGGGGCTGTTTGTGGCGCGCGCTCTGTCGCGGCATCCACGTTTCTTCGGCCGCGCCTTCATCCTGCAGATCTTCGCCGTGCCATTGGCGCTGCCGGCCATCGTTGCAGCGCTCGGCATCCTGGCGCTTTATGGCCGTGCCGGCTATTTCGCCGGCGTGCTTGCCGTTATCGGCGGCGGAAGCTGGCCGGGCATCTATGGCCTGTCCGGCATTCTCGTCGCCCATGTCTTCTTCAACCTGCCGCTGGCGACGCGGCTGTTCCTCGAGGCGCTGCAGACCATACCGGCCGACCAATGGCGGCTGGCGAGCCAACTCGGCATGGTGGCGCGGCCGGCGTTCCGGCTGATCGAATGGCCAACGCTGCGCGCCGCACTGCCCGGCGTCGCCGGGCTTGTGTTCATGCTCTGCATCACATCCTTCACGATCGTGCTGACGCTCGGCGGCGGGCCGGCCGCGACGACGCTTGAGGTCGGCATCTACCAGGCGCTGCGCTTCGATTTCGATCCCGCACGGGCCGTTGCACTGACGCTGCTGCAGATCGCCTTGACCTTTATCGTGGTGCTGGCACTGACGCGGCTAGGCGCCAATGTGGTCGGCGACACCAATTTGCCGGTCGCGCAACGCCGCTATCTCTCGGTCAATCGGAGCGAGACCTGGTTGAACGCGCTACTCATCGTCCTGGCGCTGCTGTTCGTTGTCGGGCCGATGGCGGCAACCGTGATGGCCGGATTGAGTGCCGATCTCGCCCGCTTGGCCGGCGAGGCCACTGTCCGGCAGGCAACGCTGACCAGCGCGGCGCTCGCCTTCCTGTCGGCGCTGCTTTCGGTGATGCTGTCGCTGGCGCTGACCATGGCGCGGCGGGCGCTAGCGCTGACCCGCCGTGCCGGCGCAAAGACACTGCTCGAACACGCGACCGATACAGGCGCCGGTTTTGTCCTGGTCGTGCCGCCGATCGTCGTCGGCGCCGGCTGGTTCCTGTTGTTGCGCCATGTCGGCGATGTCTTCGCCCTCGCCCCGGTCATGGTCGTCACCGTCAACGCGGTGATGGCGATGCCGTTTGCGCTCCGCGCCGTGCGTCCCGCCTATGATGCAGCGAGCGAGCGTCACGAACGGCTCTGTGCACAGCTCGGCATTGCGGGCTGGAACCGGCTGATGCTGGTCGACTGGCCGTCGCTGCGGCGACCGCTCGCCACGGCCTTCGCTTTCGCCATGGCGCTGTCGCTCGGCGATCTCGGTGTCATTGCCTTGTTCGGCAGTGATTCCGTGCAGACATTGCCCTACCTTCTTCTGGCTCGGATGGGCAGCTACCGCACCGAGGATGCCGCCGGCCTCGCACTGCTGCTCGGCCTCGTCTGTCTCGCGTTGATCGTGGCGGCGCACTGGCTGGGAAGGGAGGAGGTCCGTGATGCGTGAAAAGGCGGCCAACGGGCTCGCGAAGGGCGCGCCGGTGCGGCTGGACAAAGTGTCGTTCAGCTATGGCAGCTATGGCGAGGCGCCGCTTGTTTTCGATGTCGAGTTTGCCGCGGCGACGATCACCGCCATCATGGGGCCGAGCGGTTCGGGCAAGTCGACGCTGCTCAATCTGGTCGCCGGCTTCGAGACCCCACGGTCGGGCCGCGTGCTGATCGGCGGTGTCGATGTCAGCGCCGAGCCGGCCTCGGCGCGGCCGGTGTCGATGGTGTTCCAGGAGAACAATCTCTTCGCGCATCTTTCCGTCGAGCAGAATGTCGGGCTCGGCCGCTCGCCATCCCTGCGGCTGACCGAGGCGGACCGCGCCGCGGTCGCCGAGGCGCTTGCGCGCACCGGTCTTGCGGGCAAGGAGAAACGCCTGCCGCGCGAGCTCTCCGGGGGCGAACGCCAGCGCGTCGCCCTGGCCCGCGTGCTGGTGCGCGACCGACCGGTGTTGCTGCTCGACGAGCCCTTCGCTTCGCTCGGACCGGCTTTGCGCGACGAGATGCTGGACCTGGTTGCCGCCGTTCATGCCGAACGCGCCATGACAGTGCTGTTCGTCACCCACCAGCCGGAGGATGCACGCCGCATCGGCGAGCATATGGTGTTTGTCGACAATGGGTTGGTCGCCGCCACCGGCAAGGCTGATGATTTCTTCGCCGGGGCTGGTCCGGAGGCGTTCCGGCGCTATATCGGCGCGGGTGCCGGATATTCCACATCACGCGATGTTGCCCGGAAGCGGACATAATTTACGGTCAAACCGGCTCCAGGCGATGTGGCGTTTGCTTGCCATGACCGGGGGAGTGTGGCTAGGTCCGCCCTACCGGTCCGGCACAGGCCGTGATTTGCCTGCAGTATCCGGCGCCCGCCCTGGGATGGGCCGCGGATACTGCAGCAGTTTGAGATATGGCACGTGAACATTCTGAAGATCGTCCCCGATTTTCAATGTCATGTGCCGGGACCCGAAAGGAAGCCGTTCTGGCGATCGGCGCTAACACATTGGGAATGAAACCGCTGGCGCGCTTTCTCGCGCTGGCCGGCTTTGCCGTGGCGTTGGCAAGCTGCCAGATGTTCACGCCGCCGGAAGTTCAGGAATCCGGCTTCCAGCCTTCCGACAAGCCGATCACGGTGGACAATGTCGGCGCCAACAACAAGCTCGCCGAATTGGCCAGGGCGCAGCATCCGCGCATCCTGGCGACCTATGGCGGCGAATATTCCGATCCCAAGCTCGAGCGCATGGTCGCCAAGGTGGTCGGTAGTTTGACGGTGGTGTCCGCCAACCCGACACAGACCTATCGCATCACCATTTTGAATTCGCCCAATGTCAATGCCTTCGCGCTGCCGGGCGGCTATCTCTACATCACGCGCGGCCTCCTGGCGCTGGCCAATGATTCGGCCGAGCTTGCCGCTGTCATCGCGCATGAGATGGGCCACGTCACCGCCAATCACGGCTTGCAGCGCCAGCAACTCGAGGCAGAGGAAGGCCTGGCGACCAAGGTGGTTTCCGATGTGCTCGGCGACAGCCCGACCGCCAAGGCGGCGTTGATCCGCGGCAAGCTGAGGCTCGCGCAATTCTCGCGCAACCAGGAGCTGGAAGCCGACGCCATCGGCATCAAGTCGATCGGCGAGGCCGGCTACGATCCTTTCGCCGCCGGCCGCTTCCTGCAATCGATGTCGGCCTACACCGATTTCCGCTCGATCAGCGGCGCCACCGACGCCAGCCTCGATTTCCTGGCCACGCACCCCAATACGCCGCAGCGCATCGATCTGGCGCAGCGCCATGCCCGCCAGTTCGGCGCGCCGGGCGTCGGCACGCGCGACCGCGATTCCTTCCTCGCCGGCATAGACGGCCTGCTCTATGGCGACACGCCGGAAGAAGGCTATGTACGCGGCGAAACCTTCCTGCATCCGGGCCTTGGCGTTTCGTTCACGGTACCGGACGGCTTCATCATCGACAATTCGGCGGCAGCGGTGACGGCCACCGGCCCCGGCGACATAGCGATCCGTTTCGATGGCGTGTCGATCGACAAGAACCGGGCGCTGACGGACTATATCCGCAGCGGCTGGGTGGCTGGTCTCGTCGACAGCAGCGTCAGGCAGGAAACCATCAACGGCAACGAGGCAGCGACCGCGCATGCCGGCGCCGAAGGCTGGCAGTTCGACATTGCGGTGATCCGCGCCGGCGGCCAGGTCTACCGGCTGCTGACCGCGGCCCCTTCGGCCAGCACGTCGCTGGACACAATCGCTCGCTCGGTCAGCGGCTCGTTCCGGATCTTGAGTGCCGCCGAAAAGGCGGCGCTGAAGCCGCTGCGCATCCGCGTCGTCACTGTCCAGCCTGGGCAGACGATGGGTTCGCTTTCGGCGCAGATGGTCGGCGTCGACCGTAAGCTCGACCTGTTCCGCGTCCTCAACGCGCTGTCGCCTGGTGCCGCGGTTTCGGCCGGCGACAAGGTCAAGATCGTCACGGACAAGTAAGAGCCCCTGGACGCCTGCCGCCGTTCAGGCGGCAGTCGCCATGAACTCCGGATTCTGCTTCACCAACGCGACCTTCAGCTTTTCCATGGCGCGGGCCTCGATCTGGCGGACGCGTTCCTTGGAGATGCCGAGGGTTTCGCCGAGCGCTTCCAGCGTCGCGCCCTCGTCGTTAAGCCGGCGTTCCTCGATGATCCTCAACTCCCGTGCGTTGAGCGCGCGAAGCGCCTCCCTCAGCCAGAGCGAGCGGCGCGCGACATCGATCTTGTCGCCGACGATCTCGTCGGGCAGCGGATCGTCCGAGACCAGGAAATCCATGCGCTCGGTCGAACCCGCATCGTCGGCAACCGGCATGTTGAGTGAGGAGTCGGGAGCCGACAGCCGCGAATCCATCATCGCCACGTCGGCTTCGGAGACGCCGAGTGCTTCCGATACTTCGCGATAGAGCGTTGCGTTTGACAGTGGCTCGGCGCCATTCGCCAGCCGCGCGCGCAGGCGTCGCAGGTTGAAGAACAGCGCCTTCTGCGCCGAGCTGGTGCCGCCACGCACGATCGACCAGTTGCGCAGGATATAGTCCTGCATCGAGGCCCGGATCCACCATGTCGCATAGGTCGAGAACCGCACCTCGCGCTCCGGCTCGAAGCGGGCGGCGGCCTCGAGCAGTCCGACATGACCTTCCTGGACCAGGTCGCCGAGCGGCAGGCCGTAATGGCGGAATTTGGAGGCCATGGAAATGACCAGCCGCATATGCGCGACGGTGATGCTGTGCAGCGCGTTCTGGTCGTTGTCCTCTTTCCAGAGCAATGCAAGCCGATGCTCTTCGTCACGTTCGAGGTAGGGAGCCTTCATTGCCGCGCGGACCATGATCCGTCCTGCCGTGTCTTCCATCATGAGGCGCTCCCTGGGTGGTGCGGATGACTTTGCAAACTTGGCTGGCGCCCGGGTTGAAATGGCGGCGCCGTGCCCTAGAACAGCCAGAACTGCCATGCGCGGGAAAGGTTCCGCGACCGTGGCTGCGGGATTGTGTTGCCCGACGGGCTCCGGGGATGATCCGCGACAGTTCTGGTGTCGGCTGGAAAGCGCCAGTTTGAGTATGCGATTTCAGAAACTGGTTGTTTTTGGAATTCTGTTCCTTATTTTTTCGGCTTGCATCTGTCAGTTTCCAGCGCTCACAATATGCCGGTCGGCCGGCCAAGGACGGGATCACAGAAAAATGAAATGGCTCAAGTCGCTCATCATCGCCGGAACGCTGCAGGCCTTGGCTGTCACCGCAGGCCATGCCGGCGCCAATCTCGACCAGATCAAGCAGGCCGGAGTCATCAAGGTCGGCACGGAAGGCACTTATGCGCCATTCACCTATCATGACACTTCGGGCGCACTGGTCGGCTTCGACGTCGAAATCGCCAAGGCGATCGCCGACAAGCTCGGCGTCAAGGTCGAATTCCTCGAAGGCAAGTGGGACGGGCTGATCGCCGGCCTCGACGCCAATCGCTATGACGCCGTCATCAACGAGGTCGGCATCACCGATGCCCGCAAGGCCAAGTACGACTTCTCCGATCCTTACATCGCCTCCAAGGCGGTGCTGATCGTGCGCGGCGACAACACAGACATCAAGACCTTTGCCGATCTCAAGGGCAAGAAGTCGGCGCAGTCGCTGACCTCGAATTTCGGCAAGCTGGCCGAAACGAACGGCGCCGAGCTGGTCGGCACCGATGGCTTCGACCAATCGATCCAGCTGCTTCTGACAGGCCGTGCCGACGCCACGATCAATGACAGCCTGTCGTTCCTCGACTTCAAGAAGCACAAGCCCGACGCCAATGTGAAGATCGCCGCGCAAGAGGAAAACGCCGACTATTCCGGCGTCATCGTGCGCAAGGGCGATCCGGAGTTGGTCGCGGCGATCAACAAGGCGCTGGCCGACATCAAGGCTGACGGCACCTATAAGAAAATCTCCGACACCTATTTCGGCCAGGACGTTTCGAAGTAATCTATGAGGCGGGCCGCTCCGCGGCCCACAGGACATATCGAGCGGCGAGTCGTCTTTGACGGTCCGCCGCTTTTGTCGTGATATGTCGCGCCTCGACGAAGCCTCGACTTATTTGGAGGGTCTTACGTGCCGCACTGGCTGCAACTGATGCTGGAGTCGCTGCCTTCGCTGTTGTGGGCGGCGCTGATCTTCACCGTGCCGCTGACGCTGTTGTCCTTCGTCCTTGGGCTGACCGTTGGGTTGGGTGCGGCGCTTGCCCGGCTGTTTGGTCCGAAACCGCTGGTCGCGCTGGTGCGCTTCTATGTCTGGATCTTCCGCGGCACGCCGCTGCTGGTGCAGCTGTTCCTTATCTTCTACGGCCTGCCGTCGGTCGGCATCCTGCTCGACGCCTTCACGGCGGCATTGATCGGCTTCACGCTCAACATCGGCGCCTACACGTCGGAAATCATCCGCGCGGCCATAGGGTCGGTGCCGAAGGGCCAGTGGGAAGCGGCCTATTCGATCGGCATGACCTGGAGCCAGGCGATGCGGCGCACCATCCTGCCGCAAGCCGGCCGGGTCGCGGTGCCGCCGCTTTCCAACACCTTCATCTCATTGGTCAAGGATACGTCGCTGGCCGCCGCCATCACCGTGCCGGAGATGTTCCAGGCGGCGCAGCGCATCGTCGCCACCACCTATGAGCCGCTGATCCTCTATGTCGAGGCGGCGATCCTCTATCTGGCGCTGAGTTCGGTGCTGTCGGCCTTGCAGACGCGGCTGGAGACCCGGCTCAACCGCTATGGCGGCTTCCTGGAGGCACGCTCATGATCGGCCTCAGCAACATCGAAAAGCGCTTTGGCGACAATCTGGTGTTGAAGGGCGTGACGGTCACCATTGCCGAAGGCAGCGTCACGGCGCTGGTCGGCCCGTCGGGCGGGGGAAAGAGCACCCTGCTGCGCTGCATCAACCTCCTGGAGATCCCGACCTCGGGCACGGTGCGCATCGGCGACGAGACGCTCGAATTCCATCCTGGTGCCAGGGTTCCGGCCAGGGATATCCAGCGCCTGCGGCTGCAGACCGGCATGGTGTTCCAGAACTTCCAGCTGTTTCCGCATCGCACCGCGATCGAGAACGTCATGGAAGGGCTGATGACGGTGCTGAAATGGGCGCCTGAGAGGGCACGCGAGCGGGCGCTGGCTCTGCTGGAGAAGGTGGGGATGGCGCACAAGGCCGACGCCTGGCCGGCGACGCTGTCGGGCGGCCAGCAGCAGCGCGTGGCGATCGCCCGCGCCTTGGCGCCGTCGCCGAAAGTGCTGCTCTGCGACGAGCCGACCTCGGCACTCGACCCGGAACTGGCGCAAGAGGTGGTCGACGTGCTTGGCAAGCTCGCCAGTGAAGGCACGACCATGGTGATGGCGACGCATGATCTGCGCCTCGCCTCCAAGATCGCCCAGGAAGTGGTGTTCCTCGATGCCGGCGTCGTCGTCGAGAAGGGACCGGCCGCGGTGCTGTTCAACAATCCGGAGCAGCAACGGACGAAGAGGTTCATTGCGACGCTGAAGCAGGAGGCTGAGAAGGAAGGCGGCGGCGGGTAGGCGCGGCCTAGGGTCTGTAGAATTCGGGCGATGGCCCCGAAGGCGCGCCGGTTCCGGTATATCTTGCCGGATGCGCGAGCAGGCCGTCAGCCATCCTTCGGCATATCGGGCCTTGCCGCCAGCAGCCGCTGAAATTTCACCGTCAGATCTCCCTCGAAATCGCGGCTCTTCATTTGCAGGTTCAGATATGATGGCTGACGAGCGCCACGCCAAGTCCGATGAGGATCGAACCGCATGTCTTGGGGATCACCCATCCGGCGCCAGTGAACCGGCCAACGGCGAGCGAGGCGATGCCGACCGCCGCAAGGTCGGCCATCGAGAAGATGAGATTGACGATGATGCCGAGGATGAGGAACTGCAACCCGACGGCCATGCCGGCTGACGGATCCACGAACTGCGGCAGGAAGGTCAGGAAGAACAGTGCCGTCTTGGGATTGAGGATCTCGACGACCATGCTGTCGCGAAATGTGTTCGGGGCCGGCCTGGCACCATCCTCACCCATCCGGTTCCAGCCCAGGAACATGGCAAGGCCCAGCGAAATGAGATATGCGGCGCCCGCCCATCGGATCACCAAGAAAGCGACCGGCGCGTGTTCCATCAGTGCGGCGAGCCCGACCGCCGCGGCCAGGATGTGCACGTAACAACCAAGATGGACACCCAGTGCCGCCATCAATCCCGCCTGACGGCCATGGGCCAGCGTCTGCGCTGTCATGTAGAGAATCGCCGGTCCTGGCATGCAGGCGAAGGCGAGTGTTGCGAGGGCGAACGGAATCCAGAGATCCAGCGATGGCATGACAGCTCCTCCCATGTGATCAAGCCGTGGGAGGAGTAGGCCGGGGGGCAGGCCGAAAACATACGGCGGATGCCGTATTTGGATGATGATCGGGTTTGGCTAATCTGCCGATGGTTAAGGGGCCGTTGCCGGGTTGCCCATTGTAGCGGCTGCGATATCAGCCGGTGGGCAATCCCAGACGAACCGCGTAGGCGGTCAGTTCGGCGGTGTTGTGGAGACTGAGCTTGCCCATCAGATTTTCGCGATGTTTGCGAGCGGTCGGCAGGCTGATGCCCAGTCGTTCGGCGATGTCGCGCGTGATCATGCCTTGCGCCACCAGTTGAAGGATCTGCCGTTCGCGCCGCGTCAGCGGTACCGGGGACAGGATTTCCTGCGCGGCTATCGGCTCGCTTTCCCTGCCTATATCGCTGACCGCGAAGCGAACGGTTTTCGCCAGATAGGTGCCTCCGTTCTTGCCCGCTTCGATGGCAGCGCCGAGTTCCTCTGGATCGCCATCCTTGGTCAGGTAGGCGTTGGCGCCGGCGCTGAGCGCGGCGCGTACTGTCCTCGGCTCGACATTGGCCGTCAGCACCACGATCCGCAGGCGTGGCGCCAAGGTCCTGATGGTGGCGATAAACTGCATCCCGGTCACACCTGGCATGCCGAGGTCGAGGATCAAAAGGTCGGCGCGCGTGCTTCGCAGCTGGCCAAGCAGCGCCTCGCCATCCGCAGCCTCGGCGACGACCGAGATATTGTCCATAGCCGAGATAAGCAGCTTCAGCCCCTCGCGCACGATGGCATGGTCGTCGGCGAGTATGGCGGTGAGCGAGCGGTTCATCGGGGCACCATCCAGGGCTGCAGCGGCGTATATGGATCGATCGCCAACTTATGCGAAACAGGTTGCCGGTAGATCAACGGTACCGGGGAAGACCGGCCGGAGAATTACTTGGGACAATTGGAGGGATTCGATGCAGGAAGACAAGATACGCCAGGCCCTGGTCGAACTCCTGTATCGCAATTCCTACGGCGTGGTCATCTCCAACATCGTGATCTCGATGGCGGCGGTCTATGTTCTGAGAACGGCCGTTTCCGCCAATTGGCTGACCGGCTGGCTGGCGGCGCTGTATCTGCTGACGGCTATCCGGGTGCTGGCGTCGCGCCGTTTTTTCAGCCGCTCAAGGGATCGCGGCTCGATCTTGCGCTGGGCATGGCTGGCCACGGCGTTTTCCTGTATGTCGGGCCTTCTGTGGGGGGTGCTTGGCTGGGTCGGCTTTATGCCCGAGGCGCCGATCGTGCTGTCCTTCACGGTCATCGTCCTGACTGGTCTCGTCTGCGGTACGGTGCCGTCGCTGTCGGCCTTTCCGCCGGCGCTGGTCGGTTCCATCCTGGCCACGGTGGTGCCGGTCGCCTTGCGCTGCTTGACCACCCAAAGCGATATTTCCGGCGCCTTCCTGTTCCTGCTCGCATCGCTAATGGCGATCAATTTCTACTACTGCCGTATCACCTACCGCATGCTGCGCGAAACCGTCAGCCTGCGACTGGAGAACGAAACGCTGGTCGAGCACCTGCAAGAGGAACGCGACAGGGCGCAGACCGCCGACCGTGCCAAGACGCGTTTTCTGGCGGCGGCGAGTCACGATCTGCGCCAACCGATCCATGCCCTGAGCCTGCTGGTCTCGACGCTTGCCATATTGGGGCAGCGCGGCGACGTACCCTCCGGCGAGGCGCGCGATCTGGCCAGCCGGGCGAAATCGGTTGTCAGCAACTTCAGTGGGCTGCTCAACGCTTTGCTCGATATCTCGCGGCTCGATGCGGGCATCGTCACGGTCACGAGCGAGGCGGTGCCGCTGCGCGACCTCTTTGGTGATCTTCGCAATGAATTCGCCGCCGAGGCAAAACAACGCGGACTTACGTGGCGCGTGGTAGACAGCAGTCTCTACGTCGACAGCGACCCGATGATGTTGAAGCGCATCCTCAACAACCTGGTCTCGAATGCCCTTCGCTACACCAAGCAAGGTGGTGTCCTGCTGGGCTGTCGCCGGCGCGGCGCATGTGTGGAGATACAGGTCCTCGACAGCGGCCCCGGCATCCCCGCCGATCAGCAGGGGATGGTCTTCGAGGAGTTCGTGCAGTTGCAGAACCCGGCGCGGGACCGCACGCAAGGCTTGGGACTCGGGCTCGCCATCGTTCGCCGCACCGCCGAGCTGTTGGGGCACCCCCTGAAATTGGCTTCGACGTCCGGGCGCGGTTCCCTGTTTTCCATCACCGTCGCGAAGGCCGGCGCGGTGCAAGCTCGCTTGGAGGTCGACACGACATCGCCGGCCAGCAGTGCCGCCGGCATCATGGTGGTCGAGGACGAGGGCGACGTTCTCGATGCCATGGTGCGCTTACTCAGCCTGGAGGGACATCGTGTCTATCCCGGCCGCTCCGCCGCAGAGGCGCAGGAGGCCCATACGGCGGCGCTGGCTGCCGGCGATGCGCCGGTCGACCTGATCATCGCAGACTACCGTCTCGAGAATGACACCACCGGCACCGACGCGATCCGTGCGCTTCACGCCCATATCGGCCGGCTTGTCCCGACCATCATCATTACTGGCGATACGTCGCCGGCGCGCCTCAAGGAGATCAGCGCCAGCGGCAGCCGCATCCTGCACAAGCCGATCGCCGACGAGGAATTGCGCGAGACCATTGCCGCGGTCTGCTTTGGCGGCAAGGCGATAAGTGGCGACACACGTTAAAACGAAACGCGCGCTCGACGGCTCGGCGCGCCGGCAAGCCGCGATGCAGCACGCTGGTGCGCAGGGCCTACCAACATCGAAGCTGCCGCCCGAAAGCAAAAGAGGCCCCGGTCAAACCGGAGCCTCCAATCGTTTCTGGCAGGATTTCTCGAAAGGTGAGAAAGATCAGGCAGCTTCTTCCTGCTCGGCCTCTTCATTGTCGGCCTTGGCGCCACGCTTAGGGCCCTTGTTGAGGTTGACCTCGATCAAGCGCACGGCTTCGGTTTCCGACATGCGGTTGACGGCCGCGATCTCGCGGGCCATGCGGTCGAGCGCCGCCTCGTAGAGCTGACGCTCGGAATAGGACTGCTCCGGCTGGTTGTCGGCGCGGTAGAGGTCACGCACGACTTCCGAGATCGAGATCAGGTCGCCCGAATTGATCTTCGCATCATATTCCTGGGCGCGGCGCGACCACATGGTGCGCTTGACGCGGGCGCGGCCCTGCACGACCTTCAGCGCGCGTTCGACATAATCCTCTTCCGACAGCTTGCGCATGCCGATGGAGGTCGCCTTGGCGACCGGCACCTTCAGGCGCATCTTGTCCTTCGAGAAGTCGATGACGAACAGTTCCAGCTTGTGTCCAGCAACTTCCTGCTCGTCGATCGAGACGATCTGGCCGACGCCATGCGCCGGGTAGACGATGTACTCGCCGGTCTTGAAACCGTGACGCGCAGCGGTGGACTTCTTCTGCGGGGTGATCGTTGCCATTGCGCACTGAACTCCTTGTTGTGGTACCGGCGTCCTGCCGGCCCGAACTCGCGCGATCGGAGAAACCGACCGTTAGCCGCACAACAGATGAACCCATCGGAAAAGCCGGACCGGCAAACCGCAACATCGCGACCGCCTGGCCCAGATCGCTCTGGTCCGAATGGGATTTTCACCTTTCAGTGATTTGGGGCGTCTGCGCCATAAATCGACGTTGTGTCACCGGCATGTTTCGCTGATGTAACACAAAAAGTCGGAAGAATCAAGGTTTTGCTGCATACGCGAAGGCCACAACCCGGCGCCGGCTGTCAAGCCGGTTAATGTGACGTGCCTCTTACCCTGCGTAATACCGGCCTCTGCGGCCGTATTGTCAATCGCCTTCGCCGGGCTCGGCTGAGAAGTATTTCTCGAACTTGCCGGCCTCGCCGTCGAAGGATTTCGCGTCTGCCGGCGGTTCCTTCTTGGCGGTGATGTTGGGCCATTTCTCGGCGTATTCAGTGTTGACCTGCAGCCATTTGTCGAGGCCGGGCTCGGTGTCGGGCTTGATCGCGTCGGCCGGGCATTCCGGCTCGCAAACACCGCAGTCGATGCACTCGTCGGGATGGATGACGAGCATGTTCTCGCCTTCGTAGAAACAATCGACCGGACAGACCTCGATGCAGTCCATGTATTTGCATTTGATGCAATTGTCGGTCACGACATAGGTCATCGGTCGGCTCCGGGACGTCCCATTTTGTTGGGCTTTTTCCGTCAGGTAACGCCTTTGGCCGCTGCTTGCAAGGGCAGCCATTCCTGTCGGCATCAGCGTTTCGAAATGGAATTCCAGGCAGCCGGCGCCCCAGAGGCCGGTGACCTCATGCAGGGCTTCCTGTTTGCCGGGTTCAGTTTTGCTTCAAACACGTCGTTATCCTGGCAAGCGCCGCCTGTTTTTGGACGCCAGGCATCAATCTTCGCCGAGCAATCGGTCGGTCTGGCGACGTTCCTTCTTGGTCGGGCGGCCGCTGCCGGCCTCGCGCAGCCCCGGAATTGCATCGGGAGGGGCTTCGCCCTTCGGTGCGGGCGGTGGCGACATATCCTCGTAGAGCGTACGGGCTTCCTCGGCCGGGCCGCGTCGCGCACCCGCGCCGAGGACCTTCCAGATGAAGATGCGCCGCTCGAGCGTGATGGTCAGGACGTCGCCTGGCTTGACCTGATCTGAGGCCTGCGCTGCTTTGTCGCGATTGATGCGGACCCGGCCGGCGACGACCAGTTTTGCCGCCAGCGAGCGCGATTTCACGACGCGGGAGAAGAACAGCCATTTGTCAATGCGCTGGCGGCCTTCGGCAACCATCGAAGCGAGCCGGGTTCTACTTCTTCAACTGGTCGCGCAGAGCGGCGAGCTTGGCGAAGGGCGAATCCGGATCGAAACGCACCGGACGCTCCTCGCGCGGCTTCGGCTGGAAGGCGGGTTTGCCGCCTTGCGGACCACCCTTGCCATCCGGCCTGCCACCCTTCCAGTCGGGACGGCCTTCGCGGCGGTCGGGACGCTCGCCCTGCGGCCTGTCACGTCGCTGTTCGCCTTCGGCCTGCGGCTTGGGTTTGAACTTCGAGCGGTCGAAGCGCGGCTTGCCGGCTCCATCGCGCCGTCCTTCATGGGCCGGACGCTCTCCGGGTGCAGCGGCGGCCGGTGCGCCGGCGTCCGCAGGCGCATCGCTTCGGCCGCGCGCTTGTCCGTTGCGTGGGCGATTGTTCCTGCGGTTGTCGTCGCGGTTGCGCGGGCGCTGTTCGAAACGACCCTGACGCCACAACAGGATGGGTTTTGGCGCTTCGGCTTCCGGAGCGGGTTCCCCGGTGGCTGCTTCAGTCACCGTCACGGGTTCGTCCGGCGCGGCATTTGACACCAGCTCGGCCGGTGCAACTTTTTCTGCCGCTGCGGCTTCAGTCTCGGCAGCTTCAGCCTCTGCCTGCGGTTCAACCGGTGCCGGTTCAGCAGCAGCCTCGGCAACAGGCGCGTCGTCTTGCACGGTTTCGACCGGAGCGTCCGCCTGTTCTTCCACGGCAGGCGCAGCAGGTTCCGCCGCGGCGTCGGAGGTGATTTCGGTCGCCGTTTCCGAAACGGCCACTGCGTCCGATGCCGGCTCCGACCCTTCGACTGCTGCCTCTGCTGCGGCGTCCGCCGCCTTGGTCTGCTCGGCTCGTGCAGCCTCTTCCGCCGCAAGCTTCGCCATCGCTGCTTCGCGCGCGGCATTGTCCTGTGCTTCGAGCCGCGCCTTGACCTCGACGGCCGGCTTCGGCTCGGCACGGTAGCCGAGACCTTTGAGGATCTCTTCCATATCGTCCGCGGTGGCGCCGAGGATCGACATCATCGGCGGCGTCACCATGAAGGACTGGCCGTCATAGGCGCCGTCCGGGCGCTGGCCGAGGCCGGGCTTCCAGTTGGTCGCCGGGCGGATCAGATCCGCCAGCCGTTCCAGGATGTCGATGCGCACGGCGCGACGGCCGAGATTGCGGTAGCCGGCAAGCTTGTAGAAGGTCTTGTCGAAGGCCGGGTCGATGACCACCGAGGTGCGACCCGAGGCGAGCGCATGGACCACGTCGCCAAAACCTGGCTTGTCCTTGCCGTCGTTCTTCAGCGCCCACAGCAGCGTCACCAGCCCGGCAGGCGCCGGCTTGATCAGCGCCGGCACGAAGACATGGTAGGCGCCGAAGCGCACGCCAAGCCGGCGAAGGGCTGCGCGGCCTTCCTGGTCGAGCGACTTCATCTCCTCGGCGATGTCGCGGCGGTTGATGAGGCCGAAATTCTCGACCAGCTGGAAGGCGATGCCACGGCCGATGCCGGAAATCTGGTCGGCGTTTTTCAAGTCGACCAGCGGCTTCAGCAGCGACTCGATCTGGAAATTGACGAAACGCTCGGCACGCGCGGCGACCTTGTCGCGCGCCGGGCCGGTCAGCTGTTCGTCGGCCAGCAGCACCAGCCGCGGCTTCAGCGCGTCTTCGCCTGATACAAGCGTGCCGATCGGCGCACCGATCCAGCGCAGCGTGCCATCCGACCCGAGCGCGATATCGCCATTGGCCGAGGCGCCGAAGCGTTCGGCGCGCGCCTCGAACTCGGCGGCCAGCGCCTTCTGGGCAGCGGTGCGCACCGCCTTGGCGTCTTCGCCGCCGGCGGTCTGGTCGGCGGTGAAGCGGAACCCTTGCAGCTCGCCGACATGGTGGCCTTCGACAAGGACGGTTCCGGTAGAACTAATTTCGGCTTCAGGCATGGTATTTTCTCTAAGGCGCCGCATGAGGACGGAAGTCCTGCGGTCTACGAAGCGTTTCGTCAACCGCTCATGCAGCGCATCCGACAATCTGTCTTCGATTTCGCGCGTCTTTTCCTGCCAGTGTGCCTGATCGGCCAGCCAGCCGGGCCGGTTCGACACGAATGTCCAGGTGCGGATCTGGGCAATGCGATGCGAGAGCGTATCAATGTCGCCCTCTGTTGTGTCGGCGCGGCGCACCTGCTCGGCCATGTAATTCTCGTCGACATGGCCGTGGCGTGCGAGGTCCGTGTAGATCGAGGCAATGAGATCGGCATGTTGGGCCGGCGCGATCCTGCGGTAGTCGGGCAGCGCGCAGGCTTCCCACAGCAGCGCCACGCGCTTGGCATTGGTGGTGAGTGCGCGGATGTCCTCGTCGCGCGACAGATGCTCGAGCGCCTGTGCATCGACGGCAGGCAATGCCCGTGTCAGTCCCTCGACCGGGGCGTTGGTTTCGATCGAGCGCTTCAGCGCGTCGAGGCTGGCAAAGTCGAAATGTGCGGTGCGCCATTGCAACACCTTCACCGGGTCGAAGTCGTGGCCTTCGATTTTCTTGATCAGATCCTCGTCCAGCGGGTCGACCTGGCCGGTGACACCGAACGTGCCGTCGCGCAGATGCCGGCCGGCGCGGCCGGCGATCTGGCCAAGCTCGGCCGCCGTCAGATTGCGGTACTGGAAGCCGTCGAACTTGCGATTCTGGGCGAAGGCGACGTGGTCGAGATCGAGGTTGAGACCCATGCCGATGGCATCGGTGGCGATGAGGTAGTCGACATCGCCGGACTGGAACAGCGCCACCTGGGCGTTGCGGGTGCGCGGCGAGAGCGCGCCGAGCACGACGGCGGCACCGCCCTGCTGGCGGCGGATCAACTCGGCGATGGCGTAGACCTCGTCGGCGGAAAAGGCGACGATCGCCGTGCGCCGCGGCAGGCGGGTCAGCTTCTTGGAGCCGGCATAGGCAAGATGCGACAGCCTCGGCCGCGTCACCACCGAGACGCCCCTCAGCAGGCGCTGCAGGATACTTTGCATGGTGGCGGCGCCCAGCAGCAGCGTTTCCTGGCGGCCGCGCAGGTGCAGGATGCGATCGGTGAAGATGTGGCCGCGCTCGAGATCGCCGGCGAGCTGCACCTCGTCGATGGCGACGAAGGCGGCGTCGGTCTCGCGCGGCATGGCCTCGACGGTGCAGACCGAATATTTGGCGCCCGGTGGCTGGATCTTTTCCTCGCCGGTAATCAGCGCAACCTTGTGGGCGCCGACCTTTTCGCAGACGCGGGCGTAGACCTCGCGCGCCAGAAGCCTGAGCGGCAGGCCGATGATTCCACTCTCATGCGCCACCATGCGCTCGATGGCGAGATGGGTCTTGCCGGTGTTGGTCGGCCCGAGCACGGCGGTCACGTCGCGGCCCGACAGGATCAGCGGCTCAGTGTGTTTGGGCTGGATGTTCATCAACCTAGAATAAGGCTTCCGGGACCTGGAGATAAGGCTTCTGGCCTCTGGTTGTCGGGAGCGTGCCTCAAATGGGCGCGTATGACAGGCGACACATAGGGATTTCGGGCGCGAAGCGAAAGCGGAATGTTCCGTCGGCAGCCAGAAGGTGGTTCTGTCAAGCTCTCAATCAGATGCGGATTAACGGATAGAACGAGTCTGGAACGAATCGGCGACGAATCAGTGACTCCTGCAGATTCAGCTTTTGTTCACGGCTATATGTGGATTTCGCGACCACGACACGCACCACATGCTGAATCGCTGAACTGGCCCGTTTCGTGCTAAGAGGGCATTGCCATTAACCTTTGCCGATAAACGATCACAATGGCTTGGCGTACCTCGACCAAGGTTATGAAATTGTTGATCTTTCTTAATCTGCGTTAAGCAATTGGCAGGGGATTCCGGCTGTCGTCGTTAACGTTCAGCTCAAAGCCGGAACGAATCGGCGACGAATCAGCGATGGCGGAATTTTCCCGTTTTGTTCACCTCAATATCTTGTGTTGTGAACAGCTTATCCACCGAGAATCCACAGGCTTGGAAGCAGGTTTCGCACAGGTCGGCCGGGCCGCTGTTAACCTCTGCGTGCCGGATTGGGTCAGCAGCCGTGCTGTCACTTCGAAGGGACCATGGCGCCAACGAAAAACGGGCCGGCGCGCCGGCCCGTCGATCTCTGCGCCTACATCGCCGTCGTCAGGCGAAATACTGGCCGCCATTGGCCGTGATGGTCGAGCCGGTGATGAAGCCGGCATCTTCGGATGCGAGGAAGACGACGCAGCGCGCGATTTCTTCGGGCTCACCGAGGCGGCCGACAGGAATCTGCGGAATGATGCGCTCATTGAGCACCTTCTCGTCGATCGCCTTGACCATCTCGGTGGCGATATAGCCGGGACAGATGACGTTGACAGTGATGCCGGCGCGAGCCCCCTCTTGGGCGAGAGCCTTGCTGAAACCGATATCGCCGGCCTTGGCGGCGGAATAGTTGACCTGGCCGGCCTGGCCCTTCTGGCCGTTGATCGAGGAGATGGTGATGATGCGGCCGAACTTGCGGTCGCGCATCCCGCTCCACAGCGGATGCGTCATGTTGAAGACGCCGGACAGGTTGGTGTCGATGACCTCTTTCCACTGCTCGCGCGTGATCTTGTGGAACATGGCGTCGCGGGTGATGCCGGCATTGTTGACCAGCACCGAGACCGGGCCGAGATCGGCCTCGACCTGCTTGATGCCGGCGGCGCAGGCATCATAGTCGGCGACCGACCATTTGTAGACCGGAATGCCGGTCTCAGCCTTGAATTTCGCCGCTGCGGCGTCATTGCCGGCATAGTTCGCCGCAACCGAATAGCCGACGGTCTTCAATGCGATCGAGATCGCCGCGCCGATGCCGCGCGATCCGCCTGTGACGATTGCTACCTTGGTCATGCATTTCCCCTTTTTTGATATCGCCCTGTTGTCGGGCTTGGCAGGCACTGGATACAGAACGGGCGGCTAAAGCGCGTCGCGCTGAGGTAGATTCAGGCGATGCGCTTCAGATGTTTGGTTTTATGCATGTCGGTGTTCCCAAAACCGCTGCGCACTTTTGGGCGACATGCATGCACGCCGCCCTTTTAGTGACTTTCTTCAGAGTGCTTCGACACACATGGCGACGCCCATGCCGCCGCCGATGCACAGGGTAGCGAGACCCTTCTTGGCGCCGCGCCGGCGCATTTCGAAGACCAGCGTGTTGAAGACGCGAGCGCCGGACGCACCGATCGGATGGCCGATGGCGATGGCGCCGCCATTGACGTTGACGATCGAGGGATCCCAGCCCATGTCCTTGTTGACGGCGCAGGCCTGCGCCGCAAAGGCTTCGTTGGCCTCGACCAGGTCGAGATCGCCGACCGACCAGCCGGCCTTTTCCAAGGCCTTGCGCGAGGCGGGAATGGGTCCGGTGCCCATGATCTGCGGATCGACGCCGGCGGTTGCCCAGGACACGATGCGCGCCAGCGGGGTGATGCCGCGCCTCACCGCTTCCGCTTCGCTCATCAGCAGCGCGCCGGCGGCGCCGTCATTGATGCCGGAGGCGTTGGCGGCGGTTACCGTGCCGTCCTTGTCGAAAGCCGGTTTCAGCTTGGTCATGGCGTCGATCGTGGCGCCGTGGCGGATGTATTCGTCCTGGTCGACAATGGTGTCGCCCTTCTTGCCCTTGATGGTGACGGCGACGATCTCGTCCTTGAACTTGCCGGCCTTCTGCGCGGCCTCGGCCTTGTTTTGCGAGGCGAGCGCGAACTGGTCCTGGTCTTCGCGGGTGATCTGGAACTGACGCGCGACGTTTTCGGCTGTGTTGCCCATGTGGTAACCGTTGAAGGCGTCCCACAGCCCGTCCTTGATCATGGTGTCGATCAGCTTGAAGTCGCCCATCTTGACGCCGGCGCGCAGGTGCTGGGCATGCGTCGAAAGCGACATCGATTCCTGGCCTCCGGCGACGATCACCTTGGCATCGCCGATGGCGATCTGCTGCATGCCGAGCGCGATGGCGCGCAGGCCCGAGCCGCAAACCTGATTGAGGCCCCAGGCGGTGGTTTCCTTGGGCAGGCCGGCATTGATCGACGCCTGGCGGGCCGGGTTCTGGCCTTGCGCGGCGGTCAGCACCTGGCCGAGGATGACCTCGTCGACCTCGCCTGGTTCGACGCCGGCACGCGACAGCAATTCCGTGATGACGACGGCGCCGAGCTCATGCGCCGGGGTGGCGGCGAAAGCGCCGTTGAAGGAGCCGACCGGCGTGCGCGCCGCACTGGCAATGACGATGGAAGCGGACATTTTCTTCTCCAGACTTCAAGGGTGTTGCTCTGTCGTTGAGGACTTTTCTTGCCCTTTCCCAACCCCAAGTCAAACCGGAAATGGGCATGGCGCCCATGCGCCGCAAGCAGGCCATGCCTTGCCATGGCGGCCATTCGTCCATTGCTGCGCAGCATATTTTGCCTGCCATGCAGCATTTAGTGATCCCGCACTGCACAAACTGCTTGGAATTGTGAGGCTTTTGCGCATATCCTCAAAAAAGGCACAATCGTTATCGGCGGCTTACTCAGAGGCGCGCCGGTGTCCCCGGGAGGATGTAGATGGCCGCTAAAGACGATCCGATTATCATCAAGAAATACGCCAATCGCCGCCTCTACAACACCGGCACCAGCACCTATGTGACGCTCGAGGACCTCGCCGAGATGGTCAAGAAGGGCGAGGAGTTCACCGTCCAGGACGCCAAGACCGGCGACGACATCACGCATCCGGTGCTGACCCAGATCATCTTCGAACTGGAGAACAAGGACGGGCAGAACATGCTGCCGATCCCGTTCCTGCGCCAGCTCATCGCCTATTACGGTGACCAGATGCAGATGATCGTGCCGAGCTTCCTCGAACAGTCGATGCTTGCCTTTTCCAAGGAGCAGGAGCGCTTTCGCGAGCAGATGAAGGGGGCGCTCGGCAAGTCGCCGCTCGACATGATGAAGATCACCACGCCGATCAAGGCGCTGGAGGAACAGACACGGCGCAACATGGAAATGTTCCAGAATGCGATGCGGCTGTTCACGCCGTTCCCGCCTGCGGGCTCCACGCCAGCCGCTGCGACGTCGCCCGAGCCGGCCAGGAAGGAAACGCCTGACAAGCCCGACGATCTTCAGGAACTGAAGGACCAGATCGCGGCCATGCAGCGCAAGCTCGACACGATGTCCTGAGCGCCTGGCGTTCTTGCGGCCTTACACCAGCACGCCCTCATAGCGGCCGCGCGGCCGGATGACACTTCCGCTTGTTATCTGTTCGACTGTGTGCGCGGCCCAGCCGACGCTGCGTGCGAGCGCGAACAGGCGGAACGGTGCATCGCGCGGCAAGCCTAGGCTGCGCGTCAGCGCGGCCAGCCCAAAGTCGATGTTGGGAAGCGCGCCGGTCGCCGCAAAGGCAGCGTCGCGCAGCGACGATAGTGTGCCGTCAACCTCGATCACCGACAGCAGCGCCGCCCCGCGGGGATCGCCGTCAGGATAGAGTTGATGACCGAACCCCGGCAGCGGCCGGTCATGGCTGAGCCAGCGCCGGATCGTCGCATCGGCGCCATGCCGCGCCGCATCCTCGGCCAGTTGCATCACCGCCTCGCCGGCGCCGCCATGGCGCGGGCCTGACAGCGTCGCGAGCCCTGCCAGCAGGCAAGCGGCCAGCGGCGCGCCGGTCGAGGCTGCGACGCGCGCGGCGAAGGTCGACGCATTCAGTTCATGATCGGCAAGCAGGACAAGCGCACGGCGGATCGCATCGGCGCGGCCGGCATCCACCGACCAGTCCTGCGCAAGCCGCTGATGGACGGGATTTGACCCCGCCGGTGCGCCCAGCGCGGCGGCCAGCACGCCGACCGCGTGCGCGGCATCGGCATGCAGCGAGGCGGCGCTGCGCCCGAGCGACGGGCGCCCCTGGCCGGCAAGCACGGCAAGTTGTGCAAAGGCCGAGGCTCGGCCAGCTTGATGGGGTGCGTCCGGCGACGCTGCTTCGAAAGCCACCGGTTTCGGCAGAGCCCACAGAACGGCGGCGGCTTCTTCCAGTGTGGCGTGCCCGGAGAGCACTGCGGCGTCCTGCCCGCGATAAATGAGCCGACCGTGCGAGACGGTCGAAATCGCCGTTACGATCGAGGGCTCGCCCCAGGCGATGGCGCTTTCGGCGATGACTGACGGGCTGCGGCCGCGCGCCCGGCGGGTCGCCAGTGCGGCGATATCGTCGGCGCGGTACTGGCTGCGGCGCGGATCGGCGCGGTCGGGCCGCATGCCGATGCGCCCACGGCTGACATAGGCGTACAGCGTCTGCGCCCGCACCTTGAGTCTCTCCAGCGCCTCTTCCCGGGACAACCACTCGGACATATCGAGCCCTGATATTGATTCTATTGATCAAGATTGATGGAAACGTTGCCCATCTCTATCTCCGATCCGGAAATGCTTCAAGGAGACAGGCTATGGCGAATGGGCTCGATGATGTGGTGGCGGCGGAAACCGTGCTTTCCGATGTGGATGGTCTTGGCGGCCGTCTGACGATCCGAGGTCATTCGCTGCCGGAACTGGCCGGCCGTTGGAACTATGCCCAGGTGGTTAGGCTGCTGCTGGATGGCTTTTTCAACGACCTTCCCGATGATGCGCAACTGACGCGGGCGCTGGGACAGGCGCGTGCGGACGTGTTCGAACGGCTCTTGCCCTCGCTGCCTTTGCTGGCGCCCCTCGATGTCTACAGCGCCATGCGCGCCGGCATCGCGCAGCTGCCGGATGGCGAGACCTTGACCGACGCCTTGCTGCTGATCGCGGCGCCCGCCGTGCTGACGCCGGCGCTGCTGCGCCTGCGGCGCGGCGAGCAGCCGATCGCGCCGGACAGCCGCACCGATCATGCCGCCGACATGCTGAGGATGCTGAGTGGCCGCGTCGCCTCGCCGGCGCTCACAAAAGCGCTCGACACCTATCTGGTGACCGTCTGCGACCATGGCCTCAACGCATCGACCTTTGCGACGCGCGTGGTCGCCTCCACGCAGGCCGGCCAGACATCCTCTGTGCTGGCCGGGCTTGGCGCGCTCAAAGGGCCGCTGCATGGTGGCGCGCCTGGCCCCGTCATCGAGATGCTGGATGCGATCCAGGCGCATGGCGATGCCGCCGGCTGGCTGCGCAACGAGATCGCGCAGGGCAGGCGCATCATGGGGTTCGGCCATCGCATCTACCGTGTGCGCGATCCGCGCGCCGATGTGCTGAAGGCCGTGGTGCGGCAACTCGGCGGCGAGGGCGAAACCGGTCGCCGGCTGGCCTTTGCGGAGACCGTCGAGCAAACGGCGCTCGAGGTGCTTAGGATCGCAAAGCCGCAGCGTTCGCTGCAGACCAATGTCGAGTTCTACACCGCGCTGGTGCTGCAAGCGGCGGGCTTTCCGCCGCAAGCTTTCAGCAATGTCTTTGCCGCCGGGCGCGTGGCCGGCTGGATCGCGCATGCGCGTGAACAGCAGACGACTGGACGGCTGATCCGACCGCAGTCGCGCTATGTCGGGCCGGTGCCGGACCTGGTCGCCTGAGGTTCTTTCGGCGCCTGGCGAGCGACACCGATCCGATCAGGATCCTCCTGGTGAGCGGCCGTGTGGCCGCTCATGACGAAAATTTCATCTCGTCGAAAAATTCTGGCCGCTGTTATTGCGTCGCATTGAGCATATATGCTGCACTGCAACATAAGATCGCTCTTGCCGCAACCAGAGGATTTCGACCTTGGCCGCCAGAAAAACCGCAGTCATCACCGGCTCCACATCGGGCATTGGCTTGGCCATCGCCCAGGCGCTGGCGGCCGAAGGCCATAATGTCGTCGTCAACTCCTTCTCCGACACGGCTGCCGACCACGCCATCGCTGACGCGATCGCCAGACAGCACAAGGTGAAGACGGCCTATATCAAGGCCGACATGTCGAAGCCGGCCGAATGCCGGGCGCTGATCGCCAAGGCGGCCGAGACATTCGGTTCGGTCGATATTCTCGTCAACAATGCAGGCATCCAGCATGTCGCGCCGGTGGAAGAGTTCCCGATCGAGAAATGGGACGCCATCATTGCCATCAACCTGTCGTCGGCGTTCCACACCATCGCGGCCGCCATCCCGCTGATGAAAAAGGCCGGCGGCGGCCGGATCGTCAACATCGCCTCGGCGCATGGCCTGGTCGCATCGCCGTTCAAATCGGCCTATGTCTCGGCCAAGCACGGCATCATGGGATTGACCAAAACCGTTGCGCTCGAACTGGCGCGCGAAAAAATCACCTGCAACGCCATCTGCCCCGGCTATGTGCTGACGCCGCTGGTCGAGGCGCAGATCCCCGACCAGATGAAAGCCCATCAGATGGACCGCGAGACCGTCATCCGTGAGGTCATGCTGGACAAGCAGCCGACCAAGGAATTCGTCACGGTGGAGCAGATCGCGGCAGCGGCGGTGTTCCTGTGCTCGGACGCGGCGGCGCAGGTCAACGGCACGCAACTGTCGGTCGACGGCGGCTGGACCGCCGCGTGAGGCGCAAAACTCTCCTATCCACCCAAAGGGACAGATCAAGGACGACGCCATGACCAAGAACGGCAAGGCGGAGGAGACGAAGAAGATCAACGTGGCGCTTCAGGGCGGCGGCTCGCACGGGGCCTTTTCCTGGGGTGTGCTCGACCGGCTGCTGGAGGACGGACGGCTGGAGATATCAGCAGTGTCCGGCACCAGCGCCGGCGCCATGAACGCGGTGGCGCTGGCCGACGGATATGTGCGCGGCGGTGTCGAAGGCGCGCGGCAAAAACTTGACGATTTCTGGCGCGCGGTGGCGGCCAAGGGGCGGTTCAGCCCGGTGCAGCGCATGCCGTGGGACGTCGCCTGGGGCAACTGGTCGATCGAGAACACGCCCGGCTATCTCTTCTTCGATACCATGTCGCGGGTGTTCTCGCCCTATGTCGCCAACCCACTCGGCCTCAATCCGCTGCGCGACGTGGTGCAGCAGGAGATCGATTTCGAGAACGTCCGCGCCTGCAAGTCGATGGAACTGTTCATCTCGGCGACCAATGTCGAGACCGGACAGTTGCGCGTCTTTTCCGACGGGGAGATCGACCTCGATACGGTGATGGCCTCGGCCTGCCTGCCGCAATTGTTCCGCGCCGTCGAGATCAAGGGCGTGCCCTATTGGGATGGCGGCTATGGCGGCAATCCGGCGCTTTATCCGTTCTTCAAGACGGCCGCGACCGAGGACGTGCTTCTGGTGCAGATCAATCCGGTGGTGCGCGAGGGAACACCAAGAAGCGCCAACGAGATCCAGAACCGCATCGACGAGATCACCTTCAACGCCGGGCTGCTGCGCGAATTCCGCTCGATTGCCTTCGTCAAGGAGCTGATCGCCGCCGGCCGTCTGCCGCATGGCGAGTATCGCGACATCCGCATGCACCGCATCGATGCCGACGAGGCGTTCAAGGACCTGTCGGCGTCCTCGAAGGTCAATGCCGAATGGGCGTTCCTGACCTATCTCAGAGATCTCGGCCGCACCGCCGCCAGCGACTGGCTGGAAGAGAATTACGACGCCGTCGGCAAGCGACCGACGCTCGATCTCTCCGGCGAACTGGATGACGGCTTCAAGCCGGTGCGCGGTCCGGCACCCGGCCGGCGGGTCAAGGAATTTCTTGCGGCGCGCAAGAACCCGGAGGCAGAGCGCCGGCGCGCCTGAGCGACCAATCGATGTGCATCGATTGGTCCGCAATCATGCTTTCAAGGTCAGGTCGATCACCCTGATCAGGGCAGCGGCTGCCTGCCGCTGCCCTTCCGGATCTCTGATCCGCGCCTTCATGCCTTCCAGCCCGTCGAGCAGCATGTCGGCAAGCAGTTGCGCCGACAGGCCCCTGGCCGCCAGATCGACGCCGTTCCTGGCTGCCTCGCCCTCTATCGCGGCGCCGATGTGTTGGCCAAGCCCGCCGCGCCAGCAGCCCACCAGATCGCCAAGGCTCGATTTCATGTCCAGCAATTCGGCGCCGTGCGGCGAGGCAACGACCGCGCTCATCATCGAAATAAAGGCCTCATCGATGGCTCGCATCATGCGCTCGTTGAAAGGGCCATCGCCGGCTAGGGCAAACCTTGCCGCCTCGACCGAGCGCGACAGGATCATCATGGCGATGGCGCGGAAAATGTCGGTCTTGTTCTTGAACAGGAGATAGAGCGCCGGGCGCGACATGTCGGCGGCACGGGCGATGTCGTCCATGGTGGTGCGCGAGAAGCCATAGGCCAAAAACACCTTCATCGCGCCATCCAGAATACGGGCGCGTTTGGGATCGGCGGTGGCGATGTCTTCGATCTGGTTCATCGAGCAATTCTATCCTGCAAAATCCTAATTGACAAAATGACGAAATTTGTCAATCTGTATCGGAGCGAAACGGCCGGGAGGCCGCTTCGCCCTTGGCAGTGGACGACAACAAAGGGTATCCCCATGCGCCTCACCGTCGACGGTCAGTCATTCGATATCGACGCCGATCCGGACATGCCGCTGCTGTGGGCACTGCGCGATCTCATTGGCAAGACAGGGCCAAAATTCGGCTGCGGCATCGCCGCGTGCGGCGCCTGCACCGTGCATGTCGACGGTCAGCCGGCGCGTTCCTGCTCACTCCCAGTTGGGCAGGTCAGCGGCGCTGTCACGACTATTGAAGGCATCGGCACGGCAGGCGGACTGCATCCGGTGCAGCAGGCATGGCTGGAGGAACAGGTCGCGCAATGCGGCTACTGCCAGGCCGGCCAGATCATGAGCGCGGTGGCGCTGCTCGATGAAGTCGCCGACCCGAGCGATGCCGACATCGACAACGCCATGGGCGGCAATCTCTGCCGCTGCGGCACCTATCCCAAAATCCGCTCGGCCATCAAAAAGGCCGCGGCGCTCAAGACGGCGGGGCTCTGACCATGGCCAGTGTCGGAAAGATCGCCCGCCGCACGTTTCTGATTGGCGCTGCCGCTGTCGCTGGCGGCGTTGCCGTCGGCTATTACTACTATCGCAAGCCGTTCCCGAACCCGCTCGAGGCCGAGCTTGGCAAGGGCGAGGCGACGTTCAACCCTTATGTGAAAATCGGCGCCGACAACACCATCACCATCGTCGCGCCGCGCGCCGAGATGGGGCAAGGCATTTCGACGACGCTTGCGGCCATGGTCGCAGAGGAACTCGACGTCGGGCTCGACCGGGTCATGGTCGAGCATGGACCGGCATCCCATGCCTACTACAACGCCGCGATCCTCGAGGAGGGCGGTCCGTTCGCCTTCTTCGATGAAAGCCTGACCGCGCAGGCGGTGCGTTCCGGTCTCGGTGTGGTCGGCAAATTCCTTGCCCTGCAGGGCACCGGCGGTTCGGCTTCGACACGCGACGGTTTTGACAAGATGCGGCAAGCGGGTGCCGCTGCCCGGCAGATGCTGGTCGCAGCGGCAGCGCAAAAACTGGGTGTCGCGGCGGCCGATCTGGAAACGGCCGACGGTTCGATCCTGCACAAGGCGTCGGGCAAATCGCTGACCTACGGCGCGGTCGCCGCGGCTGCCGCCGCGATGGCGCCGCCGGCCGAAGTCAGGCTCAAGGACCGGGCCGACTGGAAGCTGCTGGGAAAGCCGCAGAAGCGCATCGACATGCTGGCAAAGCTCACCGGGGCGCCGATCTTCGGCATCGATGTCCGGCTGCCGGAGATGGTCTACGGCACGGTCAAGATGAGCCCGCGCTTCTGGTCGAAGCCGGTCAAGGCGGACCTCTCCAAAGCCGAGAAAATGCCTGGGGTGATCAAGATCGTGCCGCTCGAGACGAATTACGGCCATGGCTTCGGTATCATCGCGAATAATACATGGGCAGCATTCAAGGCGGCCGAGGCGATCGACGCCCAGTGGTCCGATCCTGAATATCCGCTCAGCAGCGCCGCCATTTCAGATGTGCTGAAGCAGGCGCTTGCCACCAAGGGGTCGGTGATGCGCGACAATGGCGATGTCGAAACCGCCTTTGCCGACGCGCCGCGCGAAAGCATCATCGAGGCAGACTATGCCGTGCCCTATCTGGCGCATGCGACGATGGAGCCGATGAACGCCACGGCACAGTTCAGGGACGGTGCGCTCGACATCTGGTGCGGCAACCAGGCGCCGACCCTGGTGCGGCAGCTTTGCGCCAACGCGGTCGGCATCGAGCAGGACAAGATCAATGTGCACACCACCTTCATGGGCGGCGGTTTCGGCCGGCGCGTCGAGATGGACTACGCGCTGTGTGCCGCGCTGATGGCGAAGGAGACGGGCGGACGCCCGATCAAGGTGACCTGGACGCGTGAAGAAGACATGCGCCACGACGCCTATCGACCGGCCGCAATAGGCAAGTTCCAGGCGCGGCTCGGTGACGATGGCATGCCGATCGCGGTCGACATGAAGATGGCCTCGCCATCGGTGATCGCCGGTACGCTGCGCCGGCTGTTTCCCTCGATATCGCCGCTCGGTCCCGACAAGACCATTGTCGACGGCGCCTATGACCAGCCCTACACCATCCCGAATTACCGGGTCAGGGGTATCGCGGCGCCGGTCTCCATCCCTGTCGGCTCCTGGCGTTCGGTCGGCAGTTCGGTCAACGGCTTCTTCCATGAGGGCTTCATGGACGAGATCGCGGTCGCCGGAAAAATCGATCCGGTCGAGATGCGCAAGAGACTGATGGCCGCCTATCCCTCGGCGGTGAAGGTGGTCGAGAAAGTCGCCGCGATGGCGAAATGGGGCGAGGCGCTGCCCGCCGGCAAGGCCAAGGGCATGGCCTTCACGCTGTCCTTCGGCAGTTGGGTCGGCGAGATCGTTCAGGTGGCGGACACGCCGGCCGGCATCCGCATCGAGAAGGTGTGGATCGCCGCCGATGTCGGCACCGCGCTCGATCCCGGCATCATCGAGGCGCAGTTGATTTCCGCCGCCATCTACGGCCTTTCGGCAGCGATGGGTCAGGAAATTACCTTCGCCGACGGCATGGTCGAACAGTCGAACTTCCACGATTTCGATGCCATGCGGATCTTCCAGTGCCCGGTCTTCGAAGTCGCCATCCTGGAAAATTTCCACAAGATGGGCGGCGTCGGCGAGATCGGCACACCGCCGGCGGCTCCAGCACTCGCCAACGCCATCTTCGCGCTCACCGGAAAGCGCATCCGCACGCTGCCGCTGTCGAAAACGGTGGCCTTCGCATGAAGAAGCTCCTCATCATGCTGACGCCTGCTGCCATGCTCGTGCTCGCAGCGCCGTTTGCGATTGCGCAAGAGAGCCAGACGCCGGCGCCGGCGACCGTCGACGCGGCGAAAGGCCTGTCCGAATGGGACAAGGTCTATGCGGTGTTCTCGCATCCGCGCTGCGCCGACTGTCATGTCGCGGACGACCGGCCGCGATGGTCGGGTGCGCACTATCGCGGTACGCGCGTTCACGCCTTCAATGTCCAGCGCGGTGCTGACGGGTCGGGCTTCGGCAATCCGGGCCTGCGCTGCACGACTTGCCATTTCTCCAGCAATTCCAAGGCATTGCACGGGCCACCCGGGGCCGAGAACTGGCATCTGGCGCCGGCCGAGATGGCCTGGTTCGGCAAATCCTCGGCCGAAATCTGCGCCCAGATCAAGGATCCCCTGCGCAATGGCAACCGCAGCTTGAAGGACATCGCGCTGCATGTTCGCGACGACAGATTGGTCGCCTGGGGCTGGGCGCCGGGGCCGGATCGTGAACCGGCTCCGGGCTCTGCCGAAGCGACCTATCAAGCGATCGAAGACTGGGCCGCGGCGGGCGCATCTTGTCCGCCGGGGCAATGATCTTGCAACTTTCAGACTATATTGCGGTGCAACTTTGATGTAGAAGCGCGCTTCGCCGATCACGGCAAATTGAACACGGCTTGGCGCGCACCCATATCGGCGACGCGCCCGCGTTATGAGGACGCTGGCCGAACCCGCAGTGGAAAACAACGACGATGCCGAGAATCAGGTTTCACAAGCTTGCAGCCATTGTTGTGCTCATTGGTTTCGCGGCGTGGATGGCGACAGGCGAGTTTTCGTCGGTCGGCAGCGTAGCCGCCAACAAAGCCAAGGCAGCCGAAGCCGAACAGGCCAAGGCGCCGGACGCGGCCAAGCCGAAGGCGGCTGAAGCCGAGCCGAAGGCACCGCTGCGCACCGTTGCGGTGGTGACGCCGCCACGCAAGACCTATGCACGCGCCATCCGCATTTCCGGGCTGACCGAAGCCGACAAGCGGGCGGTGCTGGCGACGCGCGTCGCCGGTGTCATCGACAAGCTGCCTGTCAAGCAAGGCGATCACGTCAAGACCGGGGATCTGGTGCTGATGCTTGCAGCGGAAGAAAAGATCTCGATGGTCGACAACGCCAAGCAGTTGGTGGTGCAGCGCCAGGCCGAGTTGGACGCAGCCTTGCGGCTGATGAAGACCGGCAATCTGCCCAAGCTGCAGCTCGACACCGCACGCTCGAACCTGACCTCGGCGCAGTCGCAACTGGAAACGGCACAGGCCGAACTCGACCGCAACGAGGTGAAGGCGCCCTTCGACGGCGTTATCGACCGGGTGCCGGTGGAACTTGGCAGTTCCATCATGCAGGGCGGCGAGGTGGCAACCATCCTCAAGCTCGATCCGGTGATTGCCCGCGGCGAAGTCAGCGAGCGCGATCTCGGCTACCTAAAACTCGGGGACAAGGCCACCATACGGCTGGTCAGCGGCCAGACCGTCGAAGGCACCGTGCGCTACATCAGCCGCGACGCCACTTCGGCGACCCGCACCTTCCGCGTCGAGGTTGCCGTCCCCAATGCCGACGGCTCCGTGCCGGCCGGCATGACGGCGGAAATCGCACTCAGCGCGCTGCCGACCGATGCGGTGCTGCTGCCGCGCTCGGTGGTGACGCTCGGCGACAAGGGCGACCTCGGCATCCGTGCCGTCGGCAAGGACAACAAGGTTGCGTTCTTCCCCATCGACCTCGTCGACGACACGCCGACCGGCCTGGTGCTTGGCGGCATCCCTGCCGATGCGCGCATCATCGTTGCCGGCCAGGAACTGGTGAAGGAAGGCGATGAGGTCAAGCCGGTCGAAGCCGACCAGGCAACCATCCAGAAACTGCTGGGCGAAGCGACCGCCGGCACGCAGTAGCTGGGGTACGGCGGACAGACCCCGGGCGGGGACACTTGGCTGCGACGCAGCTCGTGAAATTCAAGAACAGGCGTTAGCCATGGATATCGTCAGACTCGCAATCAACAATGCCCGCCTGACCATTTCGGTCCTCGTCTTCCTTCTGCTCGCCGGCTGGGTCGCCTATCAGTCGACGCCGAAGGAAGCCGAGCCCGACGTTCCGATTCCGATGATGTATATCAGCCTGATCTATCAGGGCATTTCGCCTGAGGATTCGGAGCGCCTTCTACTGCGGCCGATGGAAAGCAAGCTGAAGAGCCTGAAAGGCCTCAAGGAAATGCGCTCGGCCGCCTTCCAGGGCGGCGGCTATGTGCTGGTCGAGTTCCAGCCGCAGACAAATCTGGCGACGGCCTTGCAGGACACGCGCTCCAAGGTGCAGGACGGCAAGGCCGACCTGCCGCAGGCGGCCGAAGAGCCGGTCGTTACCGAAGTCAACATCTCCGAATTCCCCGTCCTCGTCGTCACCCTGTCGGGCGAATTGCCCGAACGCGTGCTGACCGCCGCCGCGCGCGAACTGCGCGACCGTATCGAGGAAGTGCCAGGCGTCCTGGAGGGCTCGTTGCAGGGTTCGCGCGACGATCTTGTCGAAGTCGTCATCGATCCGATGAAACTGTCGTCCTACGGGTTGCAACTCGATCAGCTGATCGGCGCTGTCGGGGCCTCCAACAGTCTGGTCGCCGCCGGCAATATCGAAGGCTCGGAAGGCAAATACGCCGTCAAGGTGCCGTCACTGATCGAGACGCCCGAGGACGTGGCGGCCTTGCCCGTGGTCGCCGGCCCCAATGCCGTGGTGCAGGCCAAGGACATCGCGACGATCCGCTCGACCTTCGCCGATGCCACGACGATCACGCGCCTCAATGGCAAGCCGGCCATCGCCATCGAAGTCAAGAAGCGCATCGGCGCCAATCTGATCGACACGCTCGCCAAGGTGAGGGAGGTGTCCGACGCCTACGTCAAGACGATGCCGCAAGGCATGAACGTCACCTACACGCAGGACAAGTCGGTCTTCGTCAACCAGTTGCTCGGCGATCTGCAGAACCACGTCATGATCGCCGTCATCCTGGTGTTCATCGTCATCCTCTACGCGCTGTCGGGTCGTGCCTCGCTGCTGATCGGCCTGGCCATTCCGTCGTCTTTCCTGATCGGCATCCTGCTGCTGGCGATGATGGGCTACACGATCAACATGATCGTGCTGTTCAGCCTGATCCTGGCTGTCGGCATGCTGGTCGACGATGCCATCATCGTCACCGAGTTCGCCGAACGGCGGATGAGCGAAGGCATGCCGAAGGCGGAAGCCTTCGCATTGGCCGCCAAGCGCATGGCCGGTCCGGTCATTGCCGCGACGATGACGCGCATAGCCGCCTTCTCGCCACTGCTGTTCTGGCCGGGCATCATCGGCGACTTCATGAAGTACATGCCGATCACCCTGATCGTCACGCTGTCGGCCTCGATGCTCTATGCGCTGGTGTTCGCGCCGACGCTGGGGGCGATCTTCGCCAAGGCGCCGGAGCATCATGAGGATGATAATCGCGACGGCTGGTACATGGCGATCGTCAAGCAGGCGGTGCGGTTTCCGATTACGGTGGTTTTGCTGACGGTCGCTCTGCTGTTCGGCGTCGGCTTTGCCTATTCGAAATATGGCGCCGGTGTCGAATTCTTCCCCAGTGTCGAGCCCGACTACGGCCTGCTCTACGTGCACGCGCGCGGCAACCTTTCGCTGGCCGAAATGGATACGGCGACCAAGATTGCCGAAAACAGGATGCTCGGCTGGCCCGGCATCAAGTCGGTCTACACCCGCGTCGGCAAGACACAAGGCGGCGGCCAGGATGTCCCTGAAGACGTCGTCGGCGTCATCCAGTACGAATTCATAGATTGGCGCGAGCGCAAGTCGGCGAACCAGATCCTGAACGATTTGCGCGGCGTCATGGCCGGCATTCCCGGCGTCGATGTCGAGGTGCGCGTGCCGGAGGCCGGTCCGCCGACCGGCAAGCCGATCCAGATCAGGCTTTCGGCCGTCGACCCCAAGGGGCTCGACGACAAAGCGCGCGCGGTTGCGGCACGCATCGGCAAGGTGCCTGGCGTCATCGACATTTCCGACGGCCTCCCGCCGCCCGGCGTCGACTGGGCGCTCGAGGTCGACCGTGCCAAGGCAGCGCAATATGGCATCAGCCCAACCGCTGTCGGCACAGTGGTGCAACTGGTGACCAACGGGCTGAAGCTTTCGGAATACCGGCCTGCCGGCGCCGACGACGCCGTCGACATCAGGCTGCGTCTGCCGGAAGACCGGCGCACGCTGTCGACGCTCGACGAGCTCAGGGTGCAGGCCTCGCAAGGCTCGGTGCCGATCTCGAATTTCGTCGTGCGCAAGCCGGAGCCGACGGTTGGTATCCTCAACCGTATCGACGGCGCGCGCACGGTGGTCGTCCAGGCAAACGTTGCCGCAGGCGCCCAGGTCGCGGCCGTGCAGGCGGAGGTCACCAAGGCCGTCTCCGAGATGGATCTCGGCAGCGGCATACGTTGGAAGCTGGCCGGCTCGAACGAAGACAGCGCCGAGGCCAGCGCCTTCCTTGGCAAGGCCTTCGGGGCGGCGATCTTCCTGATCTTCCTGGTGCTGCTGATGCAGTTCAACAAATTCACCAGCGTGCTGATGGTGCTGTCCTGCGTGGTCATGGCGACGGTTGGCGTGTTCCTGGGGCTGCTGATCACAGGCGAGACCTTCGGCATCGTCATGTCGGGCATTGGCGTCATCGCTCTGGCCGGCGTGGTGGTGAACAACAACATCGTGCTGATCGACACCTATGACCGGCTGCGCGAAGAAGGCTGGGACAAGATGGACGCGGTGCTGCAGACCTGCCGCGAGCGCGCCCGGCCGGTGGTGCTGACGGCGGTGTCGGCGATCCTCGGCGTGTTGCCGATCGCCTTCGGCCTTGGGCTGGAAATCTTCCATCACGAGACGACGATCAACGCGCCGTCGACGCAATGGTGGATTTCGCTGTCCTCGGCGATCGTCTTCGGCCTGTCCTTCGCCACCTTGCTGACGCTGGTGGTGACGCCGTCGATGCTGATGATTTTCACGCGCAGCAAGAACAGCCGCTTCTATGCGTTTTTCCGCCGGCTGTTCCGGCGCGGCAAGGGAACGGTTTCGCCGACCGACAGGCCTGGCCAGGAAGCAGGCGACGAACCGGAAATCGCCTTTCCGAAAGCCGCCGAATAGACCCCATCGCCGATTTGACCGGCAGAGGCCGCCCGGAACAACCGGGCGGCCTCTGCATTGTCTCTGAGCGAAACGTCGAAGCGAGGGCTTCTCATGCCGATCACCACCATCGTCATCATCGTCCTGATCCTTGTCCTCATCGGCGCGGTGCCGGCCTGGCCGCATTCGCGCTCCTGGGGTTATGGGCCGTCGGGTATTGTCGGCGTCGTGCTGGTGGTGCTCATGGTGTTGCTGTTGATGGGACGGCTCTGAGGCGCCCTCTCGTGGGAGATTGTTCAGTGTGCGGAGGGGCGGCGCCCGTGATCGCGGAAGTCAGGCAGCTTTCGCAACGCCATTCACGGTGGCAATGCCGATATCGCCAAGAGCTTCAGCAACCGCCTGATCCAACGGCGTGTGCGGGATCTCGCCGACGATGCCTTCCAGGCGTATCGAAGCCAGTTGATGCGGCTCGAAGCGCAGGTAGGACATGGAGACGATCTCGCGCCACATCGCGACGAACGGGCTGCCAGCGCGCAGCACCCACCAGGGCATCGAAGTCATCTTGAGCGGACGACCAATAGCCTTCTCGGCAGCGGCCTTGATCTGCAGATCGGTGACCGCGTGGCCCGGAAAGTTCAGCGCTTCATAGAAGCCGAGCTTGTCCAGATTGCGCGCCAGCGCGACGAAGCCCATAGCGAAGTCAGGCAGATAGGCCCATTCATGCACGAGGTCGACCGGGCCAGGCGCGGTGTAGATACCCTTGTTGATCTTGGCGGCAACGATCAGGTCGAACCATGATCCGCTGCCGGTGCCGCCGAAGAAATCGCCGGCCCGCAGAAGAATGGTGCGGACGCGGCCCGCGTCGGCCTCGCGACGAAACAACTCCTCCATGGCGCAGCGGATGCGGCCCTTTTGCGTGGTCGGGTGGAAGGGTGTGTCTTCCGATATCACCGCCGGCATCGGCGAGCCGTAATTGTAAACGGTGCCGGGGAAGAGATGCAGTGCGCCGTTCGCATGGCAGGCGGCCATGACATTCTGCGCCATCGGCAGGCATTTGCCCCAGTTGGTGTAGATCGGGTTGAGGCCGTTGAAGACGATATCGACACCTTGCGTGGCGCGGATGAGGGCCTCGCGGTCGAGAGCGTCACCGGCAACGGCTGTGGCGCCTTTGAGTTCGGCCGGCACCTTGCCGTTGCGGGTGACGGCGCGGACCTCGTAGCCCGCGTCGATGAAGGCCTTGGCGACCACGCGGCCGAGCCGGCCACCGGCACCGAGAATTGCGATCTTGGTCATTGGAAGCACTCCTGGTTGGGATTTAGGTGGTCGGTCGGGCGATCGATATCAGCGACAGCGCGATCGAGATCAGCGGCTGCCGAAGAGATCGCGGTTGCTGCCCTGTGTGACCGGCTTCCGGATGGCCGCATCGGGGTTGTGAATCGAAGCGGTGGCCGTGTCGTCGGTGCTGGTGGCGGCCGGCTGGCTGGCGCCGTTCGAACCAAACTTGTCGCTGCCGGCAAAAGCGGCGCTGATGGAAATGAGGATGGCGGCGGTGGTGAGAGCGATCTTGGTCATCTGAGTTCTCCTGGTTGGTGTTTGCAGTCCGTGTTGGTGTCTGCAGCTGGAATATGGTCGCTCCGAATGCGAATGGAAATTGACTGCAGATGGCGTTCTGATATTCATAAATGAATGGCAGAAATCGACTGGAACCTGATCAAGAGCTTTGTCACCGTGGCGGAATCCGGCAGCCTGTCGGCTGCCGCGCGGAAGCTTTCGGCCAGCCAGCCGACGCTTGGCCGTCACATCGGCGAGTTGGAACAGGCGCTGGGCGTCACGCTGTTCCGTCGAGGACGGCACGGCTACGAACTGACGGAGGCCGGCAGCACGCTGTTCGAACGCGGCAAGGCTGTCAGCGAGCAGGCAAGCGCCTTCTCACTCCTGGCACTGGGTTCGGTCGAGGCTATCGAAGGCACGGTGCGTATCGCCGCCAGCGAGGTCGCGGCGGCCTATGTCCTGCCTGAGATGACGATGCGGCTGGGGATCGAGGAGCCCGGCATCGAGGTCGAGATCGTCGCCTCCAACCAGGTTGAGAACCTGCTGCGTCGAGATGCCGACATCGCCATCCGCATGGTCAAGCCGGCGCAGAACGAGCTGATGGCACGCAAGGTCTGCGACATCGAGCTCTGCGCCTGCGCGGCCAAATCCTATCTCGACAGGCGCGGCCGTCCGCTGAAGCCTGCCGATCTTGTCGACCACGATCTGGTCGGCTTCGACCGCGGCGACGAGATCATCAGGGGTTTTACCCGGCACGGCATCCCCGTCACCCGGAGCAGCTTCCGCTTCAGGGCCGACAACCAGATCGTTTTGTGGGAAGCGGTGCGGGCGGGAAACGGCATTGGTCTTGGCCAGGAGCCGCTGGCCGACAGGGATCCTTTGATTGAGAAGGTGCTGCCTGACCTGCCGCTGCCAGTTCTGCCGGTGTGGCTGGCGATGCATCGCGACGTGCGTACCAGCGTGCGCATCCGCCGTGTGGTGGATTTCCTTCACGAGGAGCTGAAACGCTATTCGGCGGGTGCTGGCGCGAATTCGGCGCGGTGAGCGAGCCCGGCCATCAGCAACACGATGATCAGCAGTCCCGACATGGTGATGAAGATCGGGCCGAAGCTGGAATGCTCGGCAACGAAGCCGATCGCCGACGGCGCCACCAGTATGCCGCAGTATCCGATCGTTGTGACCACGCTCATGCCGGTGCCGGAAGACATGCCTTCCTGGTTGCCGCCGGCCGAAAAGATGATCGGCACCATATTGGCGATGCCGAAGCCGCAAAAGGCAAAGGCTGCAATGGCGAGCCAGGGCGAGGGCGCCAGGCCAGCCACCAGCATGCCGACCGCGGCTACGAGGGCCGACGCGCGTAGCGTCGTCACCGCGCCGAAGCGATTGCGTATGCCGTCGCCGAAGAACCGCGTAACCGCCATGACGCCTGAAAATCCGGCGTAGGCGAGGCCGGCGACGGCGAGATCGGCGCCGAACTCCTGGCGCAGATACAGGGCTGCCCAGTCGAGCACCGCGCCCTCGGAGATCATCGCCAGCAACGCCATCAGCCCGATCAGATAAACCAGCGGGTTTGCCGGCAGTGCGAATTTGTGGTGCTCGGCCGCCTGCGGTCTGTCTTCGGCGAGGAGATGGCGAACGGCCACCGCGATCACCGCGAAGGCAAACGCCGTTACTGCCGCCGCGTGGACGAGGTGGCCGTAATGCTGGATGGCAAAGCCGCCGAGGCCGCCACCGGCAAAACCGCCGAGACTCCAGAAGCCGTGCGAAGACGACATGACGGCGCGGGAGAGCCGCCGTTCGACCACCACGGCGTTGGCATTCATCGCAACGTCCATGCCACCGATCGAGCCGCCGAAGATGATCATGGCAACGGCCGCCAAGGGTACGTCGGGCGCCAGCGCCACGACCATGAGACCGAGGCTGCCGCACAGGGCGAACCAACGCAGTACGGTGCGCGAACCATGTCTGGAGATCAAATGACCACACCAGGTCATCGCGACGACGGCGCCGACCCCAAACAAGAGAATCAGCAGACCGAGCGTGAACTTCGAAATCTCCAGCCGGGTCAGGAACACCGGAATCTGCGGCGCCCAGCTGCCCGTCAGGAAGCCGTTGGCGAGGAAAATGGCCGCGAGCGCCCATCGGCCGCGAATGGCAGTCAGCTTGGCAGTTGACGCGTTCATGAGGCGAATCCCGCAAGAAATGGCTTCGCGCGGCAAATTAGATCGATTCAATTTTCAGTCAAGGCTCTTTCGGGAAGCATTTTTTGAGCCAAACACAGCCTTGAGTGATCGCCGGCCTTAATGGTCCTTGGGGCGCCTTGCCTCGAATTCGGCCTTCTTGGCGTCGGAGGCCTCGGTCTGGTTGAGCGCCTGCCATTGCGCATAGGGCATGCCGTAGACGATCTCGCGCGACTGATCCTTGGTGAGATCGACGCCCTCGGCATTGGCCGCCTCGCGATACCAGTTCGACAGGCAGTTGCGGCAGAAGCCGGCGAGGTTCATCAGGTCGATGTTCTGCACGTCGTTGCGTTCGCGCAGATGCTCGACCAGCCGGCGGAAGGCGGCCGCCTCGAAATCGCGTTGCTGCTCGTCGCTGAGTTCGGTCATCGAAACCTCCGTCATAGCGGCCCGGTGCGCGAGCCGAACATCTTCACCACATGTATATCGGGACGGCGGTCGATGGCGTCAACGATCGGCGCCAGCCGTTCGGCCCAGGCGAGCGCGCCCTTCTGGTCCGATATCAAATCCTGTCGGATCTCGATCAGCGCATGGGCGAAGCCGTTGACGATGGCGTGCTTGTACATGGTGTCGCCGCGCAGCGCGCCGTCATAGGGTTCGTTGTCGCCGACGACGAGGTTCCTGTCCTGCGCCAGCATGTCTATCAACGGCCGCGCCACGCGGTCGTCGAGGTCCCACAGGATGCCGACGTGCCAAGGACGCTGGATTCCTTGCATGGCCGGGGTGAAGGAATGCACCGAGAAGATGAAGGGCGCCTGGGCGGAAGCCTGTGCGACCGAGGCGATCATGGCGCTGACGGCGTCGTGATAGGGCCGGTAGAACCCGTCGAGCCGCCTCTCGCGCTCCTCGGCAGTGATGGGGTAGTTCCCAGGTACGACCGTGCCGTCATAAAGCTGGCGAATGAGCGTCGGGTCGTCTTCGCCGCGATTGGGATCGATCAGCAGCCGCGAAAAATTGGCGAGCACCGCTGGCACGCCCAGCAGGGCAGCCAGTTCGCGCGTCACGCCCTCGACGCCGATGTCATAGGCGATGTGGCGGTCGAACTCCGCTGAGGGCAGGCCGAGGCTGCCATAGTCGTCGGGCAGGTCGCGACGGGCATGATCGCCCAACAGCACGATGCCTCGCTTGCGGTCGCCCTCGATGATGTCGAAAGGCGCGAAAACTGTGGATCGGGTCATTGGCGGGAAATGGTCTGTTCGCTGGCTTCCGGGGAGGATGCTATCGTCATTCCACGAAGACGACGCTTGCGCAATGCCGTTGTTTGGCCAAGGTTTCCCGGGAAATCTGGCACAAGTCGGCGAATTGTGCGCCGGAGCCTTTCTAAATCGATTGGAATTGGACAAAACGGTGCGTTGACATGCGCCCGGACTTTTCCGAAAAGGGGCGCAGAGAGATGCTGATGTGGTTTTTGAGGGGTTTTCGGATGAGTTCCGCCGGCGGGCAGCGCATGCGCTCTGCCTTTGCCATGCCGCTCCTCACTCTTGCCATCGGCCTGTCGGCCATGGTCGTGGCTTCGCCGGCGCGTGCCGATTTCCGCGTCTGCAACGCCACGCAGAACCTGGTTGGTGTCGGCATCGGCTATCGCGCCAAGGCCGGCTGGATCACCGAAGGCTGGTGGCACATCGAGGGATCGAGTTGCAAGACGCTGATCGAAGGGCCGCTGTCATCAAGGTTTTACTATCTTTATGCAGAAGACGCCGAACGCGGTGGACGCTGGGACGGCCCGATCAACATGTGCGTGGCTGAAAAAGAGTTCAAGATCGCAGGCGTAACCGACTGCGTCGCCCGGGGCTTTCAGCGCGCCGGATTCCAGGAATATGACACGGGCGAACAGGCAAGCTGGATGGTCCAGCTGACCGATGAGTCCACAACGGGAGGCGCTCCAGCCACCCCGGGAACAAACAGTCAATGAGACGTAGCCGCAAGGTCAAGATCCTAGCCACCATCGGTCCTGCCTCCTCCTCGGAGGAGATGCTGAAGAAACTGTTCGAAGCGGGCGCCGATGTGTTCCGCATCAATATGAGCCATACCGACCATGAACTGATGCGCACGCTGGTCGGACGCATCCGCGCTGTCGAGGAAGCCGTTGGCAGGCCGATCGGCATCCTCGCCGATCTGCAAGGGCCAAAGCTGCGCGTCGGCAAGTTCGCCAACGGCAAGGAAGTGCTGACGCAAGGCCAGACCTTCACGCTCGACGACAATCCCGAGCCCGGCACCTCGACCAGGGTCTATCTGCCGCATCCGGAAATCCTGAGCTCGGTCGAAGCCGGCCATCGCCTGCTGATCGACGATGGCAAGCTCGAGCTGAAGGCGGTGAAGAGCGACGGCAAGTCGATCGTCTGCACCGTCGTCGCCGGTACCACGATTTCCGACAAGAAAGGCGTCAGCCTGCCTGACACGGACCTGCCGGTCGGCGCGTTGACCGAGAAGGACCGCAAGGACCTCGATGCCGTGCTGGCCACAGGCGTAGACTGGGTGGCGCTGTCCTTCGTGCAACGGCCGGAGGATCTGGCCGAAGCGCGCAAGATCGCACGCGGCCGGGCGCTGATCATGGCCAAGATCGAGAAGCCGCAGGCTGTCGCCCGGCTGGCCGAAATCATCGAACTGTCCGACGCGCTGATGGTCGCCCGCGGCGATCTCGGCGTCGAGATGCCGCTCGAGGCGGTGCCCGGTATCCAGAAGCAGATCACGCGCGCCGCACGCCGCGCCGGCAAGCCGGTGGTGGTTGCAACGCAGATGCTGGAATCGATGATCACGGCACCGGTGCCGACCCGCGCCGAGGTGTCCGATGTTTCGATCGCCGTCTTCGAAGGCGCCGATGCCATCATGCTGTCGGCGGAATCGGCGGCGGGTGCCTATCCCGTCGAGGCCGTGGCAATGATGAACCGTATCGCCACCAAGGTCGAGACCGATCCGACCTATGCCGGCATCATCAACGCCCAGCGCTCCGAGCCGGAAGCGACCGGCGCCGACGCCATTTCGCTGGCCGCGCGCGAGATCGCCGAAACGCTGAAGCTGTCGGCGATCATCACCTACACCGCATCAGGCACCACGGGCCTGCGCGCCGCCCGCGAGCGGCCGCAAGTGCCTGTTATCGCGCTGTCGCCGATCCTCAACACGGCGCGGCGGCTGTCGCTATTGTGGGGCACGCATTGCGTTGTCTCGCCCGACGCCGTCGACCTCGACGACATGGTCAACCGCGCCTGCCGCATCGCCTTCGACGAAGGCTTCGGCAAGCCGGGCGACCGCGTCATCATCACCGCGGGCGTACCGCTGCGGACACCGGGTTCGACCAACATGCTGCGCATCGCCTATATCGGGTCGGACACACAAGTCAGCCGCTAGATTCCTAAAGCGTGTCGGCTCTGAACGGTTCGGGCGACCCGCTTCAGGTCGGCGCGAGTTCGGCCTGCGGTACCTTGATATCGGCGCATCTGCCGGCGCCGTAGGCGTCGCCGGCGATGCGCGCCTCCACGGTCCTGGCCATCGCCTGCAGGTCGATACTCTTGCCGGCGACCTTCTCGATGGCGCCGACGGTCAGGTCGGGCGCGATCCAGTCTGGCTTGTGACCGAGATTGTGCACCCAGACGAGTTCGGCACCGGCAATGTCGCGCGCCAGACCGACCGAATGGATATGTGCATAGACCACCTTGTCGCGATCGCCTGAAATGACCACGGTTGGCGCCTTGATCTCGTTGTAGCGCGGTGCGGCGTCGAGGGCATAGCGATAGAGCCCGGCGACATCGGTGGCGTTGGCGCGAAAGGCTTTTGGTCGCAGCACCAGCGGGATAGAGGCCATTCCGAGATAATTGTCCGGCACCTTGTTGGGCGAGAAAACGCAGGTGGTGGCGTCGGCCATCTGCAGTGTACCGGCCGGATAGGTCAGCGTTTCGGAAAACAGCCAGCCGAGCACGGGAATGGTGGTCAGATCGTAGTACCAGGCGGTTGCGCCGCCCGGCCATGGATGGGTCGCCGGTGCGAGGAAGACCAGTCCAAGTGTCTTGTCTGGATGCTCGCGGCCGAAGGCCGATGTCACCACGCCGCCGAAGGAATGGCCGACGATGACAGCCTTCCTGATGCCGAGATGGTCCATCAGTGCGGCAATGGTGTTGGCCTGCGCCGACGGGTTCTCGTTGTTGGTGCCGCGACCCGACCAGCCATGGCCTGGCCGGTCGAAGAACAGCATTTCGGCGCGGCCTTCGAGCAAGGGACGCAGCGGCATCATCTGGTCCCTGAGATTGGCGCTGGCGCCGTGGATGAAGACGATCGGCGGCAGCTCGGCGTTGGCGGGTGCCGGAACATGGACATAGTGGATGCGGGCGCCGTCGATGTCGGCGAACTCGCCGAACGGCGGATCGCGGTGCTCGATCAGCCATGAGCCGACGCGGGTGATGCCGACAAAGCCGAAGACAAGCGCCATCAGGAAGGCAAGGGCGGCGTAGATCAGGTTCATGGGGGGAGATACGGAGGTGGAGGAGGATAAGTTGTAGGGGAGTAGGGGAGTAGGGGAGTAGGGGAGTAGGGTGTGTTCCGCGGGTGCAATCTGCCCCTACGGTCTTACTGCCCTATTCCCTTACTCCCCTAGAGCAATCAAATGCCTTCACCGGCAAGTTCCTCCGAAATCGTGCCGACCTGGTCCTGGGCGCTGCGCATCATCGGATAGATGGCCAGGACCTTTTGCCAGGCCTCGAGCGCCGATTGCTTGTGGCCGGTCAGCGCCATGATCTGCGCCAGGCCGGACAGCGCACCGAAATGGCGCGGCTCGAGCTGCAGCGTATGGTCGATGTCGGACATCGACTTGCCGTAGTTCTTCATCATGAAATGGACGGTGGCACGTCGGTTCCAGCCTTCGGCATAAGTCGGCTGCAAAGTCACCACTTGGTCGAGGAAATCGAGCGCGACGTCGAACTTCTGGCCCTCGACGGCTTTTTGCGACCATTGCATCATCAGGTCGATCGAGGCGCTGCCGGATTGCGACCACTCGCTCCAGATGTTGCCGGCGATGCGCTCCGCCGCCTTTTCGTTGCGTTCGCGTTTCAAGTCGCTGAACAGCTGATCGAGGCGGGCTTGTTTCGTCGTTGCGGCGGGCGGCGCATCCTGAGTGGCCGGCGGCGCGACAGCACCATCCGCCCATGCCGGGCCATAAATGACGCCGGAAACAAGCAGAGATGTCAAAAATGCAAAAGGAATCCGCATCGCCGGACTCTAGTCCCGGGCGAGAGAACGTCAAACTGAATTTGGCGTGAAAAGGCCGGCAGACGGCGACAAGCATCAAATGGGCGGAGGCGACAGCCTCCTGCCCGAAAACTCAGCCCTGACGTGCCTTGTAGCGCGGGGCGGTCTTGTTGATGATGTAGATGCGGCCCTTGCGGCGAACCAGCTGGTTGTCGCGGTGACGCGCCTTCAGCGCCTTGAGCGAATTCTTGATCTTCATGGTCTTGCCTGTCAGTGTGGACCCGGTTGGGTCGAAATTTTAAGGCGCGCCAGAAGACGCGCCTTTGAACTGTGGGTGGCTCATAAACGAGGAGCCTTGTCCCTGTCAACCGCAAGCGTGCTCCATAGCGGCTGTGAATCATCCCTGTCATCAATTATCCGCCATGTCGGCCTTGCGGCATTGCGCGGCCCTGGGCCGGCTGGGATGATGCGGTCGCCGTGAAATGATTTGGAGACGTCTATGCGCCGGATGTTCCTGTCCGCCTGCCTGGTCCTGCTGGCGGCAGCTTCGGTTGCGCGCGCGCAGGAATGCGACCGCAGCGACGACAGCCAGCAAATGATGAACATCTGTGCCGGCGAGGACTACCAGGCGGCCGACGCCAGGCTCAACACGGCCTATCAGAACCTCACCAGCTCGGACGATGCCAACGGCAAGAGATTGCTGCAGGTGGCGCAACGCGCCTGGATCACTTTTCGCGATGCCGAGTGCGCGCATTCCACCGCCGCCAGCGAAGGCGGATCGATCCATTCGATGGAAGTTTCGCAATGCCTGACCAGATTGACCAATGACCGCGTCAAGCAGCTCGCTGCCGCGGCCAATTGCGAGGAAGGCGATGGGAGTTGCGCCAATCCAGGGCAGGACGAGAGCGACGACGCGCAGTAGGCAACCTTATGAGGCGCGACGTCTGATCCGAGTGAAATGACCCATCTTGCGACCGGGCCGCGCTTCGGTCTTGCCGTAGAGATGCAGCATCAGATCGGGCTCGGCGAGAAGCTCCGGGACGCGCAGCACATCGTCGCCGATCAGGTTTTCCATCACGCAGTCGGAATGGCGGTCCGGGCCGCCGAGCGGCAGGCCGGCGATGGCGCGGATATGCTGCTCGAACTGCGAAACGACACAGGCGGCTTCCGTCCAATGGCCGGAATTGTGCACGCGCGGCGCGATCTCGTTGGCCAGCAGCGAGCCATCGGCCAGCACGAAGAACTCGACGCCGATGACACCGACATAGTCGAGCGCCGCAAGGATCTTCGATGCGGCCGTTCGGGCTGCTTGCGCCGTCTCCGGCATAATGGCGGCCGGCAAGGTCGATGTGTGGAGAATGCCGTTGCGATGGATATTCTCGGCTGGATCGTAGGCGACAACCGCACCGTCCAGCCCACGCGCCGCGATCACCGATATCTCGCACTCGAACGGCACGAAGGACTCCAGAATCAGCGGCACATTGCCCATCGCCTCGCATGTGCCGGCAAAACCGCCGGCTTCCATGTTGCGGAAGACGCGCTGGCCCTTGCCGTCATATCCCATGCGCCGGGTCTTCAGGATGCCGCTGCCGTCGGATGCTTTCAGCGCCGCCGCCAGCTCGTCATCATTGTCGACGGCGTGGAAATCGGCGGTGGCAATGCCGATGCCGTTGAGGAATGTTTTTTCGTCCACCCGGTCCTGCGCCACTTCCAGCGCACGCGCCGGCGGATAGACCGGAACCTTGGCCGCCAGCGCGCTGGCCGCCGCGACCGGGACGTTCTCGAACTCGTAGGTGATGACGGAACTCGACGCTGCCAGGTCGGCAAGGGCGGCCGGGTCGTCATAGGCGGCTGTTATCTGCCGGTTGGCGACCTGTGCGGCCGGGCAATCCGCTTGCGGCTCCAGCACCACGGTGCGGTAGCCGAGACGGGCGGCAGCAACAGCCAGCATGCGGCCGAGCTGGCCGCCGCCAATGATGCCGATGGTCGATCCGGCGGGCAGGCTCACGGCGTATCCGTCGGTTCAGCCGCGACCTTGGCAGTCTGCGCGGCGCGCCAGGCATCCAGACGGACGGCAAGGCTGTCATCGTTCAGGGCCAGCACGGCGGCGGCCAAAAGGGCTGCGTTGGTGGCGCCGGCCTTGCCGATGGCCAGCGTTCCAACGGGAATGCCGGCTGGCATCTGGACGATGGACAGCAGCGAATCCTGCCCGGAAAGCGCTTTCGATTCCACCGGCACGCCGAACACCGGCAATGGCGTCATCGCCGCCGTCATGCCGGGCAGGTGTGCTGCACCGCCGGCGCCGGCGATGATCACCTGGTAACCGGCCGCCTTGGCGCCCTTGGCGAAATCATAGAGCCGGTCCGGTGTGCGGTGCGCGGAGATGATGAGCCGCTTGTGCGGGATGCCAAGTGCTTCCAGCGTTTCGGCGGCATGGCGCATCGTCGCCCAGTCGGACTGGCTGCCCATGATGATGGCGACGTCGGCGCGTTGATCGTCCAAGTCCGTGTTCCCCGGCGACAAAGGCGCGCCTTAGCGGAATTCGCACGAGGCCGCAAGGATAGGCGGCCGCTGCTGCGGTCTGGCAAGACGGAAACCAGCCGGTCAGATGCCGTCGCGCTCGGCCTCTGGCGTCGAGACCAGCAAGGCCGAAGCCGCGTTGGCGGCGGTGATGGCCACCCGCATGGTCTGCCCACGGGCAAGTCCCGCGGCCAGCGCGCCAACGAATTCATCGCCGGCGCCATGCGTGCTGGCGACCTTGACCGGGATGGCGGACAGCGCAAAGGCCTCGCCGCTCCGGTCGCAACAGGCGACACCTTCGCCGCCCGCCGTGACAATTGCCACCGGATAGAGATCGGCCAATAGCCGTGCGGCTTGCGCGGCCCCGTCGAGTGTCTCGACCACTGCCGTGCCAGCCAGGAATTCCGCCTCGATGGCGTTGACCACCAATATGTCGACCAGGGCGATCAACTCCTCGGAGAGTTTGCGCGCGGGGGCCGCGTTGAGCACGACGCGACCGCCCCGTGCCTTGACTGCGCGTGCGGCGGCAATGTTGGCGGCTTCCGGCACTTCGTTCTGCAGCAGGAGCACCGCCGTCTGTCCCACCACATCGGAAGCAGAGGCACTGTCGGCATGGCCCAGTGCCAGATTGCTGCCCGAGACGATCACCGCGCCATAGTCGCCGCCTTGGTCGAAGATCGCCACGCTCATGCCGGAGCCGGCGCCAGCGGCCACCCGCACGAAGCGGCGGTCGACCTTGGCGCGATCGAGATTGGCCAGCAACGCCCGCCCGAAATCATCGTCGCCGACGGCGCCGATCATCGCCGCATACACACCGGCCCGCGCCGCCGAGACGGCCTGGTTGCCGCCCTTGCCACCGCATTTGGGGTGCCAGGCATGGCCGGTCACCGTCTCGCCCTTGCGCGGGCGGTCGGGGGCGTCGACCATAATGTCGTAATGCAGGCTGCCGAACACGGTCACCAGCGGCGTTGTCGTCATGAGCCCCGGTCTTTTCGTTTCGATGTCACCGCCGACATGGTGCGGCCGAGATTGCGCTCCGCCGCCTGATAGTCGCGCTGCGCCACCGCGACGAACAACGCGTCGAGAATGTTGAGCTGGGCAATGCGGGCCGCTGCGTTCTCGCCCATCAGCGGCGAGCCCTGCGCGGTCGAGCACAGAACGATATCGGCGACGGCGGCCAGGGGCGAGTTGTCGTAATTGGTGATGGCCAGCGTGCGGGCACCGTTCTTGCGGGCCAACTGGATGGCGTCGATAACGGCCGACGTGTTGCCCGAATGCGAGAAGCCGACGGCGATGTCGTCGCCGCCGAGCAGCGAGGCCGACATCAGCATCATGTGCGAATCGTCGTAGACGGATGCGCGGATGCCGATGCGCAGGAATTTGTGCGAAACGTCGCGCGCGATCTGCGCCGAGCCGCCGACGCCATAGAAATCCCGGTTCTTGGCACGGAAGAGCAGCTCGGCGGCGCGGTCGAAATCCTCGATGTCGAGGATCGCCAGCGTCTCCTCCAGCGCCTGGATGGAGGTGCGGAACACTTTTTGCACGATCTCGGCCGAACTGTCGTCGGATGACAGTTCCTGGTGCATCTCGGCGGTCGGCAGGCGACTGTATTCGTAGACGGCGGTGCGGAAATCGCGATAGCCGGAAAAGCCGAGCTTCTTGGCGATCTTGACCACCATCGCCTCGGACACGCCGGATTCCTCGGCGATCTGCTTCAGCGGAATGCTCTCGTCGAAGCCGCGCCGGCCGAAGACGGTTTCCACCACCTTCGCCTCCAGCGGAGTGAGATGCGGCATCATCATGCGGATGCGCGGTCCTACCGCTTTCAGGTCCAGCCCGCTCAAGGTCATCCACGCCCCCTCGTCACGCGATCGATAAGCATCGCGGCGAGGATTATAAGACCAGTTGCCAGAAGCTGATAGAAGGACTGGACGTTCATCAGCGTCAAACCGTTGCGCATGGCGCCGAGGATGACGGCGCCCAGGATGGTGCCGACGACGCTGCCCTTGCCGCCCATCAGCGAGGCGCCGCCGATGGCGGCAGCCGCGATGGCGTCGAGCTCCCAGAGATTGCCGAGGATGGGTTCGGCGGCGCCCAACCGGCCGATCAGGATCTGCGCGGCAAGCGCCGCCAGCAGGCCTGAGATCATGTAGGCGGCGATCTTGGTGCGGGCAATCGGCACGCCGGCGATGTAGGCCGCCTCCTCGTTGCCGCCGACGGCGAGCAGATATTCGCCGAAGGGCGTCTTCTTCAAAACGACCCAGGCGACGACAGCCACGCAGGCGACGATGACGACCGCCAGAGGCAGTCCGAACAGCGAACCGTTGAAGACGGCGCGAAAGCCTGGGGGCAGGCCGAGGACCGGATTGCCGCCGGTGTAGATCAGCGCCAGTGCCCGATAGGTGCTGAGTGTTCCCAACGTGACGATGAAGGGCTGCAGCCCAACATGGGCGACGAGCACGCCGTTGACGAGGCCGCAGGCAAGACCAATGGCGAAGCCGGCGGCGATGGCCAGCGGAAACGGCACGCCGGCGACCATCATAGAGGCCGAGATGACGGCCGAGAGTGCCGCCGTCGGCCCGACCGACAGGTCGATGCCGCCGGAGATGATGACCAGCGTCATGCCCAGCGCCAGACAGGCATTGATGCTCGACTGCTGCAGGATGTTGATCAGGTTGCGCTCGGCGAAAAAGCCGGGCACCAGCGCGCCGAACACGGCCAGGATCACGACAAGCCCGATCAGCGTGCCGGCGTCGCGCATGGAAACACCGCGCAGGAATTCGGCCTGGGGCCGCACCAGAGTGGCATCCGACATATCCGTCACCTACTGCCTTGCCGGCTGTGCGGCCGGCGTTTGCGTTTGCGGGATGGCGTGCGCCGCGATCGCCTGTTCTGAGAGATTTGCCCTATCGAGTTCGGCGGCGATGGTGCCGTCGCGCATGACCAACACGCGGTCGGCAAGCCGGATCACCTCGGGCAGTTCGGAGGAGACGACGACCACCGCATGGCCCTCGGCGGCGAGTTCCTCGATCAGATGATAGATCTCCGCCTTGGCGCCGACATCGATGCCGCGCGTCGGCTCGTCGAACAAGAGGATGCGTGTTCCCGCCGCCAGCCAGCGGCCGATGATCGCCTTCTGCTGGTTGCCGCCGCTGAACAGGCGGATCGGCCGGTCGAGCAGGAATGGGCGCAGATTGACGCGGCTCATCTTCTCGGCCGCCACCTGTTTCAACCTGGCGTGATCGATGAGGCCGCGCGGCGCGAACACGGCCATCGAGGCCAGCGCCATATTGCTGGTGATCGAGCGCAGCGGCACGATGCCTTCGCGTTTGCGCTCCTCCGGCACCAGTCCGACGCCGGCGGCAATCGCGTCACGCGGGCTGAAGAACCGTGCCGCCTTGCCGTCGATTGCAATCGTCCCGGCCGTGGCGCGATCGGCGCCGGCCAAGAGCCGCAGCAGTTCAGTGCGGCCGGAACCGACCAGGCCGGCAATGCCCAGCACCTCGCCGCGATGCAGATCGAACGACACGTTGCGCACCTTCGTCGCCGAGGAGAGGCCACGCGCGCTCAGCATGACCTTGTTCGTGGCATGGGAATTATGCTGTTCCTGCGCCAGTTCGCGGCCGACCATCATCGCCACGACCGCTTTCTCCGACAGGTCGTTCAGATCGACGGAATCGACGACGACGCCATCGCGCATGATGGTGGCGCGCCGGCAGATGCCGAACACCTCGTCCAGCTTGTGCGAGACATAGACGACGGCGACGCCGTCGCGGGCGAGGCCGGTGATGACTTGCGCCAGCCGTTCGAATTCGCTCGGCGTCAGGCTCGATGTCGGCTCGTCCATGGCAACGATGCGGGCGCGATCGAGCAGCGCGCGGGCGATCTCGACAATCTGCCGCTGCGCCACCTTCAGGGTACCGAGGGGTGCAGCCGGATCGATGGAGGGATCGATGGCCGCAAGAGCCTCCGCAGCACGGCGCTCCTGTTCGCGCCGGGCGACGAAGATGGCGCCGCGCGTCAGCGGATGGCCTAGGAACATGTTCTGGGCGACGCTAAGGCGTGGTACCTGCTGCAATTCCTGATGGATCATGGCGACGCCCGCAGCGCGTGCGGCGACCGGGTTGGCGAGTGTAACCGGCTTGCCGTCGATGAGGACGCTTCCCGCTGTCGGCGTGTGGACGCCAGACAGGATGCGCAGCAGCGTCGACTTGCCGGCGCCATTTTCGCCGAGCAGGCCGTGGATTTCACCGGCACCTACCGAGAACGACACGCCGTCAAGCGCCCGCACGGCCGGAAACAGCTTGGAAATGCCCTGGAATTGCAGCCGGGGTGACATTGGGTTCTATCTCCGGGCAACGGTGCCGGCGGGAGCGAATTGCTCTGGCCGGCACTCGCCGACTGGCCTTACTGGCCCGCAGCCGCGTCCTCGAGCAGTGCCTTGCGCGCGCCGGCGCCGGAATAGCGGTCGGCATTGTCCTTGGTGATCAGTGCCTGGGGCGTGGCGACGACGCGGGGCAGCTTCTGTCCCGCGACGAGACGCAGAGCAGTTTCCAACGCCACTTCGCCGGTCAGCACCGGGAAACTGTCGACCGTGCCGGTCAGTTCGCCGGCCCGTATGGAGGCATAGGCGTCGGAAATGCCGTCGGTGCCGAAGACCGCAACCTTGTCCTGCAGGCCGGCGGCCTTGACTGCCTCGACGATGCCGAGCGCCATGCCGTCATTGTTGGCATAGAAGCCGATCAGGTCGGGGTGCTGCTGCAGGATGTTGGTGGCCGCATCATAGGAGGTCTGGCGGTCCCAGTTGCCGGGAACGCTGGCGACGACCTCGAACTTGCCTGCCTCGGTGATGGTCGACTTGAAGCCGTCGGTGCGCTGCACGGCGGCATAGACGCCAGCCTGGCCTTCGACGATGGCGACCTTGCCGCCATCCGGACGGTTCTTGATGAACCATTTGGCGACGCGCACGCCATTGTCGCGCTGGACATTGCCGACATAATGTTCGGCCTGCGGGATCACGGCGTCATTGACGTTGACCACCGGCACGTTGGCGGCCTTGGCTTGCTCCATGATCGGCTGCAGATTGGCATCCGTCTGCGGCGAGACGAGCAGCACGTTGTAGCCCTGCGTCACCAGGCCTTCGGCAATGGTGAGCTGGCCGAGCTGGTCGCCCTCGCTTTGCGCTGCCTGATAGACGACGGGAACGCCGACCTTGGCGCCGAATGCCGTGTAGCCCTCGCCCAGCGAGCGCCAGTATTCATTGGTCAGCGTCTTGGAGACGGCGCCTGCCTTGGTGCCTTCGGGCAGCTTGGGGAACGCGCCGAATTTGGCCTCGACCTGCGACCAGTCGATGCGGTCCTTTTCCGTGTCGGAATTGAGCGGCGCGAGGTCGGCCGAAAAGGCAGAGCCGATCGACAGCGCCATCAGTGCGGCGGTAGCCGTGGCAAGCAGAAGTTTCATTGTATTCCTCCCTTGTTGAAAACGATAATGGTGCGCATGCCTCAGCTATCCGGCCCGAGCATGATTTCCTGGATGATGGCCTGCGACGTCACCGCATCCTGGCTGTCCATGGCGGCGGACAGGCGATTGTCCTGCCCCAGCCGGTCGACGACGCGCAGCATGCGCTTGACGGTGGCGATGTTGACTTCGCACTCGCGCACCGGATCGAGCCCGGTCATGTCGGGGAACGTGTCGAAATAGATGGCGCCGGCGTAACCGTCGCGGCGAATCTGCCTGAGCAGCTCGATGGTCTGCAGCGTGTGCACCGCGCCGACCATCAGGCCGTCGTCGCGCTTGGCGTAGCCGTCGTTCAGATGCACGCCGAGCAGCTTGCTGTGGCGCGCCACCAGGGCCGCGGCAAAGGCCGGCTGTTCGTCGGCATAGAGCACATGGGCGAAATCGAGGGTGACGCCCAGATTGGGCAGGCCGACATCGCGGATCGCCAGCAAGGTCGTCGCCGCATCCGGCATCAGGCTGTAGGAGCGTGGTTCGTTCGGTTTGTACTCAAGGCTGATCTGACAGTCGGGATCATGCGCGGCTACTTCACGAATCCCATCGATTTCGTGTTGCCAAAGCGTCACATAGTCGGCCTGGAAGGCGTAGTCGAAGCCATCCTGGCCGAGCCACAGCGTCATCAGGCTGGCGCCGGCCTCACGCACGGCGTCGATGCCGGCTTTGGTCAGGTCGATGGCCTCGCGGCGCACCGCCGGATCCGGATTGGTGAATGCGCCGAGCTTGAAGGCGGGGTTGGAGTAGTAGCGCATGGCAAAGCCATTGATGGAAAGCCCGAGATCGCCCAGTTTGAGGGCGATTTCCGCAGGCTTTTCACTGACATGGTCGGGAAAGTTGAGGTCGAGATCGGTAAGCCCGCCGACCTTGGCGGCGCGCGCCGCCATCTGCAGCAGCGACGGCTTGCCGGTAAGATCAGGCCATTCGGCCTGCGGCTGCGAGGCAAAGGAATTCAGGCGCGTGGCGAAACGAGTGGCTGTCATGGTCGATCCTTCAATCGTCATGACTTCACATAAACACAAATATTTGTAAAGTCATTGTTTTGAGGGGCGGACGGTGAGCTGTGTCGACGGCCGGGGCTGAGCCGCGCGAAGGCGCAGGTTTCCCAGCGGCGTCACCGGACAATCCGTCAGAACGGCGGGATCAGTGACTGGGGAGGACCGTCCTCAGCCGCCGTTTTGCGGAAACGTGCGACGAAGCCGTCGAGTTCGAGGTGCTCCATGTGCGAGATCGCCCGGCAGGAGGCGCCTTCGCGGCTAGTGCGCCGGCGAAAAAGAGCCCAACGATTGACCGGCCAAAGGCACCGTCACACGACCGCGCAGGGAGATGCAGATCGCCGCTGCCTGGCGCTCGATCAGCGTCAGTACTTCACATCGTTCAAGCAATGATGTCGGGAATGATCTTGTCTTCCAGCGCCATCAGCCGGTCCTTGAGGAACAGCTTCTTCTTCTTCATGCGCTGGATCTGCAGCGGATCGCAGGCCATGGCGATCATCGCGTTGATGGCTGCATCGAAATCGGCGTGTTCCTGCTTCAGGCGGGAAAATTCGAGGCGAATATCGGCCTGTTCCTGATCGGACATTCTCTACCGTCTGCACGTCTGCGGCGCCCAAAGCTGGGCCTGATTGGGCGGGGCCGGGTGTTTTGTCACCGGCGTGCAGCCCATATCACATTTCACAGTGTCGTGGAATGCTACCACGGATCATTCGACATCGCCCGCGGAAGGTGACACACTGTCACCGTGCCGTCACAGAAGCGAACCTGCGGTGGACGCGCCGTGACGGTTGCAATCGAGGAAAACCATGAAAGGGAGAACCAATCATGTCTCTTGCATCCCATCTTGATGAGTTGCAGCGGAAACACGGCGACATCGAACGTGAAATCGATGACGCGATGAATCATCCATCGGTCGACGACCTCGAAATCGTGAATCTTAAGCGACGCAAGCTGGCACTCAAGGACGAGATTGAAAAACTAAGAGGAAAACCGACCACGCATTGATGCCCTCCTGACATAGCCGCCCGGTATCCGCGGCCTCTTTTCCCGGCGGCTCCCCGCCGCCGGCGTGGAGGGGTTTGATTTCCCAGCACCGGTCTGTCAGCCGAAGCTGGACTTGCACCCGGCTTAATATCCGCTTCGGCTGTCGCCCGTTCGCCAGATCATCGATTGTTTTTGGTCGTTGGCGGCGTGCCGATTCCGGCCAGTGGCGACCTGTCGCCATTGACAAGCCATCTTTGCTCCTCCACCTCATGCCCGGACCTCAGCGCATCGGCCCGGGGCGTCGTTGTGCGCCCATGCAGGACACAAGATGCTCCAGAGACAAAAGGCTGCCGGCATGACCGGATATTTTTCCTCTCCTTTCCCCCGCCGCACCTCGGTCGGCGTCGATGTCGGCGGCGTGGTCGTCGGCGGCGGCGCGCCTGTTGTCGTCCAATCGATGACCAACACCGACACGGCCGATATCGACCAGACCGTCGCGCAGGTCGCAGCACTGCACCGGGCCGGCTCCGAGATCGTGCGCATCACCGTCGATCGCGACGAGAGTGCCGCCGCCGTACCGCGCATTCATGAGCGGCTTCAGCGACTTGGCATCAACGTGCCGCTGGTCGGCGACTTCCACTATATCGGCCACAAGCTCTTGGCCGATCACCCGGCCTGCGCCGAGGCGCTGGCCAAATATCGCATCAACCCCGGCAATGTCGGCTTCAAGGACAAGAAGGACCGGCAGTTCGCCGACATCGTCGAGATGGCGATCAGGCATGACAAGCCGGTGCGCATCGGTGTCAACTGGGGCTCGCTCGACCAGGAGCTTTTGACCCGGCTGATGGACGACAACCAGGACAAGGGGTTTCCGCTGACGGCGCAGGAGGTGATGCGCGAGGCGATCGTGCAGTCGGCGATCCTGTCGGCCGAGATGGCGGAAGAGATCGGCCTTGGCCGCGAGAAAATCATCCTGTCGGCCAAGGTCAGCGGCGTGCAGGACCTGATTGCCGTCTATGCCGAGCTCGCCACCCGCTCCAACCATGCGCTGCATCTCGGCCTGACCGAAGCCGGCATGGGCTCGAAAGGCATCGTCGCTTCGTCGGCCGCCATGGGCATCCTGCTGCAGCAAGGCATCGGCGACACCATCCGCATCTCGCTGACGCCGGAGCCGAATGGCGACCGCACGCGCGAGGTGCAGGTTTCGCAGGAATTGCTGCAGACGATGGGGTTCAGGCAGTTCGTGCCGATCGTCGCCGCGTGTCCCGGCTGCGGCCGCACGACCTCGACCGTGTTCCAGGAGCTCGCTCAGAACATCCAGGCAGATCTCAGGAAGAACATGCCGGTGTGGCGCGACAAATATCCCGGCGTCGAGAACCTCAAGGTCGCGGTGATGGGTTGCATCGTCAACGGCCCGGGCGAGTCCAAGCATGCCGATATCGGCATTTCGCTGCCCGGCACCGGCGAGACGCCGACGGCGCCTGTCTTCGTCGACGGCAAGAAGGCGGCGACGCTGCGCGGACCGTCGATCGCGGCGGATTTCGAGAAAATGGTCGCCGACTATATCGAACAGCGGTTCGGTCGCGGCGGCAAGGCCGCGGCAGAGTAGGTCAAATGCAGCGTTTCCTGTGGGCGACGCTGGTCCTGCTGTGTGGGCTAGTCTGGTCGACACTGGCTCAGGCCGATCCGCCGCAATCCGCCAAGCAACGGCTTATCGACAAGGTCTGCAACCTGATCCAGGCGCATGCCGACCAGAATGGTTTGCCCAGGGATTTCTTCGCCCGGCTGATCTGGAAGGAGAGCCGTTTCGATCCCAACGCCGTCAGTCCCGTCGGCGCCGAAGGCATTGCCCAGTTCATGCCGGGAACCGCCAAGATGCGCGGGCTTGCCAATTCCTTCGACATCAATCAGGCGATCCCGGCTTCGGCGAAATATCTCGCCGAAATGAAAACCGGCTACGGCAATCTCGGCCTGGCGGCCGCCGCCTACAATGCCGGCGAGAGCCGGGTGTCGCGCTGGCTCAGTTCCGGCGGTTTCCTGCCGATGGAAACCGAAAGCTATGTCTTCGACATCATGGGCGAACCAGCCGACAAGTTCACTGACCGAGCCTATGCCGGAAGGGTCGAACCGCTCGACGCTAAGGCGGATTTTGCCGTCGCTTGCCGAAAACTGCCGGTGATCATGTCGCGGACCGTGGCGATGGCCTCGATCAACGTAAAGCCATGGGGCATCCAGGTGGCCGGCAATTTCCGCCGCAGTGCCGCGATCAACCAGTGGCTCAGGGTAAGGAGCCGGTTCCCGGCCCTGCTCAACGGGCACGATCCCGTGGTCAGCCGGGTGCGCACGCCAATCGGCCGGCGGGGTATCTATGCGGTCAGGATCGGTGTCGACCACCGCGCCGATGCAAACGTCATCTGCCAGAAATTGCAAAGCATCGGTGGGGCATGCGTGGTGGTGCGCAACCGGTGATTTGACCCCTGCCGGCAGGGTGTTTTGTCTGAGAGAGGCATTTAAAAAAGCGACAGCCGTGACGTCGCATCCAGCAAGGATTTCAGCTATGGCGGCGGCCATCTTACCAGGAGCGACAGCCCCTGCCTTTGACAAGCCGCGTGGGCACAACATGTTCGATGGATACATTATCTGCGGCACACCGAGGACCGGAAGCACTTTGCTGTGCAAGCTTCTGGCATCCACCAAGACGGCCGGCGATCCACACTCATTCTATCGGCGCCAGGACGTGGTGGAGTGGGCCGAAGAGTGGAAGTTGCCCGATCGCGCCGCGATGAGCGAGCTCGAATTCGATGCCGCGTATCTCGATGCCGCGATCGCCGCCGGTAAGGGTGGGACCGACCTCTTCGGCCTCCGCTTGATGCGCGAAAATCTGGATGAGCTTTCGGCGATCCTCGACCGGATTTTCCCAAAACGGCCATCCGACAGAGCACGGTTCGAAAGAGCATTCGGCAATGTTCTCTACATACACCTCTCGCGGGAAGACAAGCTTGCGCAGGCTGTCTCCCTGATCAAGGCAGAGCAGACCGGTCTTTGGCATATCGCTCCCGACGGTACCGAGATCGAAAGGGTCGCACCGCCGAAAGAGCCCCAATATGATTTCGAGCGGATCAGGCGTGAGGTCGCGGAACTCGAGACCTATGATGCGGCCTGGAACATCTGGTTCGCAGCACAAGGCATATCCCCGCATCGGGTTGGCTACGAGCGCCTTTCGAGCAATCCGGCGGCGACATTGCTAGGCATCTGCGAAGTCTTGGGCGTTCAAGCGCCGAATGCCGATGACGTGAGGCCCGGCGTTGCAAAGCTCTCCGACGACACGAGCCTCGACTGGATGCGCCGCTATCGTCTGGACGCAGCCGCCTGACGCATTGATGGGCTGCAGCTGGAAATTGGAGTATGGGCAGAGACTATGACCGACCCTATCTACAGCGATCCCGACTTCGTCCAGTTCTATGATATCGAGAACCAAAGCGGCCGTGCCGATTTTGATTACTGTATCGGTCTTGCCGTAAATCGCGGCTCGGTCCTCGATCTCGGCTGTGGCACTGGCCAACTGGCTGCCGAACTTGCCGATGGGCATAATGTCACTGGCGTTGACCCGGCATCGGCGATGCTCGACGTGGCGCGGCGCAGGGCCGGCGGCGACAGGGTCGACTGGGTCGAGGCCGACGCGCGAACTGTTCGGCTCGGGCGGCGTTTCGACCTGGTCCTGCTCACCGGGCATGCGTTCCAGGTTTTCCTGACAGGCGAGGATCAGATGGCGGTGCTGGGCACCATCGCCGAGCATCTCGCTCCCGGCGGGCTCTTCATTTTCGACACACGAAATCCCGCCGAGGAGGAATGGCTGGAATGGACACCGCAGCGCTCCGAACGGGCAGTTACACATCCCGGCCTCGGCACGGTCAAAGCCTGGTATGATGCCGAACACGATGCCGCTACCGGCATCGTCACCTACTCGACCTTCTATGACATTCCGGGCGGTAGACCTGTTCTGAGCGCCGAATCCAAGATCGCGTTCCCCAAGAAGGAAGATCTTGCGGGGATGCTGGACGAGACTGGCCTGTTGGTCGAGCAGTGGCTGGGTGACTGGCAGGGCACACCTTATGGTGTGACCTCGCCGGAAATCATCCCGATCGGCCGGTTGCGCTGATCCGGCCTGACCAATAGGGCCGGCTTTTACGCCGTCTTGGCCACCACGGTCTCGCTGAGCCAGGTGCCGATCTTGGTGCCCAGTCGGTCGGGCGAAACGGGCTTCGGCAGATAGTCGTCCATGCCCGATTCGATGCACTTGTCGCGATCGCCCTTCAGCGCATGCGCGGTGACGCCGATGATCGGAATGTGGGTGCCCGTCGAGGTCTCCATGGCCCGGATCGCGCGGGTCGCTTCGTAGCCATTCATCTCCGGCATCGAGACGTCCATCAGGATCAGCTTGGGGCGCAGCGCCCGGTACATCTCGACCGCCGTGCGGCCGTTGCCGGCGATGCGGTAGCTCAAGCCCAAGCCATTGAGGATCTGGCCGAAGACCAGCTGGTTCACGTCGTTGTCCTCGGCAATCAGGATGTCGATCGGTCCGTTCGGCGTGGTTGTCGATTCCGGTGCTGCCGCGACTGGCAGCGCCGGGCCGCGGATGACGGTAAAGGCGGGCGGCGCTGCCGGGGGGGCCTGGACGATCGGTTCGCGGACAAACTGCGCCTTGCCGACCTGCGAACGGGCCTTCTGCACGACCGAAATAACGGTGCCGAGCAGGACCGCGGAGCGCGCCGGCTTGGTCAAATGCGCGGCAATGCCGAAGTCGATGATCATCTTGCCGAAATCGACCTGGTCGACCGAGGTCAGCAACACCACCGGGATGGAGGACAGCCGGCTGTCGGAAGCAATTGCCCTGGCGACGTCGGCGCCGTTCATGCCAGGCATCTGGTAGTCGAGGATGATGCAGTCGACGGCGGCGCCCAACTGAAAGGCGCGATCGAGGAAGGCCAGGCCGACGGCGCCGCTTTCGGCGGCGGCACAGTCGAAGCTCCAGCTCCTGAGCTGCTCGAGCAGGATTTCGCGGTTGACCGGATTGTCGTCGATGACCAGCACGCGCGCGCCGGTGACGTCGACCGGCACGATCTCGTCGCGCGCCGCGGCCTGATGCGCGGGCAGCGGCACCGCGAACCAGAACACCGAGCCGCGGCCGATCTCGCTCTCGACGCCGATCTTGCCTGCCATCAGGTCGACGAGGCGTGCTGCGATGGCCAAGCCCAGCCCCGTGCCCTCGTGACGGCGGGTGGACGAGCCGTCGACCTGCGCGAATTTTTCGAACACGTTCTGCAGTTTCTCGGCCGGTATGCCGATGCCGGTGTCCTCGACGCGGATCTTGAGCTGGACCACGTCGTTGACGATCTCGCCGCCGACGTCGATCAGCACGTGACCCTTCTCGGTGAACTTCACTGCGTTGCCGAGCAGGTTGGTGATGATCTGCCGGAACCGGCCGGCGTCGCCGACGACATGGGCCGGCAGGCGCGGATCGACGCGCACGATCAGTTCGAGGTTCTTTTCGGCGACGCGAGCCGAGACCAGCGTCGCCACGTCCTCGACCGCCTCGGAAAGGCGGAAGGGAGCAGGGTCGAGGGTGAGCTGGCCAGCATTGATCTTGGAGAAATCGAGGATGTCGTTGATGATGGTGAGCAGCGCGTTGCCGGACTTCACGATAACGTCGGTGAAGGTCTTTTGGCGTGGGGTCAGATCGGTCTTGGCTAGCAGTTCGGCCATACCGAGCACACCGTTCATCGGCGTGCGGATTTCGTGGCTCATATTGGCCAGGAATTCCGATTTGGCGCGGTCGGCGGCCTCGGCCTTGAACAGGGATTCGGCGGATTCGGCAAAGGCGCGGCGGATCGCCACTTCCATCGGACGGAAGATCCAGAAGGCGACGATGGCAAGGGCCGCGAACAGGATCCCGCTGGCCCACAACAACAGCCTGTCGCTGGAGGCATCGGCCAGATGGCGCTCATCATCCATGGCGGTGCGGACGCGAACCAGCATGGGTTGGGCGAACAGGTCATTCTGGTTGCGGATTTCGCGATAGCTCCACTCATCGACCTTCTGCGCCACCGACATCAGGTTGAAATTGCGCACCATGTCGCGCGGCGACCAGAACAGATCGCCGTTAACTGAAGCGGATTGGAGTTCGTCGACGGTCTTGATCGACAGCCGCGGCTTGATCGCCGCAAGCTGGGCGGTCAGCGTCTCGATCTCGCCGGTCAGGCGCTCCGAATGGCCGCGCGCCGATGTGGTCAGGGCATCGCGTGTCTCCGCCCGCCAGGCGGTGCCGGTCGTCTCGGCAAAGCTGGTCGCGTTGCGCAGGTCTCGGGTGAAGATGACGAGATTGCTGCTCAGCGCATCGATGTCGCGGCGAAAGGAATTGACGCGATCAAGCGCAATCACGATGCCTGCGGAAGCCAGCGCGAAGATCAGCAACCCTGAAATATAGCGGATCCGGACCGACCGGATGAAGGACGAATATTCAGGCATGCGCAACCCCAACACATACGCACCATTTTAATGGCCGGGATTACGCTTCATTTACATTAAAATTTCGTTCGTTCGGGCAGGCGAGCCGTGCGAGCCGCCGGATGGACAGCGCGCCTAGGCCGCGTCCACGACGAGGGCGCGGATGCGGCCACTCACCGGGCCTTCCCCGAACCGTTTCCCAAGGGCATTCGCCACGTATCGCGTCACCTCCTCCAGCGAGCCACCGCGCGCCTCGATCTCGGCCCGCAGGGGCGTGCCCTGGCAATAGGCCGTGGCCGCCTCATATGGCGAGGAAGCGGCGCTGACGGCATCCAGCGGCTCTATGGTGATGTTACGGAAGCCGGCGGCATGCAGGTCGGCGCGGATGACGTCCGCATCGTGATAGCCATGCGGTGTCCTTGCCATGAAGCGAGGCGGATCGGCCGGGAAAAAATGGCCGAGCGCACGCGTCACCTCATCGGCAAACTCGTTCTCTTCGATGGCACCCCAGACGTTGAACAGGAAGTGCCCGCCCAGCCGCACCACGCGCCGAACTTGCCCGTAGGCGCCCACCCGATCGGGGAAGAACATCGCGCCAAACTGGCAGACCACGGCGTCGAACTGTGCGTCCTCGAAGGGCAGCGCCTGAGCATCGGCCTGCTGCCAGGTGATGCGAGGATCGTCCACCATCCGCGTGCGTGCGTGGTCGAGCATGGGCTGGTTGAGGTCGGTGACCACGATGCGCGCTTGCGCCGGCAGCTTTGCTGCGAGCGCACGTGTCACCACACCGGTGCCCGCCGCCACTTCGAGCACCGATTGCGGCCCGAGCTTCGACACCCGCTCCGCCAGATCCCGCGCATATGGCTCGAAGATCAGCGGCACCATCGCCCGGTCGTAGATCTCGGGAATGGAACCGCTGAACAGCTTGTCGGTGGTCGACATGGCATCCTCCAACTCTTATCCGCACCGCGTGCTTGCCGTGCGGATGTCAATCCTCTGCCTCGGCAGGCTTCCGCTCAAGTTCTATTTCAGAACCGGCCGGCGGGGACGTGCGTGCAATCAGTTCGATGTTCCGGCTGGCACCAACCTTAGCTGTTACGCGCCGCCACGAATGTCGCCGCTTCTTTCAGCAACTGGGCATCGTCGCCATAGGGCTCAAGCAGCGCATGCGCCTGCGCGACGAGGCCGTGCAGCTGGCCGCGTGCCCAATTTGCACCATGCAAGGCCACCAGCGTCGCCTTGCCGGCGGCGGCGTCCTTGCCGGTCGCCTTGCCCATCTGGCTGGCGTCGGCGGTCAAATCGAGCAGGTCGTCGGCAAGCTGGAAGGCAAGACCGATCGCCGAGCCGAATTCGGCCAGCCGCTCGCGGTCATCGGCCGGGGCGCCGGCGATGAGGGCGCCTGCCTCGCAGGCGAAGCGGATCAGCGCGCCGGTCTTCATCGCCTGCAGCCGGATGATGCCGGCCTCGTCCGGCGGCGTCTGTTCGGCTTCGAGATCGAGCTTCTGGCCGCCGACCATGCCGCCTGCTCCGGCGGCGCGGGCAAGCGCCAGCACCAGGGCTGCCCGCCGCTCCGCCGGCAGCGCGGTCGACTCGCCGGCAATGATGTCGAAGGCCAGCGTCAGCAGGGCGTCGCCGGCCAGGATCGCGGTCGCCTCGTCGAAGGCCTTGTGCACGGTCGGCTGGCCGCGACGCAGGTCGTCGTCGTCCATGGCGGGCAGATCGTCGTGTATCAGCGAATAGCAATGCACGCATTCAAGTGCGGCGGCGACACGCAGTGCCGCCTCGCCGTCGGCGGAAAAAAGGGCGGCGCTTTCCATGACCAGGAAGGGCCGCAGGCGCTTGCCGCCGTTCAGCACGCCATGGCGCATCGCCGCCATCAGCCGGTCCGGCCGGGCGATCTCGCCCGAAAGCGCGCGGTCGTCGAGCAGTCGCCGCAGCAGCACCTCGACGGCGGCTGCCCGCCTGATCAGCGCCATTTCGAACGCCATTTGGTCGTCATTCGTCATGGCCGGGACCGGTAGCCGACACTCAGACGTTGCGCAAGAAGGCAAGCGCCATTATGCCGGAGCAGTATGAGCCCGTTCGGAAACTCTACTCCTGCGGTCATCTGAGGGCGTTTTCTGCGCTTCCGGTGCTTGCGTACTCTAATGTACGCTCCGCTCCGGTTCTCGAAAACACCGTCACATGACTCACAGGAGCGCGTTTCAAAACGAGCTCTCTGGCACGGGTTGGGCGGCTTGGCGGAACCGATCGTCGATCATGAAACCGAAAAGCTGGACATGGCGACGAGATCGCGGGGCGTAAACCGCCGTGGTCTCAAGCGCTGGGTCCGGCGCGGCATCGTCGTGGCCGCGGTGCTGGCTTTGATTCCGGTCGTGCTGACGTTTCTGTACCTGCCGTTCTTCGTGCATCCTGTCTCGACGCTGATGCTGAAGGACCTGGCGACCTTCTCCGGTTACGACCGCCGCTGGGTGTCGATCGACGACGTGTCGCCGGTGCTGGCCAATTCCGTCATCATGTCGGAGGACGGGCAGTTCTGCTTTCATCGTGGCGTCGATCTCGGCGAGCTGAGAGGCGTCGTCGACGATGCGCTGGCCGGCGAAGCGACGCGCGGCGCCTCGACCATCACCATGCAGACGGTCAAGAACCTGTATCTCTGGTCGCGGCCGCTGGGCTCGGTGCGCAAGGTGGTCGAATTGCCGCTGGCCGTCTATTTCGATGCGGTGATGTCGAAACGGCGCATCATGGAAATCTATCTCAACATCGCCGAGTGGGGGCCGGGCATCTACGGCATCGAGGCCGCGGCACAGCACCATTTCGGCGTCTCGGCAAAACAGCTGTCGCGACGGCAGGCCGCCCTGCTTGCGGTCTCTTTGCCAAATCCGATCGCCCGCAATCCGGCCAAGCCCGGGCCTGGCCTGAGGCGGCTTGCCAATCTGATCGAGCGGCGAGCCGGCCGCTCGGGCGCCTATGTCGGTTGTCTCCGCTAGCCGATCCAAAAAAATTCGCGCCAGTGCTGGCCAAAACGGCACAGGGCGTGTATAGGCACCCGACTTTCTCAGATTTAGGCCCCGACATGGCCCTTTCACGAGGGCGGGCGGGGCTTTTGACCATGTAGTGGAGCATATCCATGGCCGTTCCGAAACGTAAAACCTCTCCGTCCAAGCGCGGCATGCGCCGCTCGGCCGACGCCCTCAAGGCCCCGACCTATGTCGAGGACAAGAATTCCGGCGAAATGCGCCGTCCGCACCATATCGACCTGAAGACCGGCATGTATCGCGGTCGCCAGGTGTTGACGCCCAAGGAAAGCTGAGACCAGCCTTCCAAAGGTCTGAATTCCAAAAGGACCGGCCGGTGGCCGGTCCTTTTGCGTTTGGGGGGCGGGGTAGCGCGCATCTCGACGCGTGGGCGGCAATCGTTGCAGGCAACCAGCTGACATTGTTGTTGCGTGCGGTCTTCGACCGTGTTCAACGCTGCCATCGAAACATCTTGACGGCGTGCCTGTGGCGCATTCTACAAAGGATTGCCCCCACATGGAGACGCCAGATGTTCGGTGCCATTCCGCTGCTGATCGTGCCTTTCGTGCTCTACAATCTCGGACTGCTGGGAATATTCGGCAGCGGTGACGATCCGTGGGCAAGCGAGGTCTTCTCATTCAGCATGATGTCGGGTGGCGTGTTCTCGATGACGCTTGGCGATCTGATGGTGCTGATCGGGCTGATCTTCCTGTTCCTCGAAATGGCGAAGTCGGTGCGCACCACCAATGCCTCGATCATGGACCATCTTCTGTCGACGCTGGTCTTCGTGGCCTTCCTGGTCGAGTTCCTGCTGGTGAAGGGTGCGGCCCATTCCGTCTTCTTCACGCTGATGGTCATCGCGCTGTTCGACGTGCTGGCCGGATTCGCGGTGTCGATGCGGTCGGCCAGCCGGGACATCAATTTGAATTAGGTCCCCGGCGCGGAAGGCGGAAGTTTGACGGGCGCTTGCGCTGACAGTTGGCGCAAACGCCCCTAACGTCGTCATCCCAGGGCGTAGCAAGGAGCGTAGCGACGCGGCGCAGACCCCAGGGTCCAAGCCGCGACACGTGAGCGTTTCAGCGGTCCAGAATTCTGCTCCGCTGCACTCTACGGCTGATGTTACGGAATGGATCCTCGGGTCTGCGCGACGGAGCCTCGCTCCTGCTCCGCCCGTGGATGACGAAGTTCCCGACCTCACCCCGGATCGGCGGTGAAACCGGCGGCCTCGATGCCGGCGATTGCCGCGGCTTCGTCATTGTCCGACGTGTCGCCTGAAATGCCGACGGCGCCGATGACGGCACCGGCCTTGTCGCGGATCAGCACGCCGCCGACGACCGGCAGCACGCGCCCGCCCGAGACGTCCGAGATGCCGGCGACGAGATGCGGGCGCTCCTTGGCAAAGGCCTCGACTTTGCGCGAGCCCATGCCGATGGCGAGCGCACCATAGGCCTTGCCGGCCGACATTTGCGGACGCAGGAACGAGGCGCCGTCCTGGCGCTGGAAGGCGACCAGATGCCCGCCGGCGTCGAGCACCGAGACGCCGAGCGGCTTGAGCTTGAGATCGGAGCCCTTGGCAAAGGCGGTTTCGATGATTTGCCTGGCTTTTTCGAGCGGCAGTGCGGTCATGGCGGTCTCCTGTTTGAAACGCGTCGATCATCGATCGTCGGCGGGTGAGATAACATCCCGGTTCCGGTTGAAATTGCTTCGCGTGAAAAGGCAGGATGGAAAGCAGCCTTCGCCGGCTCTTCCGGATAAGCGTTGCCGCTTGTATGGCTCCGGACGTGGCTGGGCTACTTCTTCTTGGCGCGGGCCGGTTTCTTGGCGGGTTCCGCCGGCGCGTTGGCGAGGTCTTCCGCTTCCTTGGCGAGACGCAGTGCCCGCAGCTTGTTGGTCTTGGCCTGGCGGGCGTCGCTCTCGGCGGCGTATTCGGCCATCGCCTTCTGGCGGACGGTTGCCGCCTCTTCCTGCTTCTTGAAGCGCAGGTCGGCGCGTGCGCGGGCAGCATCCCGAGAGTTCTCAACCAAGACCTTATCCAATCCCGTGAATTGTGATTTTCCGCTTCTTCTAGCAGAGCCGGCCCCAAAACGGGAAAATAAGTTGGTTACGCGGCCGGGCTGGCGGCGAGGGCCTTGCTGGCAACCACCGCCTCGTAGGCGGCCTGCAAGGTCGCGCGGACAGAAGGGCCAGACCTTGTATCGAGCGGCATGCCGAGATGCTCGTGCCGCAACTCGTCCATGAATTTGTCCCACATAGGCTGTCCGCCCTTTTCCAGCAGTTCGGCGCGGATCGACAATTCGTCGCTGACCGGCAGCCAGACGCGGCCCCAGGCGCCGAGATGGGCCAGGATCGGAACCAGCGTGATCGCCATCTCGGTCAGGCTGTAAATCGCCTTCTGCTTGTGCGAGGGATCGTCGGCCTTGGTCAGCATGCCCAGCTCCATCAGGCGCTTCAGCCGGTCGGCGAGGATGTTGGAGGCGATGCCTTCCATCGATCCGTTGAGCAGCTCGCGAAAATGGCGCCTGCCGCCGAAGATCATGTCGCGAAGGATGATCAGGCTCCAGCGGTCGCCGAAGACTTCCAGCGACAGATTGATCGGGCACCCGGACCGGCGATCCATGCTCATGAGATTTTTCTCCAAAACCGGTTGCATTATCGTATCAGTTTTATTATCGTGCAACCGATTGCAAAATGCAATCAGTTTTGCAGAGAGGAGACTGCGTGATGAGGACCACCGAACGCCCTGAGATTATATCCGAAGTCTTTGGCGATCCGGCGAACCCGCCGCTGTTGCTGATCATGGGAGCGATGGCCTCGATGCTGTGGTGGCCGGAGGCGTTCTGCCGGAAACTGGCCGGTGCCGGCCTGTTCGTGATCCGCTACGACAATCGCGATACCGGCCGTTCGACGAAATACAAGCCGGGAGAGCCGCCCTACACGTTCGATGATATGGCCGACGATGCAATGCATGTTCTGGACCACCACGGCATCGGCAAGGCGCATGTCGTCGGGATGTCGATGGGCGGCATGATCGCGCAGCTTGTGGCGTTGAAACATCCCTCGCGTGTCGTATCTCTGACTGTGATCAGCAGTTCGCCGGTGGGAATCGACACATCCGGCCTTCCCGGGACGACCGAAGCCTACATGGAACACTCGGCCGAGGGCGCCAAAGTCGATTGGTCGGACCGTGGTCAAGTGGTCGATTTCATCGTCAGGGATGCGCGGGCGATCGCCAGCACCACGCATTCATTCGATGCGGCGGGGATACGGGCCTTTGTCGAGCAGGATTACGACCGCTCCGGCGGCTTCCTGAGCGCGACCAACCATTTCATGCTCAAGGGCGGCGCCGCCTGGAAGGGCCGCCTGCACGAGATCGCGGCGCCGCTGCTGGTCATTCACGGCACGGCGGATCCGATCTTTCCGGTCGAACACGGCGAGGCGCTGGCCGAGACGGTCACCGGCGCAAGACTCATTCGCATCGAAGGTGGCGGCCACGAGCTGCATCCGGACGACTGGGCCGAGATGTCCGCAGCGATCATCGCGCATGTCCAAGCCGGTTGAAGCAGCATAGGCTGGTTTGACGGACAAGGCTAACCGCAACAGGCGTGCCGCAGGGTAGCGGCCACCGACAATCCACGAAACAGACGAGCAAAAAATGTCCCTGACACTTCATTTCCATCCGCTGGCCTCCTTCTGCTGGAAGCCGTTGATCGCGCTGTACGAGAACGCCACGCCGTTCACGCCTGTCATCGTCGACCTTGGCGATGCTGAATCGCGCGCGGCCTTCCTGAAGATCTCGCCGGCCGGCAAGATGCCGGCGCTGCGCGACGATGCGCGTGGCCGTACGGTGCTGGAATCGAGCATCCTCGTCGAATATCTGGCCGCGCACTATCCGGGGCCGGTCGACCTCGTTCCCGCCGAGATCGACATGGCGTTGGCCGTCCGCCAAGCTGACCGTTTCTATGATTTCTATGTGCAGGAGCCGATGCAGAAGATTGTCGGCGACCGGTTGCGCCCCGGCGACAAGACCGACCCGTTCGGCGTCGAGCAGGCTCGCGACCGGTTGCGCAATTCCTACGCCATCATCGAACAGGACATGCAGTCGAAGATCTGGGCGATGGGCGACAGCTTCACCACGGCCGATTGCGCAGCCTCCCCCGCGCTGTTCTATGCCAACAAGGTCGAGCCGTTGGGCGACAGGTATCCGGCTGTGAAGCGCTATCACGACCGCCTGCTGCAGCGCCCCGCCTTCGCTCGGGTGATCGGGGAGGCGCAGCCCTACTTCAAGTTCTTCCCCTACAACAACGGTTGATCGGGGTTAGGCTTCCCAGAACTGATCGAGCCAGATGTTGAGTTTGAGGAAGCCAGTGCCGCTCACCGTATAGACGCGCCTTGTTCCTTCCGGCTTGGCGTGGACCAGGCCGGCATCGAGCAGCACTTTCAGATGTTGCGACACGGCTGGGCGCGAGACCGGCAAGCCGGCGGCCAGTTCGGTGACGGTTTTCGGGCCGCGGCGAAGTTCTTCCAGAAGATGGCGCCGGTTGGGATCGGCAATCGCCATGAAGGCGTCGGAAAACATCATGCCTGTATTAGTGAGGCAAAGCCTTTCGAATCTCAACCGTCTGCTTCTGCTTTTCTTCTGGGATCAAGCCGCAATGCTTCCGGGGTGACCGAGCGGTCGGCCGGCTGCGTCTTGAAGGCGTCACGATCCCCGATCGGCACCGGCGCGCGGCGGCTGATGCGCAGCAGCGTGTAGCCCGCCAGGCAGAGATGCGCGAAGGCGGTCGCCAGGAACAGACCTTCCGGGCGCATCCAGCCCATCAGGGCAGCCGCAAGCAAAGGTCCGATCATCGTGCCGAAGCCATAGAGCAGCAACAGCCCGCCAGATACCTTGACGAAATCCTCCGAGCGCGCGTGGTCGTTGGCATGCGCCACGGCGATGGAATATAGCGTATAGGCGAAGGCGCCATAAGCGGCGGTGAAGACGATGACGAAGACGCCGGAGCGTGGCTCGAACAGGAAGATCATGAGCGCGAAGAAGGCCCCGCCGAAAGCCGCCCCCGCCAGCACGAAGCGCCGGTCGGTCTTGTCGGACAGGCGCCCGGCCGGAAGCTGCATGGCGGCACCGGCAACGACCACAAGACTCATCATCAGGGCGATCTCGGCCGTGGAAATGCCGATGCGTGCACCATAGACCGCGCCAAGCGTGCCCCAGGCGCCGTTGGCGATGCCGATCAACACGCAAGCGACCGCCGACACCGGCGAATTGGCATAAAGGCCCCTGACATCAAGTGAGACATCCTGCAGCGGCTTGGGGTGGGAGGCGGTCGAGACCGCCGTCGGAATGAGCGACAGGCAAAACAGGATGCCGGTAATCATGAACAGCGACGCGGACTTCACGTCGCCGCCGGCGACGATCATCTGCCCGCCCATGATCGAGGCATAAGTCACCATCATGTAGAGGCCGAAGACGGTGCCACGGTTCTCGTTGGTGGCCTTCTCGTTCAACCAGCTTTCGATGACCATGAAGGCGCCGGCCATGGTGAAGCCGGTGAAGGCGCGCAGCAGGATCCAGACATACTCGTCGATGATCAGCCCGGTGAGCAGCGCCACGATGGCGCCGGATGCGGCAAAGGCGCCAAAGGCGCGCACGTGGCCGGCGCGGCGCACGATGCGCGGTGCGAAGAAGCAGCCGGTGACGAAGCCGCCGGCCCAGGCCGTGCCCATCAGGCCGAGCGATGCGGTCGAGAAGCCTTCCAACTGACCGCGCAGGGGCAGAAGCAGCCCATGCAAACCAGATGCCGCGAGCAGGAAAGCGGTGCCGCGAAGCAGCGAGAGGATCGGTCGGTAGGTTGCGAACATTGGTTGATCCGGCTCAGGTTTGGCGGGGACGCTGCGTCTGAAGACAGTCGCATTCGGGCTTTTCGGCGGCGGGCTTTACGCCCGAGCGCCTATCCGCGGCGGAACAGTGCTTCGGCCGCGGATTTGGTGGTGTCCTTGGCCTTGAGTTCGGCTTCCAGGCGGGCGATTTCGTCGCGCAGGATGCCGATCCGCTCAGTCAAGTCGCTGACGGAAAGCAATGACAGGTCCTGCCCGATCTCGTGCGGGCGCGCCTTCTTCTTGGGTTCGTCGTCGAAGATCGCCATCGTCGCTCCTCCTCCGCCAAGACCAGATTGGCCATTTGCCTGATTTGGCAATCAGCATACATAGGGCAGGGGCGTCGATGCAAACAGCCGGTCGGATAACGGCGAGGAAAGACGGGAAATCTCATGGCGAGCGGACAGAAAATTCCGGCAAGAATGACGGCCATCGCGATCTCGGAGCCAGGTGGCCCTCGGGTGCTGAAGCCGGAAACACGCGACGTGCCGCAGCCCGGCCCCGGCGAGATCCTGATCAAGGTGCATGCCGCCGGCGTCAACCGGCCCGACGTCCAGCAGCGCAAAGGCGCCTATCCGCCACCGCCCGGCGCATCCGACCTGCCGGGCCTCGAAGCATCGGGTGAAGTGGCGGCCCTTGGCGACGACATATCACGCTGGCGCATTGGGGACCGCGTCTGTGCGCTGACGCCCGGCGGCGGCTATGCCGAATATGTCAAGGTCCATGCAGGGAGCGTGCTGCCGTTGCCCGCCGGCTTCACCCACACCGAAGCCGCGGCGGTGCCGGAGAATTACTTCACCGTCTGGCACAATGTGTTCGAGCGTGGCGGCCTCAAGAAAGGCGAGACGCTGCTCGTCCATGGCGGCTCGTCCGGCATCGGCACGACAGCAATCCAGCTTGCCTCCGCCTTCGGCGCCTATGTCATCACCACTGCCGGCAGCAAGGAGAAATGCGACGCCTGCCTGAAGCTCGGCGCCGACCGGGCGATCAATTATCGCGAGGCGGATTTCGTCGCCGCGGTCAAGGAGGCAACGGGTGGCAAAGGCGCCAATGTCATCCTCGACATGGTCGGCGGCGACTATGTGGCGCGCAACTACGAAGCCGCGGCGGTCGAAGGCCGCATCGTCCAGATCGCCGTTCAGGCCGGCGCTGTCGCAAGCGCGGACTTTTCGAAGATCATGGTCAAGCGGCTTACCCACACAGGTTCGACGCTGAGGCCGCGAACCGTCGAGTTCAAGGCGGCGATCGCGGCGGCGCTGGAAGCGCAGGTGTGGCCGCTGCTCGGCACGCGCAAGGTTGCCCCTGTGATGGACATGATCTTCCCGCTCAGCGAAGCCTGGCGGGCGCATGAGCGCATGGAAGAGGGTGAGCATATCGGCAAGATCGTGCTCGACATAGGCTGACAGCGCGCGAGGTCAGCGCCTCGCTGCCCACAAGATGAACAGAAGCTTAATGCTGCAATGCAGCATTTGCATCATTGCTATGCAAAATCAGCCATTCAAGTCCTCATCGATGACGCCTATTTGAGCACCATCGAAACGAACATCATTCTGGAGGGACTACCATGAACCCGATCCGCGCTTTCCGTAACTGGCGTATGTACACCGAGACCGTCCGCGAACTGAACCGTCTCAACGCACGTCAGCTCAGCGATCTCGGCATCAACCGCGCCGACATCGAAAAGATCGCCCGCAGGGCTATCTAAAGCCACGTCTGGTCCGCTCCGGCGGACCAAGCCGCGGAAGCCAGAGCCGCACCAGACGACTTTTGTCGCGGTTCCGAGCCCGCTGGACCCAGTCCGGCGGGTTTTGTCGTTTTGGGGCCGGCAACTGCATGCGGCTCGACAGCAATCTGAGGTTGACCTCAGCTTTCAGCATGGCATTTTGATCTTGCGGGTATCGGTTGGCGTGTGGGAGCGCGTTGACGATCCGAGCCGGCAAGACGCTTTCTCTGAAAGAGGCTGTGCGCTCTCATGTTCGATGATCTTACGGACAGGATCTACGAGGCCGCGTTCGTGCCGGATTTGTGGGCGGGTGCTCTTGAAGCGGCCAGCGAGCTTTCGAGTTCGGCTGACGGCGCGATCTTCCTGTTCAGCGACGGCTCCCCTGTTCGCGGTCGGTTGAGTGACGAGCTTCCCGGGCATGGCAATTCCCTTGAAACCGTCCGCTCCCTGTTCGATGAATTCATCGCCGGCGACAGCTGGAAATTCTCCGATGCGATTCAGCGCATGTGCAGCCTGCAACCGGCGAGTTTCGTGCAGGTCGAAGATTTTCTGACTGCTGACGAGCTCGAGCATGATCCGGTACGGATACAATTGAGGGCGGCGGGTATCGGTGCTCATATCTGTTCGGCGGTTGCCATGCCGAGCGGTGAACTGGTCACATTTGTCTTTCAACGCTGGACGCGGGATGGCACCTACGATCAGACATCGATCGATAGGCTCGATCAGCTTCGTCCCCACTTTGCGCGCGCCGGCCTGGTGTCGGCGCGGTTGGGCATGGAGCAGGCCAAAGCGAGCGTCTCCGCACTTGAGGCCCTTGGTCTGCCGGCTGCGGTAATGACCGCATCGGGACGCGTGCTGACGGCCAATGTGCTGCTGGAAAACATGCCATCCGTTTTCATCGCCGCCGCACATGGCGGCATGGCACTTGCCGACGTGTCCGCCAATGAGCTTTTCCGGCAAGCCATTACGCACAATTTGCACAACCGGGTCGTGCGTTCCATTCCCATTCCTGCCAGGGAAGGCCAACCGGCGTTGGTCATTCATCTCCTGCCGCTGCGCCGTGCCGCGCACGAGATCTTTTCCGGGGCTGACATTCTGGTTGCGGCGACGGCGATGAGCGCCAGCGCCACCGTGCCGTCGCCAAGCTTGCTTGCCGGCCTGTTCGACCTGACGCCCGCAGAGGCGCGGCTGGCGGCCTCCCTTGCGCAAGGGCGGCCATTGAAGGAGGCAGCGGCAAGCTCCAACGTCACCGTCAAAACCAGCCGCACCTATCTCGAACGGATCTTCGCCAAGACCGGGACGCGGCAACAAAGCCAGCTTGTCGCTTTGCTGAAGAGCGCGGAACTGCCCAGCCGCGGATGAGAAGAGGGCGGCTACAGCCGCCGCTCAATGTCCAAATGCGGAGAAGCCGAGCGCCACCAGGGTTCCTCCCAGCGCGATGTCCGCATGCTTTCGAAAACGACTGTAAAATCGCTGCGCAACCGGTTGGGAGATACAAAGGCCGAGCAGCCCAAACCAGGCAATGGCTATGGCAAAAACCAGCACAGCCAGGGGTAGGTGCGTTGCCCCGCGCGCATCCAGATTCAGCGTGGAGGACGCGAAGAACAATGCAGTTGCAGGGTTTGCCACTGCCGTGACAAAGCCCAGCCGAAAATATCGCGTGATTGGAACGGGCTTGGGCACGTCGGAGCCAACCTTGATCGACAGCGCCCGCCGCATCGAATTCCAACCGATGAAGACCAGCATTGCACCGTAGAGGCTGGCGGCCATCTGGTGTGCAAAGCCCCCTGACGGCAACGCTCCGGCGCCGGTCGCGACGACGGTCGCCAGCGAACTCGCGCCCAAGGCGACACCGGCGGCAGCCGACAGAGCCGTGGTGCGCGAAGCGGTTAGCGCGGCTTGCGTGACGACGGCGAAGTTGGCGCCGGGCAGCATTGCCACCAGCGCATAGGAAATGGCGAATGGAAGCAACCCCGCCACCACGGCGTGTCCGGTTTCGAACATCGACTTTCCCCGCATCGACAGCGCCCCCTCCTCAAGCGAGGCCGCTACAATCGGGGTCGAAACTTGCACACAATGCTTTGCCTCCGACAGTCGGCATATGCCGACTGTCGGGTTCCAAAAATCAGGTTTCTACCTGCGCCCGCTGAGCGGTTCGGTGCTCTTGAGCAGCGCCACCAGTTCACTCTGCTGGCGGGTTTCGGTCTTGGCGAAGATACGTTCGAGATAGGTGCGGCCGGTCTTTACTGTGATGTTGGACGCTGCCGCGACCTCCTTCAGCGAGCGTCCCGACGCCAGTTCCGTAGCCAGGCGGGCTTCGGCCGGCGTGAGGTCGAACAGCTCGCGGACATGCAACTCGAAGCCATCGGGAATACGGCGGGCGACCTCCGTCACCATGACCACCGCGCAACGTTCGGACGCCAGGCCATAGGCGCGGGCATCGACGAATGGCGCCACCGACAGCACCAGCCGCGCCAGGTCGGATTGCCGGCGATCGGACGGCACCAGCAGTGTACCGCCGACGCCCGGCATGACCCCGTCATGCAGCGAGCAGGCGTCGGCAACGAGCCGCTCCAGCTCCTGCGTATCCTCGGCACTGGCGGCCGCGATTGTGCCATCCCTCAATCGCAGCGGACTGTCGGGCCGTGACAGCATCGCTTCGGCGGCCTCGTTCATCTGTGCGATCTGCTGATGGCCGTTGATCAGAAACACGCCGAATGGCAGATGCGAAAACGCCGACGCCAGGGCCGACGTTTTCTCCAGCTGCTGGCCGATCTGTCCGGCGCGCCGCATGTGCGGCACGATCTTGCGCAACAGGTCGATGTCGTCGGCGCCGAAGGTTTCCTGGCCTGGGCCGCGATCGATGCTGAGCATCCAGTGCGAGTCGTTCGACGAGAGCAGGTTGGAGACGAGGCCGTGATACATGTCGCGCGGCCGCAGCCAGTCCTGCCAGAGTTCGCGGCGGCGGAACGCCGCCACCTCGTCCGCCAGGGGCCAGCGACTGACCACGCCGAGGGGCAAGGCGGCCGATGCCGCCGCCAGCGGATCGCGCAACAGGGCTTCGATGCCCTTTTGCGAGGTGAACTCCGGATCGAAATCGGATGCAACCGCATCGAATGTGTGTGGGCTGATGCGCACGATACAGGAGCGCGAGCCGCCGAACAGATCGCGCAGGCCAGTTACCGCATCGAACCAGCGCTCCTGATCGTAAGCGGCCTCATAGACCTTGCCGACCACCGCGGAGACCGCTTCGATGCTCACATTGGACATTGACCGCTCACGGATGCTTTGCAAACGACACTGGAGTTCCGCAGCAATTTGAAGGGTGTGAATATCATCTGCGCCCGCTGAGCGGTTCAGTGCTCTTGAGCAGCGCCACCAGTTCGCTTTGCTGGCGGGTGCGGGTCTTGGAGAATATCCGTTCGAGATAGGTGCGACCGGTTTTTACGGTGATGTTGGAAGTGTCGGCGGCTTCCTTCAGCGACCGGCCGGACGCCAATGCCGTAGCAAGCCGCGCTTCGGCCGGCGTTAGGTCGAACAGCTCACGGACATGCGTCTCGAAGCCGTCGGGGATGCGTCGGGCGACCTCCGTCACCATGATTACCGCGCAGCGTTCGGATGCCAGACCATAGGCGCGGGCGTCGACGAAGGGCGCCACGGACAGCACCAGCCGCGCCAGGCCGGATTGCTGCCGATCGGACGGCACCAGCAGCGTCCCGCCTGTGCCGGGCGTGACGGCGTCGCGCAGCGAGCAAGCGTCGGCGACAAGCCGTTGCAGCTCCTGCGTATCCCCCGCATTGCAGATTATTATGGCCCCGTCGCTCAGCTTCAGCGGACTGTCCGGCCGCGCCAGCATCGCTTCGGCGGCCTCGTTCATCTGTGCGATCCGCTGGTGACTGTTGACCAGGAAGACACCGAAAGGCAGGTGAGAAAAAGCAGATGCCAGTGCTGACGTGTTCTCCAACTGCCGACCGATCTGCCCGGCGCGCAGTACATGCGGGACGATCTTCCGCAACAGTTCGACATCCCTGACCTCGAATGCATTCTGCCGGGAACTGCGATGGATATCCAGAAACCAATAGGAGCCATTGGAAGCCAGGAGATTGCAGGCGAGGCCATGATACATATCGCGCGGCATATACCAGTCTTGCCAGAGCTCGCGACGGCGGAAGCCGGCTCCCCCTTTCATTATCCGCGTGCGATCATAGACGCAGCCTACAGGCAAGGCTGCGGCGACCTGGCTGATGGGATCACGCATGTGGGCAGCGGTTACCTCGGCAGATGAGAACTCGGGATCATAGACTGTCGAGACCGCGTTGCTCGTCTTGGGATCGAGTCGCACGATGCAGGAGCGCGAGCCGCCGAACAGATCGCGCAGGCCGGTCACCGCATCGAACCAGCGCTCCTGATCGTAAGCGGCCTCATAGACCTTGCCGACCACTGCGGAGACCGCTTCGATGCTCACGTCACCCATTGGTGTCCAGCTTTCAAAGGACCATGCTCAAGGAGCCTAACATACAAAAAATATCTATCAAGTTATGGTTACGGCTAGCTAAGTAATGCTGGAGTTCAAGCCAAGGTCTCTTAATATTAGTAATCGGCAATGTGTCACCTGCCGGCTACAGCCGTCGCGTTAAGGTGGTAGCGGCCCCACAAAGCGACGAACAGTCGTCATATGACGACTGTTCGGATTGTGTCCTACCTGCAATCTCGGTCGCACTGGCAGTTCGATCGAGGTGGGAACGCGATGGCGAGAATTATCAGGTCGGTGGGGGGTAGGTCGGAAAACATGGCGTCATGCTTTTGCGAACGAGCTTGTCGGCCTTCCGAGAGGGACGTCAGCCGTCGTGATGCACCCGGCATGTCGATCCTGACCTTGGCCGGTTTGATGGGCTTGGCTGTTTTCGCGCTTGCCTCGGGAAATGCGCGGGCAGGCGAATGTGCCGGCGGCGATGACGGTGGAAATGTCACAAGTCTCGCTTGTGGTGACGGGCCGGACGCATCGTATGACGCTTTTACATATTCGGCATATGCAACAGCAATAGGCTCCCACGCTCGGGCGGATGGAGTGGAAAGCAGCGCCTTGGGTTACAGATCCAATAGCGGCACGGGCGGGCAGAATACGGCAATGGGGGCGTTTGCCAAAGCAGGCGATCTCGATGAAACAACTGATTTCAACAGTTCCGGTACAACTGCGATCGGCACGGGCGCGAAGGCCGGCGCCGTAGCCAACGATCAAAATGAGGCAACGGCGCTTGGTCACCTGGCGGAGGCCAACGCCGCTTTTGCGACAACACTCGGGGCTCAATCCAAGGCCAATTACACGGGATCAATGGCTATCGGTCATGGCGTGGAGACCACGCGCGACAATCAGGTGAAGGTCGGCAATGTTAATAACACCTATACGCTGGCGGGCGTCACTTCGGACGCGAGCAAGGCGGCGCAAGACCTAAACCCGGTCGATCCGGTCTTCTTGGTGACGACGGATGCTGCAGGCAATCTGGCGGCATCGACATTCGATGTGGCCGCGCTCGAAGACCTGCCGGAAAAGGTTGCCGATCATGAAATTCGCATCGCCAGCAATACGAATAACATCAACGCCTTGAACACGACCGTGGGTGGCCACACGACCGAGCTTGCCGACCACGAGGGTCGCATCGCCAGCAACACCAATGCGATCGCTACCCATACGACTCAACTCCTTGATCTCGATACGAGGGTGATCGACAACACCAGCAACATCGCGGCTCTCGACGGGCGCGTCGGCGCGTTGGAGTCCGGCTTTCAGAACCTTGGCGGCGAGATCAGCGAAACCCGCACGGAAGCGCGTGCCGGCACCGCGCTGGCGCTGGCTACTGCGGGGCTGCGCTACGATGACAGGCCCGGCAAGCTGTCGCTGGCTGGCGGCTTCGGTCATTTCAAAGGGCAATCGGGGCTGGCGCTCGGCCTTGGCTACAACACCAGCGAGGAGTTCCGCATGAACGCTGCCGTATCGGCAACCACCGGCCGTGGCGACGTCGGCGTCAGCGTCGGAGCCTCATGGACACTGAACTGACGCGGCCGGGATGATGCGGGGTTTGGGGCTTCAGCATTCCGTGCCGTTGCAGTGGCGGGTGCCCGGTTGGCGGACTTCGGGCGCCCGCGGTTTTTTTGCCGCATTGGTGGCCATCACGCTGATGGCCGTCGCGGTGCCTGCGCAGCCCGGGCATGCGCAAGCCAAGGAAAAACGGGTGGGGCAAAAGACGGCGCGGCCTGCCGGTATCGACCGCAATGGGGTGCTGATCCTGATCCGCGGTGCGCTTTTGGCGCTCGATCAGGCCAACAAGACCGGCAATTACACGGTGCTGCGCGATCTCGGCTCGCCGAATTTCCAGGCCAACAGTGCCGCACAGCTCGGCGACATCTTCGCCAACCAGCGCAAGCAGGCACTCGACTTCGGCGCCGTCGCGGTGCTCGAGCCGCAACTGACCCTTTTGCCGCAGATCGAGCCGAACGGCATGCTGCACATGGCGGGCTTCTTCCCGTCGGTACCCTTGCAGGTCAATTTCGAGCTTATGTTCGAGCCAACTGACCGGCAGTGGAAGATCTACGGCGTGTCCGTCAACCTGACATCAGGTGGCCCGCAAGCGCCCGACACGCCGGTGGCAGAGCAGTCGAAGCCGGACGCCGCCGGCCCGCCGCCGGAGGGGCCGTCGATGGCCGTGCAGCCGAAGAAAGAAACCAAACCGGTCAAGCCGTAGCGTGTGGAGCGTTCATGCACTGGTTACTCCAAATCCTATCCTCCGCCCCGATGTCGGAGCACCTGAGTTGACCGATGGAAAAAGGCGCCAGAGGTACGTTTGCATACTCGACCCGACCAACGCATGGACGGTGGGATTGCGAGATGGAGATGCCGGCTTCACTGGGAGGCCAGCATCTGACCGGGCGGCCGAAGGAACGAGCCGAGGCTGCCCGCGCAATTCTGGAGCGTATCCACAAAAGCAAGATGGATGGTGGTAGGCCAAATCAGCTCGTCGATTAATCGTGCTCTCTGTTCATGCCTGGCCATGAGCAAGACCGCTTTATGGTCGGCTTCGCCAGCTGGCGACGCAGTGCCGGCTCAAGGCGCTTCGGCGTCGAAACCGTGATCCCTGAGCCCAATGCTCCAAAGCCGGCCCCTGGTGCTGTCGGTCATGTTGCGCTGGGCAACAGAGGCGCCAGACACGCCTGCCGCGGAGCAGCCGCAGGCGACTGACGCCGGTTCCCCAGATGCACCTTCAAAGGCCGCCTAGCCGAAGAAAGCAACAAACCTTAGGAACGCGGTGTACCTTGGGCTGACTGCTTTCGAAGGCCAACGGAAGCTCGCTGCAGTCCGCCGCCCACCCTTCGATAATTAGCCAGACGGAATGTGTATCCCGGATGTAACAGCCCGGCTCCCGCAAGCCTTCAACGGCGGCATAAAGCGTCAGACCCTCGTCATATGACGACTAGGAAAGCCGATCGCATTCGATCAGCCATTGGCAGGAAACACCGACGATTGCTTCGGCTTACCGCCGAAGGCGATCTGTCGGGATGGGGGCAGGGGCAGACCATGAATTTCAGCAATCGCAATCGTCGCTATCGCAACCGCCTGCTGGTCAGCACGGCGATGGCCGGAGCGACGCTGCTCGGCTTTGGCCAGAGCGCCGACGCCGCCTGCGCGCCGGCGGCACCCCCCAATTATGTCTGCTCCGGTGCCAACACCACCGGCCAGATCGTACCCACCACGATCGGCTTGCCGCTCGACCTGGGCGACTTCATCGCCCTTGCCCTTGCTCCGGCCAACCCTTCGGTCACCACCGATCCGGGGTTCAGCGTCACCACCAGCGATCCCTTCGCGCTTGGCATATTGGGCAGCGGCGCGGTCAGCTACACCGATGCCAATGCCTCGCCGCTGAGTTCGACGACAGGCATCGGCCTTGGCGTCGTGTCGCTGGTTCCGCAGATAGCGCCTCCCTATTACGGACCCAATCCGGGCGGCTCGGTGACCATCGACACCGGCGGTGCCATAACCGGCGCCCTGATCGGCGTTGCCGCCATCAACACCGGCGACGGCGCAACCACCGTCAACGCCACCGGCGACATCCAGTCGACAGATGCCAGCGGTTATGGTGTCGTCGTCTACTCGCAAGGTTCTGCTGCTACCGTCACCGCTGGAAACGTGAGCGGCGCGGCCGTCGGCATCTACGCCATCAATCAGGGCCTGACGGCAGATCTCAGCGTCACCGCCACTGGCGATGTCACCGCCAGCAGCAGCGGATACGGCATCTATGCGATCAATGGCGGGCAACAGCTCGATGTCGTCAACACGGTTCTGAACGGCACGCCGACCTTTTCTGGCCCGATCGCCCATGTCGGCAAAGACCTGACTGTCATCGCCGAAGGCACAGTCAGCGGTGGCACCGGCATTGTTGCCCAGAACCTCGGCACTGGCGCCACCAGCGTCACGGCGAAGGCCGCAGTGACCGGGAGCAATACCGGCATTAATGCCTACAGCGGCAGCACGGCGACAGACCTGACGGTTCGCGCCGAAGGCACCGTCAGCGGCGGCGTCTTCGGCATTAATGCCTCAAACGACGGCACTGGCACCACCAGCGTCACGGCGACAAAGGCGGTAACTGGAACAGACGGCGACGGCATTTATGCCGTCAACGGCACTACGGCGAAGGGCCTGACTATCCTCGCCGATACGGTCAGCGGCTACTTCGGCATCGAGGCCAAGAACAATGGCACAGGCGCCACCAGCGTCACGGCGAAGGCAGCGGTTACCGGGATAAGCGATACCGGCATCTACGCCTTCAACGCTGCCTCGGCGATGGGCGGCCTGACGGTCGACGCCATGGCGGTTAGTGGCGCCACCTACGGCATTTATGCCGAGAACAGGGGCAGCGGCGTGACCAGCGTTACCGCCAAGGGCGACGTAGCGGGAACCGGCTACACAGGCATCGTAGCCGTTAACGGCACCATCACGCTCAATCCAGAGGGCACGATTGCCAGCGTTGCGGCAAACGCCAACGCCACCGATCTGACGGTCGACGCCATGGCGGCCAGTGGCAGCGAAGAAGGCATATACGGCTACAACGCCGGCACCGGCGCGACGAAAGTCACGGCAAAAGGCGCGGTGAGTGGCCTTACCGGCATTCGTGTCACCAACGCCGGCAGCGCGACGAGCCTGACCGTCGAGGCCGTGGCGGTCAACGGCTACACCGGCATCTATGCTCGCAACTTCGGCACCGGCGCCACCAGCATCACGACGACCGGGGCGGTGACCGGGATAGCCGGTCCCGGCATCGATGTGGCCAATTACGGGACAGACCTGACGGTCGACGCCATGACTGTCAGCGGCGACAACACGGGCCTCGCTGCCTTCAACTTCGGCACCGGCGCCACCAAGGTCACGGCGAAAGGTACGGTGACCGGTGCATCCGGTGCCGGCATCCTGGCAAGAACCGGTACCACAACGACAGGCGGCATCATAGTCGACGCCGCCGGAGCCGGTGGCGGCCTCACCGGCATCCAGGTCGAAAACAACGGCGCCGGCGCCACCACCATCACGGCCACCGGCACGGTCGAAGGCGGCAACGCCGCGATCAAAGCAATATCGTCCGCAGGCCAAGCGATTTCCATCACCACCAGCGGCCTAGTGCGCAACAGCTCGCAGATAGCTAGCCTTGTGGCGGTAGAGACCTCGGGTGGGCCGGTGACCTTCACCAACAATGGCGGGCTGCTTGGCACCGTCAAGCTCGGCACTGCCGCCAATATTGTCGCCAACAACGCAACCTGGAACACCGCCGGCATCAATGAGTTTGGTGGCGGCACGCTGACCAATGATGTTGGCAAGGACATTGTCACCGCCGCCGTCGGTTATGATAGCCCGGTGACGACGACATTCAAGGCGTTGTCCAACTTCACCAACAATGGCAGGCTGACCATGGCCAATGGCATTGCCGGCGATGTCACCAACCAGTTTGCCGGCGATGCGACGTTCGCGGCCGGCTCGGTGCTGGCCGTCGATATCAATGGCACGGGTGCAGCCGACCGGTTCGCAGTCGAAGGAACAGCCGATCTGTCCGGCGCGACGCTGGCGGTAACGGCTCAGGGCCTCGCCGTCGGCACCTACACGGTGGTGTCCGCCGGCAGCGGGCTTGGCGGGACGACATTCCAGGCGTTGACCGGTGTCACCAGCACAGCATTCCTGTCTGTGACCGACACCTATGACGCCTACAACGCCTATCTCGATGTGACCAAGGTGCGCGACTTCGCCGATGCCGGGCTGACGCCCAACCAGATCGCCACCGGCGAAGGGCTGGACAGCCTGACTGGTGGGGCTGTGTTCGGCGCCGTCGCCGGGTTGGCCACCGATGCCGAGGCACGCGCTGCCTTCGACCAGCTTTCGGGCGAAGTCCACGCCTCGGCCAAGGGCATGCTGGTCGAGGACAGCCGCTTCGTCCGCGATGCGGCCACTTCTCGTATCCGCGCCGCTTTCGGCGACGGCAGCACCGCTGCTTTGCCGGTCATGGCCTATGGCGATGGTGGCCCTGAAATGGTTGCCGCCGATACTGATCGCTTTGCCGTCTGGGGCCAGGCTTTCGGGTCCTGGGGCAANACCGACAGCGACGGCAACGCTGCTGCCTTCGATCGTTCGACGGGGGGCCTGCTGGCGGGCGCCGACACGCTGGTGGGCGGCTGGCGTGTCGGTCTGCT